>JBEKAJ010000384.1:0-4099 GCA_050018295.1 Occallatibacter sp. | reverse complement strand
GCGTAGGTGGCGGTGATTGTTGTGGGCGCCGTAAAGGTGAGCGCCTGTGGGGTTGTCAAGGCAAAGCCAGTCACCGTTGCGGTGCCTTCGCCGCCATTGGTGGTATCTGTCACGGTCAACGTCCCGATTTGAGAATTGGGCTTCGTTGCCGTGAAGGTGATGGTCGCCGTATATGAAGAGGCGGAGACAGGAGTGGAGAAATTGGCCGAAGTTGTAGAGCACGTGGTGCCGGCCGTAGCGCCGAACTCCGGATTGGAGGATGCGATAGCCAGGGTTGCAGCCGTTGTACAGGGCAACGCATTGTCCACGACAGTAGCGGAGGCGTTGACTGGGGCACCCTGGTATTGAGCGCTGGGCGTCACCAAGTCGCCAAGCAGAGCTTCGCCAATGTTATCGCCGCCGGAGTGATACACCACCACCCACTCGTTGCCGTTGGCGTCGAGTTCCATTCCCTTTGCGCCCAGCGCCGACACGACGTACTGGTGCGCAGTGTCGGGGCCGCCTGTTTTGGTATTGGGAATGGCAAACATTCCGTCGTTTTGGTCCGCGTAGTACACGGTGCCAGTGGGGGTAACGGCCACGCCATCCAACTGATTGTCGTAGTTGGCGGGAGTAGCGTCGGTGAGCGTCTGCAGAAGGGTCGGCGTTTTAGCAAAGCCTGTTCCTGCTGTGTAAGGCAGTTCGTAGAGGTTGGAAGAGGTGACTTCATCGCCGCTGAAGTTGCCCGAGCTGCCATAGACGCCGTCGGTGAAGAAGAGGTTGCCCCATGGATCGAAGGCAATCTGGCTGACCGCCCCGGTGGTATCCGAGTAGACCAGCGTTGCGGTGCCGCCAGTCTGGCAGGACGCGGCGCACTCATAAATTGCGTTGGTGCCCGGCGATGCTGGAACCGTGACCATGTAGAGGTTGCCGGAGGCATCGAAGGCCACTGCCTTCGTTCCGCCGCTCGGAATAGATCCAACGGTACAAATAGCTGTGTCGGTGCCGGTGCAGTTTGGCGCCGACGACAGATCGCTCAATGCCACATACGCGCCATTCACAAACGGAATCTTGTAGACCGCCGTGTTGTAAAGATGCCCCATGTAGAGGTTGTTGTTGCTGTCGGTCGTGAATACGCCTCCACCGTTCATCGCTATTTGCTGGACCAAGGCGCCGGTGCTTGCATTAACGATGTCCGTCTTGTTGTTATAAGTGGTTCCGACATAGATCAGACCATTCTGCGTCACGGCGAAGCTTCCGCCTGCCGGGTTCTGCCCGTCGGTGAAGGCGCCGCTCTGATAACTCCATACGATCTGGCTCATCAGCAGCGCAGGCACGTCAGACGCGACCACGGTGTACTGGACGGTGATGGGGGCCTGAACCTGCGTCGCCGCGGCGTATTGCTTGCCGCCGCTAGTCCCACCTGCCTGGTTGGCGTCAACCTTGATGACGCCAGTGGAGACTGCCGTGAGCACGCTGCCCGCGATGGTGGCGCACGTTGGACATGCCGAGGAGGCATCGATGCTGAAGGTGACCGGGTTGCCGGATGCGCCGCCGGTGGCCGAGAGCGTGATCTGCTGACCGACCTGAATTGAAGCGGGCGGAGTGAAGCCGGTGATGGTCTGGGGCAGAATCGACGACGTCGTGGCTGTGCCGCTCATGTTCACGTTGAACGTGACAGCCGGAGTCGCGATATTGATGGTTGCCACGCCGGTTTGGGGCCCGTTGGGTGTTGCTGGCGGCGGGGCGAAGGTTGCCGTGAACTGGCAAGACGCTCCTGGAGGCCCGGACGATCCGCTCGAGCATCCGTTGCTCGCCGCCGGGACCAGGGTGAACATTGTGTTAGTAGGCTCGGTTACGTCCGGGGTTCCGAGGGTTGCAGCGGAATTGCCCGCGCTCATCAGGTAGACCGTTCCGGAGTTGGATACGCCATCGGAGACGGTGCCGAAGTTGAGGGCGGCAGCGGTGCGCTGAATGGCATACGCAGCCTTTCCGCTCGCGCTGGCAACATAAATGTCGCCAAGCGGGTCCATGGACAGCGAAGAGGCCTGCGAAGCGACCGTTTCAATTGTGATTGCAGAGGCAGTGGTCAGCGTCCCGCTCAAATCGGGAATGCGGACGATGTTGCCAGATATCGCGTCGGCGACGAGCACGCTACCCGAAGAATCGACCGCGACGCCAACAGCCTGTGTCACATTGGGAGGCGTGACCGAAGCGATGCCACCCGCTGCGGAAAAGATGAGCACCTGGTCAAGGGTCGAGTCCGCGACATAGAGGTTGCCTGAGGAGTCGACGGCGAGTCCCACGGGAGCCTTAACGCCGTTCGCTGTGTTAGCAAGGGTCACGCCCGACTGGCCAGTGAGCGGATTCCAGAAGGCGACCCGCTTGTTTGCCGTATCGGAGATGTACAGTCTGCCATCCGGTCCGACGGCCAGGCCAGTGGCGCTGGAGAGCGCAGAACCTAATATCGGAGCCGTGGAGCTGACAACCGTTAGCTGCGTTCCTGCGACAAATGCGCCGGTGGTGCCGGTATTGGGAATCTCCACCACGTCGGGTCCGCCGTTATCAGCGATAAAGAGATTTCCGTTGGCGTCGAAGGCCAAGGCATCAGGAGCTGTAAGCCCTGAGCCGACCGGCGTGAGGGTCGTCGATCCGTGTGCGATCTCGTAGACTTTGCCCGCACCGGAGTCGGCGACAAACACGTCGCCTGCAGGATCCGCGACAACGGATGCCGGACTGGTAAAGCCTGTGCTGAAAGCTGTGCTGACGCCGGGATCGACATTGCCCGTGGGGCCATTGCCCACGCCCGTGAGCGCTGCCATTCCGCTTGCACTGTTCGTCGAATCCGTGATGACGAGCGCCGCGTTACGCGCGCCCACCGCGGTGGGAGTGAAGGTAATCGTGGCTGAATATGAAGCGCCGGTGGACGCCAGCGCAGGGCTGAACGTTCCATTGCCTGTGCCGACGGATGTTGAACAGGTAGTTCCGGGCACTATTGCGAATTCGCTCGACGAAACCCCGCTCTCGCTGCCCTTAAAGGTCAGGGTGGGTGGAGTTGTGCAGTTGCCGGCGTTGTCGATTGCCGTCGCGGTCACCGCCGTCGCGGCGGTTCCGACTGCGGAGGCGCCAAACGCGAAGTTGTTAAACGGGGTCTTGCAGACCCCGTCGTGGGAAAGTGTGCCGCTATAGCAGACCGTGTACAGGTTGCCAATGCTGTCGACCGTCATACCTTTCCCGCCCTGGCTGGATACCTTGTAAATTCCAGCAGCGTTGGGGCCCGACGAAGAGTTCGGAACGGCAAAGACGCCATCGTTGGCAACCGCGAAATATACCGCGTTCAAGTTATTGGCAGAGACGCCGGTTATCGCGTTATATGAGGCAGTCGTCGTGTAAGTAGTAATCACGGTCGGCGAGGAAGCATAGTGTCCACCCGATAGTGGCAGTTCCTCAAGGTAGCTAACTTTTCCAGTATTAGCCCCGTTGTCGGCGCCATCGGAGAAGAAGAGATTGCCCCAGGGATCGACGGCGACCACGCCCATTGCCAGCGTATCGGTGTAAACCACTACCGGCGGATAGGTGCCTGCGCCGTCGGTCTCGGCCTGGCACTGCGCGCTGCACTCATAGATTGTGTTCGCATTGGTGCCGGTACCGGTGCCAGGGTTCGTGTCGGTAGCAAAGAAGAAGTTTCCTTGCCCGTCGAAGAGCAAGGACGAAAATCCCGGATTTCCGCCTCCTGCCGTTTTGCCGGCGTTGATGACGGCCTGTGTGCCCGGAGCAAATACGCACGCGGCCGTATCCAGGGTGCCTCCCTGGCAGTTGGTGGTTGGAAGGGTAGTGAATCCCGTATAGGTGCCCGCCGCGGCGTTGTACGGCAACTTGATGATGCTCGCGCCGTAGTCTCTCGCGATGTACACGTTGCCGTATTTATCGATGCCGGCCGCATTGCTATTTGTGAAATTAGCGATGACGGACTGCACGCCGGCGGGAGTGATCAGAAAAACGCCGCTGGCTGAATTACCGCCGTAACCGTCACCCACGATTACGTCGCCGTTTGGACCCACCACGAAGGTGCCGCCCAAAGGCGCTTGGCTGCCGAACCAGCCCCCGCCTGCGCCGTTGA
>JBEKAJ010000383.1:0-2712 GCA_050018295.1 Occallatibacter sp. | reverse complement strand
TGCCAGCTGCGGCGGGAGCGCTTTGGGGTGACGCTCCTGCCCGGGCCGCCAAACTGTTTTCCATCAACCGCAGATGCACGCTGCTGACCCGAATCCGTTCCGGCTTTTGGTCTTGATCGCCGGTTCCGGCTGAGGCCACCTCAGCTTCATTGCCGAGGGCCACGGAGTGCATGCGGTAGACGGGAATCTGATGTTCCGTTACGAGATAGCGCTTGACTGCTTCTGACAGGCGCTCGGAACTCTCTATGCCTGCGCTGCCCGCCAGCGGCGAGTGCGCTTCCAATTCCAGGATGTAGCCTTCGCGCCCGGTCAGGCTCGAGGCCAGCTGATCCAACTGTGTTTTCGAATCTGAAGACAGCGTCGGGTTCGATCCATGGAACTTGATCTCAATGTCCGTCGCCTGGTGATATTGATCGAGGCCACCCACTGTGGTGTTGATCTGATCCACGTGGGTCGACGCCGTTTGGGCGGCGCTGTTGGCGTTCTCCGCCTGCGTGTTGGCCGCCATCGCCAACTGGTTGGCCGCGTCGGCCGCCGACTGCGCCTTCCGGATGCCCGCCTGAGCCCGCGCATCCACATCCTTGATGTACTGCGCGTTCTTGGCGTTCACATCGTCCAGCTCGCTGAGCCGGTCGTTGATCGGATCGGTCTGTCTCTTCACCCACTTTTTGCGGGCAAAAGGATAAATCCGGCCCCAGAACCCTTCCTTCGGGGCGCTCAAGGGCTGTTCGGTCATGGGCATGGGGGAGGGCTGAGCTTGGGTGTTTGAAGAAGAGTTCGTGCTCTGCGTCGAAACCCCGGACGATGTACCAGTTGACACTTGGTCCTGGGCCAAAACGGGAATCGCGATCACAGATGCCAACGCAATCACTGCCAGATGGCGGGGAAAGAATCTCACTTCATTCGCAGATTTCATCATGGGTTTTAATCCCTCTTGGTTCGCGGCTTTTAGAGTTGCGTCCGCGGGTTGAGCCTGCTGTCCGCTCGCCCTACTAAGAGCAATACCGGTGCCAAAAGTGTAGAGGGATTGGGAAAACATCTATCTAGTTGAAAATAAAGTCATTCTCTAGAGAGGGTTCGGTGCGGAATCGGCGCGTTTCGCGCCCTGTATACCCTTGTTTGCGGGTAAATTTTGCACGTTTGCGTAGTTTCTACCCTGCCCCTGAAATCCTCGCCTTGCTTCGAGTCGGCGTGCCCTACTTCGAATCCACGTGGATGATCCGGATCTCAGGGAAAGCGCCATCCCAGTCCTGCGCAACCGTGTCGAACACCAATCGGAAGTCTGCGCTGTCGCCCGGCTTCAGGGGTGAGGCCGACACCGGCTCCACATCCACATACGGTTGACGCGTGCGGATGATCTTCAGCGGCTCGGTTTCGTTTTGCGCCACTTCGTGAGCCGGATCGCGAAAGAGCACCTGCACGGCGATCGCAGTCACCGTCCGGCTTCCTGTATTGCTGATCGACCCATCGACATAAGTCACTTTGCCGCCGGCAAGGTTCGCTGACTCGCTCATCTGCAGGTTGCTGATTTTCAGATTTCCCGCGTACGGGTCCAGCGCCGCGGAGATCGGCGTCGCTGCGGGCGCGATCTTCCCGTGCCCAAAGATCAGCACCAATCCCACCGCCACCGCCAGCACAATCGCCACAGCGATCACCACCGGGAGCCAATTGCGTTCCTGCGCCTCGGCAGGACGAATGAGTTGTGGACCTGTGCTCACGAGCGCGATTGTACACCCGTTTTTGCCTGCCTCGCGGCCCTCTGTAACGAGTCAGGATGAAGGGTACGGGCTTCAGCCCGTACATCGCTCGAACAAAATGATCGCGGGCTTTAGCTCCTGAGGGAAGCCTCCTTCAAACTTACCGACCGCCCGGTCTTCCGCCGCTTGCAGCGCCCGCGCACCGGCCGTTGCGCCGCTTGTCCCTTCCGCGCGCAGACTTTTCATCCAATCTACATTCTTCTTTGAATCCAGCGCGCATCTCTCGCGTCTAAGCTGGAAAAAGAGACCTCAATGCCGGCCAGCCGGTGTTGGCAAGTCCCCTGAAGCTTCAACCTCAAGACAAGGAAACCAGCAACGTGATCGCGGCGTAATCCTTTTCGAAATGCATTTGAAAGGCAGGCCAGCCAATGCATCCCTCCCCAAGCCACGCATTCACCCCGCCACCCACCCACACAAGCGCCTCTGCGCAGCCCAACCTGCTCGCCGAACGGGCCTACCGGGGCCTTACCATCGCCGCCATGCTCGTGATTCTCTTGAGTCTCTTGTCGTTTTGGTAGTCTTCCTGGCGAAACTCCGCCTCCCGGAGATTGAGCGGCCACAATCGAGAGGCTACAAATGAGAGGATCGAAGCGAGAAGTTGAACCCTGAACCCTGCCTCTCTCACCCGAACCGCGCCCGCTTTACCGATTGCCGGAAGTCATCGCCCTGCATCTCCACGCGGACACACATCTCTGCCAGCCGCGACCTCATCCGGTCGCCGATCCGGTCGCCCAGCGTGTCCTCAAGGACGGCGGCTTTGGCCCCGGTCCTGTCGAACTTTGCGCCTGCTCCTGCCGGCAGGTCCGGATAATTCGTCGTAATGATCGTGGTCAGGCGGTCGTTGTAGCGCGTGTTCAGGATCAGCGCCACCGTGTCCCACACCCACTCGTTGGGCTTTTGCGCGCCCAGGTCGTCCAGCACCAGCACCTCGGCGGCAAATACCGGCTTCAGCAGC
>JBEKAJ010000382.1:0-2763 GCA_050018295.1 Occallatibacter sp. | reverse complement strand
GGCGCGGAGGGCTTTGGTTCGGAGGCGAGTTCGTAGACAAGACGCTCGATTACCAGCCGCTTGTCGGGCGGCGAGGAACGCAATTCGAGGTCGGCGCGGGCTACGAGACGAAGCGCGCGGGTGAGCTCGCGGCGGCTTTTGTAGCGGCGCGCCTGGCGGATGAGGTCGTCGGCGGCAAACGGAGGCATGCGAAAGCCCTGCCACAGCGCCTGCCAGATAGCGCGCGAGTCGCGTACGTTCTTTTCCAGAATCACCAGCATCTGGCGGAAGGTGCGGGCCAGCATGTAAAGATGGCCGATCGCTGCATCCTCCCCGGCGTCCGAGCTGTTGAGGAGGCCCTGCAGCAGCGCCAGCGCGCGCGCGCGGTCATGGGCACTGATGGCGTCAGTCAGCTCGTAAAGCGTGCGCTGCTTGGCGCTGAGCACCATGGTCTCTACGTCGCCGAGAGTAATTCGCCCGCGGCCCGCGGTGTAGAGCAGCAGCTTCTCCAGTTCCGACGAGACCAGCATCATGTCGGCGCCGAGCGAGTCCACCAGCTCGCGCGCGGCGTCGGGCTCCAGGCGCAGACCCGATTCCTGCGCTTTGGCCACGGCCCAGCGCATGGCGTCTTCCTCGCTCACGCGGGCCAGCTCCACCATGCCGCAATGCGCGCCCAGCGTCTCGGTGAGGCGTTCAAACCGATTCTTGTCGTCGAGCTCCATGCGGCGCGTGTCCGGAGGAATGCGAATGAAGTCGGCGATGAAAAGGAGCAGCGCTTGCGGGTTCGGCGATTGAAAGTAGCGGTCGAGTGCGGCGAATTCGTCTTTCTTGGCGCCGCGTGTGTAGAGCTGGCGCACGTTGCGAACGAAGATTACCTGGAAAGGAGCCATCAGCGAGGGCGATTGCGCGCGGTCAAGCACTTCGAAGATCGAGGATGAGGTCAGATCGAGATCGGAGAGGCAGAAGTCTTGGGAGTCGGGCGGGACGAAGGCCTTGAGCACGGCGGCTCGGCAGCGGTCGAGGAGGAAGATTTCGTCACCGGCAAGCACGTAGCCAGGCCGCAGCTTGCCCGTGCCCGCCTCGGCAGCTTCAATCTCTGCGATAAAGCAGGCTACGGAGCTGAAACCCGCACCCCAGCGTAAGCCGCTCAAAGCTCACGCTCCATTTCCGCGCGCTCGCACGCCGCATCCGCCATGCGGCTACAGAATACAGGCCTTCGCGGCCTGTGACCAGCGCGGAAATCTGGTCCAGAATCACCAGAAAGGAATCGAATTTGACAAGTGGCTCCGGAATGCCCTTCAGAATCCCTCGAGCACGTCGGCCACCAACTGCCGCGCGAACTCGCGCGAGAGGCGCTGAATCGCAGCCGGATCTTCCTGGATGAACGTGGGCAGGTTGGTGGAGGACTGGTACTGCTCGCGGAAGGCGTAGTTCTTGTTCTCATACAGGATTCTGCCGTCGCGCGCAGTGAGCGTGACAGACGCCACGATTGTGATGACGAAGCTCGACGACTGCTGTGTGGCGGCGTTGTATGTGAGCGGCGTTGTGGTTTGTTTCAGGATCGTGCCGTGCAGCACCGCGTCGGCGTCGTCGCCGGCATCGGGTGTGACGCGGAAGCGGGTGCGGGTAGCGAACTCTCGGATCACGGCCTCGGTCAAGGCCTGTTCGGCGCCGCTGGCATCGGTGCGCGTCGCGAAAACGGGCACGGCGAGGGTTTTGACGTCAGGAGGAAGATGCGTGGCTGCGCCCAGCGTGTGATAGCCGCATCCGCTCAGGCTGAGCAGGACGAGCACAGCCGAGGCAGCAGCAGCCGAAACTCCAAGAAGGCGCATAACTTCTCTCAGTGTACTCAATCTTATGATCAGCGGACAGCGGCGCCGAGCGCGTATCCTGATGGCCATGAGCTGGACAAATAGTTGGATTGGATGGGCGATTCTTTCCGCTGTATTTGCCGCGGCCACGGCCCTGCTGGCCAAGGTGGGCGTGGCGCACGTTGACTCGAACCTGGCCACAGCGGTGCGCACCAGCGTTGTGGTGGTGTTTGCGTGGGGCATCGTGCTGGCGCTGGGCAAGCACGGAGAGATTCGCTCGCTCGACTGGCGCACGGTGCTGTTCCTGGCGCTGTCGGGACTGGCGACCGGATTGTCGTGGCTGTGCTACTTCCGCGCGCTGCAGCTTGGGCCGGCCTCGCGCGTAGCTCCGCTGGACAAGCTGAGCGTGCCGCTCGTGATGGTATTCGCGTGGCTGTTGCTGGGAGAGAAGCTGAATGCTGCGGCGCTGATCGGCGGCGCGCTGATTACGGCGGGAGCGATGGTGATGGTGTTTGGATAGCAGGCGTCAGGTTCCAGGTTTCAGTTGTCAGGGAACAGGGAACAGGGAACAGGGAACAGGGAACAGAGAGATGAGGCTTCATTGCTCTTCGCTAATCGCTAATCGCTAACCACTGACAACTGACAACTGTGGACTGAGAACTATGAACTGAGAACAGTCCTTATACTGGAACGAATGGTCGCGCCGAACAAAGCTCAAGCTGCGCGCAGGAATGCGCCGCGCCGCATCGTCCTGACCGGATTCATGGGCTCGGGAAAGACGACTGTGGGCCCGCTGGTGGCTGAGCGGCTGGGCTGGAGCTTTGTCGATGTGGACGACGTGATCGCGGCGGAGGCCGGAACAACGATTCCTGAAATCTTCCGCAGCGAAGGCGAAACGGAATTTCGCATGCGAGAGCGCGCGATCATCGCGCGTCTCGCCTGTGGCGACGGGCTGGTACTGGCGGTTGGCGGC
>JBEKAJ010000381.1:0-2814 GCA_050018295.1 Occallatibacter sp. | reverse complement strand
AGATTTCTCGCCTTGGAGCAGAGCTTCCACGGCCGCACCTTTGGCTCCATGTCTACCACGTTCAAGGAAAAGTACCGCCAACCGTTCGCTCCCGTGATTCCGGGCGTTGAATTCGTGCGCTTCAACGACGTAGCCGACCTGCGCGCCAAATTCTCAAACGACGTCTGCGCCATTCTCATCGAATCCATTCAGGGCGAGGGCGGCGTGCGGCTGCTTACGCAGGAGTTCTTCTCCGAAGCGCGCACATTGGCCACCTCCACCGGCGCTTTGCTCATCGTTGATGAGATCCAATCCGGCATGGGACGCACCGGAAAGTGGTGCGCCTATCAGCACTACGGCATTCAGCCCGATGTGACCACGCTCGCCAAGCCGCTTGCAGGCGGGCTTCCACTCGGAGCAGTGCTATGTACCGAGGAGGTTGCGCGCGTGATGCATGCTGGCATGCACGGCACAACATTCGGCGGTGGACCGCTGGCTTGCGCTGTTGGCATCGCCGTCATTGACACGATCGAGAAAAATGGCCTGTTGGCGCAGGCGACTGAGGTCGGCGGGTATTTTATGGAGCGCGTTCGCTCGCTCGCCGCTCGGCACGAAACTATTGTCGATGTTCGTGGAAAGGGCCTGATGATCGCCGCCGAGCTCGATTCGGCGGAGCTTGCCAAGCTCACCGTGGCCGAAATGCTCAAGCGCCGCATCCTCATCAACTGCACCAGCGATACAGTGCTGCGCTTCCTGCCGCCGTACATTCTGGAACGCGCCCATGTGGACACGGCAATTGCTGCGCTGGACGAAATCTTTACCGAACATGCTGCGGCGCACAATGCGTCTGCGAGAGGTCACCATCATGGCTAGTAGAACAACTATGGAACGTAAAGCGTCCGCGGTTCCCGTGCAAAAGGACCCAGATGTCCTTGCCGCGGCCGCGCGAATGGCAGGCGAGGATCTCTGCTCGATCGCCGATCTGTCCAGCGCCGAAGTACGCGCCATCATGAAATTAGGTCATGACGTCAAACGCAATCCACGTGAATACCGCCATGGCCTCGACGCGAAGCAGATGGTGCTTATGTTTGAAAAGGCAAGCCTGCGCACGCGCCTGGCATTCGAGGCCGGCATCAACACCATGGGCGGCAATGCGATCTTTGTCGATCAAACCAATTCGCCGCTGGGCGAACGCGAAACCATTGCCGATGTGGCGAAGAATCTTGAGCGCTGGGTGGATGTAATCGTGCTGCGCACCTACGCGCACGACACCATCACGGAGATGGCCGCCAACTCGCGCGTGCCGGTCGTCAACGCCCTCTCTGATTTTGAGCACCCTTGCCAGGCGCTCGCCGATTTCATGACGCTCGAGGAGCACTTCGGCACTGCCGCTGGTCTCAACTTCACGTATGTAGGCGACGGCAACAACGTTTGCCACTCACTCATGCTGACGGGAGCGCAGTTGGGCGCCAACATCACGGTGGCCACGCCGCGCGCCTACTCGCCTAAGACCGAAATCGTGGTCATCACGCGCGAGATTGCCCACAAGAATCACACCGAGCTGCGCCTGATGCAGGATCCGCGGGCAGCCGTCGAAGGCGCCGATGCCGTCTACACTGACGTGTGCGTGAGCATGGGCTTCGAGCACGAGTCGACAAAACGTGCTCCGATCTTCAGGCCCTACCAGGTGAATGAGGCGCTGATGCAGAAAGCCGCATCGCACGCGGTCTTCATGCATTGTTTGCCCGCGCGCCGTGGAGAAGAAGTCACCGACGCCGTCATCGATAGCCCGCAGTCCATCGTCTTCGATCAGGCCGAGAATCGCCTGCACGTGCAGAAAGCATTGCTGTTGTTGCTGCTGGGCGGATTCGTGAATGTTGAGAAGTTTCAGTGACTGAATTCCGGGATCAGGAGTCGATAAGAATGTTTGACCTGAGAGGAAGCGATGAAGCAAATCACATTGACAAAAGCCGAGTTTGACAAATTCAGAGAGTTGCAGAATCCGAAGAAGAAACGCAACGATTGCCACGCTGCATTCAGTACGAACCCTTCCGAGGACACTTGGCGCTTCGAGACATTTGGGCTAACGCCAGAGCAACTGAGGGTAGAGGTTCGAAATCAATCACCAAGACTCGACCAAGTTTTCGGCATCTTTATCGAGTTACCGGATAAACTCCCGAAGGGTGGCAGGTTCTTCGTAGACGATCAAGGCGCATATTGGAAGGACGCGGAGAAGAGGAGACACAAATTTGTCGAATCGAAACTGGATGAACCTCTTGAGCAGCCAATCAGGCAAATGAATCGTCCGGAACTCTTGGCGCAGATCAAATTGAAAAAGGCGCAAAAGCTGGCTGCCGGGCTCATTGCCCGTGACCAGAAATGTGAAATCTAACGGTTCAATTCTTTTTGAGGGTTGGCAAGCATGTCCGTAATTCTCGAGTCTTTGCCCATCGGCCAGAAAGTCGGCATCGCCTTCTCCGGCGGGCTCGACACCTCCGCCGCCCTGCACTGGATGAAGCAGAAGGGCGCGATCCCCTACGCCTATACAGCCAACCTCGGCCAGCCTGACGAAACGGACTACGACGCCATCCCGCGCACGGCCCTCGACTATGGAGCCGAAAAGGCCCGCCTCATCGACTGCCGCGGCCCGCTGGTGCGTGAAGGCATCGCCGCCCTGCAGGCAGGGGCCTTCCACATCACCACCGCCGGCGTTCCCTATTTCAACACCACCCCTATCGGCCGCGCGGTCACGGGCACCATGCTGGTGGCCGCCATGAAGGAGGACGACGTCCACATCTGGGGCGACGGCTCTACCTTCAAAGGCAATGACATCGA
>JBEKAJ010000380.1:0-2897 GCA_050018295.1 Occallatibacter sp. | reverse complement strand
GAAAACGGCGAGGACGTCTTCGTCCATCACACCGCCATCAAGTCGACCGGTTTCCGGTCGCTGCAGGAAGGCCAGAAGGTCCAGTTCGACGTGACCAAGGGCCCCAAGGGCTGGCAGGCCGAAAACGTTCAGGTTGTCTAAGACAGACGCCTGAAACAGTTCGGAACTGAGAACAAGTTCGGAACCAAAAACGAGAGGGACGGCGAAACTGCCGTCCCTCTTTTGCGTTTGGTTGAAGATCTGATTCTTCCCCATGCCTGCAAAACTGTCCGGCGTCGCGCCGGAGAGCGGGGATTGTGAACGGCAAGCCGCCCGCTTACGCCGCGGGTTTCAGGCTCTCCGCTGTAGCGGCGGGATGCAGACCCCCCTTGGGAAGATCGTGCGTCCCCAGGTACTGCAGGATGTTGTTGATGGAATCCTCAAAGCGCGCGCCCGTTTTGTGCGTAACTCTTACGCCCTTCGAAACCAGTCGGCAGACTTCAAAGCGATTCATTCCTTGCGCAAGCGCGCGGTGAACCTGATCAGAACGCATGACGAACTCCGGCAAACAAGGTGATTGTTGCGTGGAGGTGCGAAGCTCGTCAGAAGCGATCGGTCAGCCGGAGCCGAGCAGGCCTGGCATTGAAAGGGTCTGCTTTCATTGTACGCTGCAATCGCTGTGCCTGCGTGTATGCGCCCCGCAATGCGGCGAAAGCGCGCCGCGCTTTCGCCGGCGCCGATCTGCCTGTTAACATAAATCTCTTGAAAGCCTGCTCTGCGGGCTCCCTACAGCGGTTCCATAATTGCCGTACCCAGGCCCACAACCGCCAAGTGGCTTTTTCATCAACCGGGGACCCCACAGACAGGTCTTTGTCTGTGGGGTGGAAGTGAAAGCCACCCTGCAAGACGCGGGAAAGGGCACGTGAATTGTGGAACCGCTCTGAACACATTCGATGGAAAGAGGTTAACGTGGCCGACACGACAAAAATCAAAGACAAGGCAGAACGCAAGAAGCTCAAGCGCGCGGCGCGCAAAAAAGCCGCCCCCAAAGCCAAGCGCACCACCCCCCGCGGCTCGCTCAAGAAAAAAGTCAAGAAGATGGTCCGCGGCCAGTCGAAGCGGTAGAAACGCCGAGTGGACAGTTGTCGGTGGTCAGTGGTCAGCAATGACAAGTGCAGAGCTCCGAACCCTGATCACTATTCACTGACCACTGCAAGGAGACCTGCACTGCCCAGTCAGTTCTTCGCCCGCAACCAGTTGTTCGCCCGTAAATCGATCGACAAGCTCATCAGCGACTCGACGGAGCCCGAGCACGCGCTGAAGAAGACGCTCGGGCCCTGGTCGCTCACCGCGCTCGGCATCGGCGCGGTCATCGGCTCGGGCATCTTCACCGTCATCGGCACCGCCATCTCCGGCGAGCAGTTGTCCAACGCCACCATCGCAAACACACCCCTTATTCACTACGTCGTCACGCATACCGCGCTGGCCGGCCGTCCCGGCGCGGGTCCGGCCATTGCGCTCTCCATGGTGATGGTGGCCTTTGTCTGTGCGCTCACCGGCCTTTGTTACGCCGAGCTGGCCTCCATGATTCCCATCGCCGGTTCGGCCTACACCTATACCTACGCCACTCTCGGCGAGCTCATCGCCTGGATCATCGGCTGGGATCTGATCCTCGAATACGCCGGCTCCAATATGAGCGTCAGCGTCGGCTTCGCCGCCCACATCGTCGACCTGCTCGACTGGTTTGGCCTGCATCCCAGCGCCCGATGGATCTCGCCCGCCTATCTTCCCTCCGGCCTCCAGGATCTCTCCGGCAACACGATCTATAACCCCGGCTGGCACTTCGGCTTCAACATCCCCGCATTCCTCATCGTCATGTTCATCACGGTGATTCTGGTCCGCGGCATCCGCGAGTCCGCATCAACAAACAACATGATGGTGGGATTCAAGCTGATTGCGATCCTCATCTTCGTCTTTGCCGTCATTGGCTTCATCCACCCCGGCAACTGGCATCCCTTCATGCCCAACGGCTGGTCGGGCGTGCTCACCGGCGGCTCCATCATCTTCTTCACCTACATCGGCTTCGATTCCGTCTCTACCGCCGCCGAGGAGTGCCGCAATCCCCAGCGCGATCTGCCCATCGGCATCATCGCCACGCTGGTCGTCTGCACCGTGCTCTATGTCGCCGTCGCCGTCTGCCTCACCGGCCTCGTTCCCTGGCAATCGATGGTGGGCGACGCCGCTCCCGTCGTCAACGCGCTCAAGAAGCTCTCTGTCCTTCCCGGCGGCCACCCACTCTATTGGATTCGCCTCGTCGTCCTGCTCGGCGCGCTCATGGGCATGATCTCCTCCATCCTCGTCTACCAGATCGGCCAGTCGCGCGTTTGGTTCTCCATGTCCCGCGACGGCCTGCTGCCCAAAGTCTTCTCCAACGTCCATCCCTTCTTCCGCACGCCGGCCTTTTCCACCTGGGTCGCCGGCGTCGTCGTCGCCATTCCCTCCGGCCTCTTCGACATCGGTACCCTCGCCGACCTTTCCAACATAGGCACGCTCTTCGCCTTCGTCCTGGTCTCCATCGGCGTCATCGTCCTCCGCTTCCGCGACCCCCATCGCCGCCGAGGTTTCATCGTCCCCGGCGGGCCCGTCATCCCCGCCCTCAGCGTCATCTTCTGCTTCCTGCTTATGGCCGGACTACCCATCATCACCTGGTACCGCTTCCTCATCTGGCTGGTCATCGGCCTGTTCATCTACTTCTTCTACAGCCGTCACCGCTCCGAGTTCGCCCGGCCCCGGTCGATCGAGTAGCGGAGTCCCCATGAAGAACTGGCAAAAAGCCCTCCTCATGACACTCGTCACGTTCGTCATCGGCGGCATCTATCTCTTCACTGTCTTCGAGCACCGCCGCAACCCCGGCGTCC
>JBEKAJ010000379.1:0-3061 GCA_050018295.1 Occallatibacter sp. | reverse complement strand
CCGACGAGCTTCTCCTCGCGCAGCAGCTCATTGACGACCTCGACAAGGCGCGCGGCGAAGTTGTCGTCGACATCGCCGTCCTCGAGGTAAGCAAAAACTGGGAGCGGACCCTGGGCATTTCCTGGCCCAGCAGCATCGGCGTCGCCCTGCAGCCCAATTGCTCGGTAACCAACAGTTGCAGCTCCTCCACCGGCACTGGCACCGGCACCGGCACTGGCACCGGTAGCTCCACGACAAACCCGACGCTTTACACGCTGGCCCACCTCAACTCCACTGATTTTGCAATGACCGTCGGTTCGGCCACGCTCAATCTTCTCCTAACCGACAACAACACCAAGGTTCTGCAGAGCCCGCGCATCCGCGCCACCGACGATCAAAAAGCCACCATGAAGATCGGTTCGCGCATTCCCATCGCCACCGGCTCCTATCAAACCGGCGCCGCCACCGCGCTGGTCAGCTCGCTGGTCAACACGCAGTTCCAGTACCAGGACGTGGGCGTCAACATCGAGATGACGCCCAGCGTTCACTACGATCACGACGTCACTCTCAAGATCAAGATCGAGGTCTCCGCCGAGAGCGGCACTGAAACCATCAGCGGCGTCACCGAGCCCATCATCAGCCAGCGTGTCGTCGACCAGACCATCCGCCTGCGCGAAGGCGAGGCCAGCATCCTCGGCGGCATCCAGAACAAGCAGGAAGAGAACAACTGGGCCGGCATTCCCGGCCTGAGTGCGATTCCCGTTCTCAAGTACATCTTCGGCTCCAGGGACCGCCAGATCCAGGATGACGATATCGTCTTTGTCGTGGTGCCGCACATTGTCCGCTCGCAGGAGCTCGATCAGGCCAATCTGCGCGTCATCGACACTGGCTCGGGCCAGTCCATTGATCTGCGGCACGCCGACTTGGGCGGCGCTCCGGCTCCGGCCGCGCCCGCGCCAACTGTCCAACCCGCCGCGATGCAAGGTCCGACGGTGGGTTCGATTCCCGCGCAAAGCGCCGTCGAGGCCGCCCCACAGATGCTGGCCCAGCTACGCTCCGACATGGCCTCCAGCGGAGGTCCGCAACCAGCCGCGCAGGCCACGGTTCAACAACCTCCTGCCCAACAACCCGCTGCTCAACAACCCGCTGCGGCTTCCGCGCCCGCTCCGCAACCGTCCGCTCCGCAACCTACGCAGCCCCCCGCCTCGCCAGCCATCTCCCCGGCCGTCCCGGCGCCGTCTCCCACCGCCGCACCGGCCGCTGCCACTGGCGCTGCCTTCGCGCTCAACGCGCCTACAGCCCCGCCGGCCCAGGGCGCTACCTTCCAGGTCCCCGTCGTCTTGAACAGCGCAACTGACGTCGCTTCCATCGCCCTCCAACTCCATTACGATGCGGCAAAGCTCCAGCTCGTCAACGTCTCTGGCGGCGACTTTCTCAGCCGCGACGGTCAGGCCGCGCCTCCCATTCATACCGACCAACCTGCGGGAAATCTGGTCGTCGGCATCTCGCGCCCCCCAGGCACGCACGGCGTTACCGGCACGGGAGTGGTCTGCGTCCTCACCTTCCAGGCCAGGGTCTCGGGCCCCAGCGACCTGTCCATCGCTCGTGCCTCGGTCGTGAACAGCGCGCAGCAGCAGTTGCCCGTGGCGAGCGCCCAAACCAGCATCGTCGTCAAGTAGGAAAAAGCGCCGATGAGCCTTCCGCATCCCATTCCGGTTCAGCAAAGCGAACGGGGTTCCCGCGGACGGGTCTTCGTCTGTAGAGTGCATGAGCGCGGCCTCACACTCGTCGAGCTTATCGTCACCTGCTCCATCCTCACCATTTTGGCCATGGCCGCGTTTCCGCTCGTGCGATTCCAGGTCAAGCGCCAGAGGGAACGCGAACTGCGCTACGATCTTTGGATGATGCGTGACGCCATCGACAAATATAAGGACGCGGCCGACCGCGGCGCATTCCAGACCAAGGTAGAGAGTCAAAACTACCCCCCCGATCTTGAGACACTGGTCAACGGCGTTGACGTGCAGGGCAAGAAACTCAAATTCCTTCGCAAAATTCCCGTCGATCCCATGACCAACAATACCGACTGGGGATTGCGCTCCATGCAGGACGATCCTGACTCCGACTCCTACGGCGGCCAGAGCGTATTTGATGTCTACTCCAGATCTCAGGGCACGGGGCTCGACGGAACGAAATACTCCACGTGGTGAAAAATGCGAGCTATTAGCTTTTAGCTTGATAGCGAACTAAATGAATGCGCGACGCGAAAGGCATGAACACAATGGAGCTAAGAGCTAATGGCTAAGAGCTAAAGGCTGGAAAAGAACATGCGCAACCGGCACACACAATCCGGCTTCACGCTCGTTGAGTTGCTGATTGTCATGGCGATCATCGGCATCCTGGTCACGATGGCAATTCCCCGCTTCACAGCCGCGGTCCAGCACGCGCGGGAAGCAGTCCTGCGTGAAGACCTGCAGACCATGCGCATGGCCATCGATTCCTACACCATGGACAAGCAGAAGGCCCCCCAGTCGCTCGACGATCTGGTCCAGGAAGGCTACCTCAAGGCCATCCCTGAAGACCCCATGACCCACGCCAAAGATTCCTGGGTCACCGAGACCAGCGACGCCATGTACTCCATCGACGAAACCGAGCCCGGCATCAGCGATGTTCACTCTGGTTCCGATGAGCAAGGTTCTGACGGCCAGCCGTACTCCTCTTGGTAAATTCAGGAGTGAGGAACGGCTCCATGCTGAGAATCCGCGCTCTCTTCATACTCGCTCTCGTAACCGCCTTTTCTGTCTCCCTGCACTCGCAAACCTCAAGGACCATCTCCATTCGCTTGCTCGACGGCAAAACAGGCCTGCCCGTCAAGGCCTCCAACTTCCTCGTGCGCGTCGACCACAGCGACACCATCCATCCCGAGTGGGTCAAGATCAATGACGACGGCACGGTAGTCGTCACCCTCCCCGCCGACGCCAAAGAGATCTCCGTCAAGGCTACCTATGGCATGGGGATGGACACCTACGTCAATTGCGATGCCGCCAAAGAGAACGACAAGGAGAGGAACATCTGGTATCCGATC
>JBEKAJ010000378.1:0-3131 GCA_050018295.1 Occallatibacter sp. | reverse complement strand
ACCAGGGGTTAGTTAATTCCGTATTAACAGACCATGCAGTGCGTGGGTGCATTAAGCTGGAGCGGGGCAGGTTGGGGTGCTGCAATGGCACGCTCCGATGCTCGGGACTCGGCCAGGAAACGGCCGCGGGTCCAGGAGCTTTCCGCCGGGGCCGTGGCTGTGGCACCGGCGAGCCGCGCGGGGCGCGCGGAGGTGAGACCGCTGGAGCAAGACTGGTCGAATATCGTCCACCGCTGCATGGATGGAGACTCCGGCGCATGGGCCGAGATGGTCCGCACGCACCAGAAGCGTGTGTATGGGCTTTGCTACCGGTTTACGGGGAATGCGGCGGACGCGGAAGACCTGACCCAGGACGTGTTCCTCAAGATTTACTCAAATCTGGGCAGTTTTGACGCTGCACGCGGCAGCCTGCCGGTTTGGATCACAACCATGACGCGCAACCTGCTGGTAGATAACTTCAGGCGGACGCGCAACCAAAGGGCGACAAGCTCGCTGGACGAGGGCTGGGAGCAGGCCGAAGAGCTGAGGCCGTCGGACAGGCTGATGGCCAAGGGCCCGTCGCCGCATGAGTCGGCCGCGCACAAGGAACTGGCCCACATGGTGCAGGACGCGCTGGCAAAAGTGAGTGTGGAGCTGCGCGAGGCGGTGATCCTGAGAGACCTTCAAGACCTTGATTATAAAGAGATTGCACAAGTTTTAGCGATTCCAGAGGGAACCGTGAAGTCGCGCATCAGCCGGGGCCGAGCGGAACTTGCGAGGCTGCTGGAACGTAATCAACGGGAGGTGATGTAGCGATGGCAGAGCGCACGCAATTTCCGAATTCTCCGGCCTGCGGCGCGTGGGAGACGCTGCTGACGGACGCTCTGGACGGGCTGCTGAAGCCCGAGGACGAAGCGACGTTCAGTGCGCACAAGGCGGTTTGCCCGGCGTGCGCCGCCCTCTATGAGGAAGCGCGGAAGGGGCGCGAGTGGCTGGAGTTTCTGTCGCCCGAGCCGGAAGCGCCGGAGGGGCTGCTAGAGAGGATTCTGGCGCGCACGGGCCCGGGACACGCGGCGAGAGGGCCGTTGCCGGCAATGGTTGGTTCGGGCGTGGTTCCAGCGTTTGTACCTCCGCTATGGCAGAAGCCGGGATTCTTTACGCGGATGCGGTATGCGCTGCAGCCGCGGCTGCTGATGACTGCGGCGGGGGCGTTCTTCTCGATCGCGCTGACGCTGAACCTGGCTGGGGTGCGGTTGACGACCCTGCGGCTGGCTGATCTGCGGCCGGTGGCGGTGCGGTCGTATATGGAGCGGCAGTTGACAATGGCCTCCGTTCCGATCGTGCGGTACTACGACCATCTGCGGTTTGTATACGAAGTGGAATCGAGAGTGCGGCAACTGCGCAGCCAGAGCGAAGGCAGCGGCAATGAGAACACAACTCCTGGAGGAAATGAAGATCAGAGGCAGGGACAGCCTGCGACACCGGGAGAGACGAAACAGAATCCCGGAAAGAACGATGGTGGTGGCCGCCTGGACCCTCGGCAGGAGCCGGACAACACAGTGGCTCAGCCGGCGTCAGGCGCAATGAATGACTTTGTGGAAACTTCGTTTCACTTGCAGGACATGAGAAGGCAGTCCGACAGCTCCGCAAAGAGAGCACGGGAAAGGGGCAGAGTATGGATTGCGTAAGCCATAACGGTGTAAGTGCAACGGCGTATTGCCAGAACTGCGGCAAGGCGATTTGTTCAACATGCGTGCGCAACGCGCCGGGAGGGCAGATCTTCTGCGAGCCGTGCTGGATGGCATGGCATGGCGGTCAGCAGCCGTTTGTGGCGCCGCCCGCGGGAGCGCCCAGCCCTGGGCTGGCAGCCTTTTTGGGGCTGATTCCTGGCGTAGGCGCGATGTACAACGGCCAGTTCATCAAAGGCCTGATTCACGTGATGATCTTTGCCGTGCTGGTGAGCGCGGCCCATATCTACGGGATCTTCGGCCTGTTCATTGCGGGCTGGATCTTCTACCAGGTGTTCGAGGCCTACCACACGGCGAAAGCGCGGCGCGACGGCGAACCCTTGCCCGATCCATTGGGGCTGAACGAAGTGACCAACTGGTTCAGCTCGGGTGGGCGACCGCATCCGGGGATGCCGCCTGCGGCGCAGCCGGGAAGCGGAGCGGCGCCCACTGGAACTGGGCCGGCGGGTTTGTATCAGCCGCCGAATCAGGCGCAGGTTCAGCCTCCGTATGGGGTGCCTTATGGTGCGCCGAATGAGGCTCCGTACCAGACGCCGTATCAGGGTCCGTATGTGCCGCCGGGCTATACCGGGCCGGGTGTTCCGCCGGTTCCGCCTGTGTTCTGGCGGCGGCGGGAGCCGATTGGGGCAGTGATTCTGATTGCGCTGGGCCTGCTGATCCTGTTGCACCAGGTCGATTGGTTCTCCGGGCGGATCTTTGAGTTCAGCTGGCCGATTCTGCTCATCGGATTGGGAGTGTGGCTGATTGTGCGCCGCCTGAATGAAACGAAAGGGAGTTCGCAGGAGAATTCCAAGGAAGGGCAACCATGAATCGCTACATTCTGATTCGGCGATTGCGTGCGCCGGCATTTTTGCTGCTGGTTGGCGTGATTGCACTGTTGGACGAGGCCAACGTTTTGAGCTGGGGCCAAAGCTGGCCGCTGTTCCTGATCCTGGCGGGCGTGTTGTTGCTGGCAGAGCGCGCGGCGCTGGCGACGGAGGGGAATTTGCCATATGCGGGCGCACCGTGGCAAGGGCCAACACCGGGCGCGGGGCAAACGCCGGGCACGGCGACCGTGTCGCAAGAACCGCATGACTTCGGGGATGAGATTCATGGAGGGCAGTCATGAGCAACGTACCTCCGCAAATGCCTCCGGGCGGCGGAGCGCCCGGGCCCTACGATCCAAAGATGCAGTGGCGCGTGTATCGCGAACAGCAGCGGGCCGCGTGGCGCGCGCAACGCGATGCATGGCGGGCACAGCGCCACGCATGGAAGGCGAACTATGTGGGCGTATACGGACCGCGCGTGCCTTCGGTGGTGGGTCCGGTGATTCTGATTTGCGTGGGCGTGATTGCTCTGCTGATGGTGACCGGGCATATCGATTCCGGCTCCTTCTGGTCGTGGTACGGGCGGTGGTGGCCGCTG
>JBEKAJ010000377.1:0-3236 GCA_050018295.1 Occallatibacter sp. | reverse complement strand
GACTTTCACTTCTGCCCCCAGTGCAACTACCAGCTCTCAGCCAATTGCGGTACCTGCTTCCGCACCGTCCGCGCGACTGACCTCTACTGCACCAACTGCGGCCACGAGCTGGCCAACGACCAAACACCCGCCCGCCTCCGCGTCATCAGCGATTAGCAGGCACTCCATCCCGGTGTCATCCCGAGCGGAGCGCGCTTGGGGCCCCTTGATCGCGACGCGATCATGGGGTAAGCGGAGCCGAAGGATCTGCTTCTGATTTTCTGCTTCCTGTGTGGGATTGCAGGCTGATAGCTGACGGCTAACAGCTAACGAACTCCGCTAACCCCGCATCCCCAGCCTGAATTACAATCGTGTTTTCAAGTTCCCATGTCCATTTCGGCGCTTATTATCGACGACGAACAACTGGCCCGCGACGAGCTCAAGTATCTGCTTGACTCAGTCGGCGGTGTGGATGTCGTTGCGCAGGGAGAGAACGGCATCGAGGCCGTAGACCTTATCGACGAATACCATCCAGATCTCGTCTTTCTCGATGTGCAGATGCCCGGTCAGGACGGCTTCGCTGTGATCCAGCGGCTTGTGGATCGCAGCAGGGCCAAATCCGCAAAACCCGCCGGCGCCAATACGGAGAAAGAGGCTGCGCCCCTGCCTCAATTCGTCTTTGCCACCGCCTACGACCAATACGCTGTGCGCGCCTTCGACGTCAACGCTGTCGACTACCTGCTTAAGCCCTTCGACCTCGCCCGCGTCTCCGAGGCCGTCGAGCGCGCCAAGGCCCGCATCGCCGCTGGCAGCCCCTCAGCGGGCGCCGCGCCCGAACCCGGCATCGAGTCACAGATCGATCGTCTCTTGCGCCTTCTCAACCGTCCTGCTACCGGCGAGCAAGGCCGCGCGCCCGCCAAGCTCATCGTTCAGGCGCAGAGCCGCCTGCTGCTCGTCGATCAGGCTGACATCTGTTTCGCTGCCATCGATGAGGGCGTCATTCGCATCGTCACCCGGGCCTTCGAGGGCCAGTCCAAATGCCGCACCCTCGAGGAACTTCTCGAGCTCCTCGATTCCGCGCGCTTCTGGCGCGCCCACCGCGGCTTCGTCGTCAACATCGACCAGATCCGCGAGGTCATGCCCTGGTTCAAGTCCAGCTATCAGCTCCGCATGAACGACAAGCAGCAGACAGAAATCCCCGTCAGCCGCGCCCAAACCAAGCGCCTCCGCGAGCTCTTCAACTTGTAGTCGAGAGGTCGGCCCGCTGCCTCGCGCGCCCGCGCCCAATCGCGACAAATACCGCTCCCGCCGCAACACACAGCCATCCAAGCAAGTTCCCAATGCGCGTATAAAGTGTCGGCACTTGTGCTCGAACAACGGTTGTCGCCAAAAGAGATCTGCCGGGCATCTCGCTGCTGGGGACCTCCGCGAGAATGCGCCCATACGGATCGCTGACGGTCAGCAGCCCTTCACGCGAGGCGCGAACGATGGTGTAACCATTCTCTATGCCCCGCACGATGGTCGTGCGCGCCTCGATCCAGCCGTCCAGATAATCGAAGTCCCACGCAGGCACAAGCATCACAACTGCATGGCGCACGCCATAAGCCCGTCCCAGCGCCGCAAAGTGCATGTCCTTGCAGATTGCCAGGCCGTAGCTTTGCCCATTGACGGTTTGCACTGTGTAGTTCTTGCCGGCAGAATAATTGTCGCGCCGTTCGGGCGGAGCCATGTGGTGCTTTTCGTAGCTCGCGGCGAGTGTGCCGTCTGGCGCAAAGAGCCACGCCCAGTTTGTTGGGCTTTTGCCATCGTCGATTCCCACGCCGACTTCGATCCAGACGTGGTTTTGCTCCGCCAGTGTGCTAAAGCGCTGCTGCCACTCCGCGGCCTTCGCCGGGGTAATCATGGCGATCTTCTCTGGCAGAACCACCACCTGTGCGCCTTGGGCAGCAAGCTCCTCCACGCGCCGGTCATACTCCGCAAGGATGTTTGCGGCGTACGACACCGATGCCTTCAGTCCGATCGGGTCGTCGATCGAGACAATCCCGAAGGTGGTCTCCACGCCGCGCACGGGCTCCCGCAATCTCAGGTAGCCGTAGAGAACCGACGAGCCGAGCAGAGCCGCCGTAATCGCATACGCGATCCAGCCGCGCCGCAAAGACCGCCCATAGGCGATGGCCAGTGCCAATGCCGAGGGAACCAGCGCAATCAGAAACAGCAGTCCAGCGGTGCCGAGGAGAGACGTAACTTGCAGGATGGCCAACCGGTCGCCTTGCGAATACGCCAGGCTGCCCCAGTTGCCGTCAGGCAGCAGTGCGGCCACCAGCGTATCGACGGCCACCCACAAAACCGGATAAACAAACACCGTCCACCATGCCCGGTAGCGCACCACCGCGCGTCGCGTCGCAAAGATCAGGAATCCCCAGAGCAGCGTCTGTGCCGTGATGGCTGCAAGGACGGCGGGCACTGGCATCACCAGCCGGAAATAGTGATAGTTGCAACTGGTCCCGATGGCCGCTGCAAGAAAAACCATCCAGCGCGCATCGCGCGGGCGTATCCGAAACGCAATCAAAAGCAGTGGAATGGGAGCGAGCCAGACGATCCACCAAACGGGGCGCAGATCAACAGCAAAGCGCAGAATTACCCCGGCGGCTACGGCCGCCGCAATCTTGATCACAATGCTTCCAATTCGAGACTTCATCCAAGCGGTTTATAGCCGGGAAGCATCGGCCTGTCAAACCGCAAAGCGCAAACAATTGAGCCCGTTATCAGCCTTGCGCCCTCCTCGCGGCCTTAAGTCCGAGCCGGCGCCGCCGGGCGGATCGCAACGGTGCGTTCGCACTGCACTTGCCCGATCATGCTCGAGCCCACCTTAGCGGGCGAAAGATCGATCCACACCATGATCGCTGGCGCGCGACCTGACGCTTCATGGGCCACATCGGCGTGAGACGCACCGTTTGCTGGCTTGCCGACTTGCTCCCTTGCTGCCTTGCTGCCTTGCTCCCTGGCTCCAATGTCAAGTCCCTCGCCCTAGCATTCCCGGCGCAACCCGCTGAAAACACTCCGCAAAGTTCGGCACTAATATATTTGGTTGACTTTTAAGTAAAGCGGTGCCGAAATCCTCAATATGGGTGATCAAACTGTACGAATGGTGAGGCGAATAGGGGTTCTAGGTTGTGGAATCTGGCTTGGGGAAGATGGAGTCTGGCGATTCGAGGATAAAAAGTCTTACTCCATCAACGTAGATCGAATTCTCGCTC
>JBEKAJ010000376.1:0-6189 GCA_050018295.1 Occallatibacter sp. | reverse complement strand
TTTCGCTCCAGCAAGCGCTCGGTTGCTTTCCTCAAGTACGTGGTGGAAATGACGCTGAACGGATCCGCGGATCAGATCAAGGAACGCACCATCGGGGTCGAAGTTTTTGGCAGAGACCCATCGTACGACACGAACCTCGATCACATTGTGCGCACCGCCGCCACGGAACTCCGCAAGAGACTGGCAACCTACTATGTCGACGAGAAACATCGCTCCGAACTGCGGATGGGTCTGATTCCGGGGTCGTATATTCCGAGGTTCACGCTTCCGGGGCAGTCCAGGCACACTGGGGTGGAAACCGAAATCGAAACGGGATTGCCGGACGCTGCGCTGGAAACTCACGCCGCGCATTTTCAGATCGGCCCGGTTCCTGTTACCGGGTTGAAGAAGTCGGCGCGGTCGTGGAATCGATGGTACGTTGGCGCTTCCGCGTCCGTTGTCGTTGCGGCCGCTGTCTTCGCCGGATACGCGTGGCTGCATCGAGCCAATCCGGAAGACCTCTTTTGGAAGCCGGTTCTGGACACGCCGGGCCCCGTGCTCGTGGCAGTGGGAGATCATCCCAACGGGCCGCCGACAATGCCCGCCGTGGACGGTAGTGAAAACGCCGCGACTCCAGTGCCGAGTTCTGACTCTTCACAAACAGTTCCCTTCGCCGACACCGTGACTATCGCCAAGGTCGTTGGTGCGCTCGAAGCCAGAAACAAACAGGTCCTCATCCGCAGAGGCAGCGAGAGCTCGTTCTCCGACCTCAGGAGCGGTGCCGTGGTTCTTATCGGGGCCTTCAACAACGAGTGGAGCCTGCGGCTGACCCGCCAGTTGCGCTTTAGCCTCGCCTTGGATGTGGACCGCCACCTGATCTATATTCGCGACGCGAAGAACCCCTCGTCGCGCAGTTGGAGTTGGGGCACGAACCAGCCGCGCGAACCCGAGACCGGAGCCAACAGCCCCCGGCTGGAGGATTTCGCCTTGATCTCCCGCATCCGGGACTCGGAGACGGGGCACGTTGTGGTGGTGATCGGCGGGCTATACACATACGGTACGGAAACTGCCGGCGAGTTCCTCACCGATCCGAATTTGATGCAGGCCATCTCCCGGGAAACGCGGCTGAATGGCGCGGAGCAAAACCTGCAGATAGTTCTGGGAACGACGGTGACGGACGGTACCCCTGGCCCCCCAAGGGTTCTGGCCGTTTCGGCGGAATAGCCGCCGCTTTTCCACAGGATGCGGCGGCACTTAGTCTGACAAGATAAAGTCAAGAAAACAAAAGATATATCTGCAATTCCTGACCGTCAGGGACGGTATCTGTCTCATCAACCGTCAATCTGTTTCAATACAAACTTTGCTGCTCGTGTTTTCGTGAGCCCGGTGCATTCCGCTCCGGGCACGAAGCGGTTGTTTGGAGTGACAGCAGCAAACGTTCAGGAGGCACTATGAAGACTTTTCCCAAGTTGATGGGTTGTTTTGTCGCCGTTTTCGCATTGTGCATTTGCATCCCCGGCCGCTTGTCAGCACAAGGCTTTGGGAGCATCAACGGCACGGTGACAGACGCGAGCGGTGCCGTGGTTCCCGGCGCCGAGGTGACCGCAACCCAGGCTGGCACAGGAATCTCGTCAAAGACAACCTCGGGCAGCCAGGGCAACTTCGTATTCCCAATTCTGGCCCCGACGAGTTACACCATTACCGCCAAGGCGCCGGGCTTCGAGTCGTACACGGAGAAGGGCGTTTCACTACGCGCCGACAGCTCGGTGACAGTGAACATCACGTTGAAACCCGGCACGACCACCGAAACCGTGACCGTAAGCGCTGACACCGCCCAAGTCGACGTGACGACGGGTACGCTGTCGCAGGTGATCGGCGCATCGCAGGTCAACGAATTACCGCTGAATGGGCGCAACGCGGCCGCTCTCACGGAAGAGGTGGCCGGAATCACCATCGCGCCTCCGGCTCAGGCCGACCAAGGGAATACCAAGACCTTCCCCACGGTCATTGCAATCGCCGCTAACGGCACATTCGTGGGACAGACCAACTACATGCTCGACGGCGGCAACAACGTCGACGAGTACACCAACGTCAACCTGCCCTTCCCCATGCCCGACTCGGTGCAGGAGTTCAGCATCGAAACCAACAACTACAGCGCAGAATACGGACAGAACGCCGGGGGCGTGGTGAACATCATCACCAAGAGCGGAACCAACCGCTATCACGGCGACCTGTTTGAGTACCTGCGCAATCGCGCGCTCAACGCCGCAAACTACTTCACGTACAGCGCCGCGACCAATCAGAAGACCGTCGACCCACTCAAACGCAATCAGTTCGGCGGGACGATTGGCGGGCCGCTCGAGATTCCGCACGTCTTTCACAGCGATAAGTCCTTCGGATTTTTCGGATATGAGCGGACGATCAACCACGGGGCGTCGGCATTTTCTTCAACGATCCTGCCCTCGGTTGCCCAGGCAGGCGCAAACTCGTCCGGCGGTGCGCCGGGGACAAACAATCTGGTGTTCACCGATTGCGTCAAGGACCCGCTGATGCCGTCGGCTATTCTTGCCCCGACGATCACTTGTGCAGCGGGCACTTCAAATGTATGGAGTCCGGCAGCCCTCAGCCCGATAGCGACCGGTGCTTTGAGCTATCTTCCGGCCCTGACGACGGGCGGATCGGTTTTGATCACAAAGCCCAATATCTTCACCGAAGCCGAGATCACAGCCCGTGCCGATCAGGAGGTAGGATCCAAGGATAAGCTGACGGAGCGTTACTTCTCGGATGCATACATTCTGCAAGGCGTGCTCCAGCCCTCAGATTTGCTCACCTATGCCGACGGCGCGGCGAACCATTACTACAACGCGCTGGTCTCCGAGACGCACACCTTCAGCGATCACGTCGTGAACAATTTCATCATGAGCTATCAGCTGGATAACGACTCGCGCGGGCCGGTTGCGAGCAGCGTCAATGTCTACAATTTCGGCGTCAGCCCGAGTGCAATCTGGCAGCCGGCGTTCAAGCAAATCAATTCCTTCGCGGTAACGGGCTTCTTCAGCATCGGCGACAACCCGCAGGCTTTCTTCCGCCGCGGTAACTACACGCTGAGAGACGATATCCACTTCCTGCTGGGCAAGCACAACATCGACGCCGGCTATCACGGCGAGGTGTCGAAGATCGACATCAACAACCTCTTCGAGCAGCCCGGACAGTTTACGTTCAACTCCAACATCAGTGGCGATGCGATTGCCAGCTTCGAGTTCGGCTATCTCTACCAGTTCGTTCAGGCCTCGGGGCAGTTTTTCAACCCGCGCGGCAAATTTCAGGGCGCGTACGTTCAAGACAGTTGGAAAGCGACTCGCAATTTCACACTTAACTTCGGCATCCGGTATGAGCCGTTCATGCCCTGGCATGAGATGCAAGGGCGCATGGGCAGCTTCTCACCCACGCTGCAGGCGTCGAACACGCACTCGACGAAGTATCCGAATGCGCCCTCGGGCATGCAGTTCGCCGGCGATCCAGGGTTTAATCCCAACGGCGTCAACTCCTCCTACAACCACTTCATGCCGAGAGTCGGATTTGCCTATGACGTGTTCGGGAACGGCAAGACGGCCATTCGCGGCGGCGGCGGCGTTTTCTTCGACAGCCGCATCAACAGCACCTTGTTCAATATCTATTCCAACCTGGCGCCATTCATCACGTCGATCCAGTTGAACTCAAGCGCCACGGTTTCCATGAACGTCGCCAACCCGTTCGGCACCTTCGGAACCACCAATCCGTTCCCGGCACCGCAGCCGCCGCCTTCAACAACAGCGATCAACGCCAACCAGAGCTGGTTGACCTACGACCCGTACAAGGGCTTCCACGACCCGGTGGATTACGCCTGGAACCTGGCAGTCGAGCAGCAACTGACGAGCAGCCTTAAGCTGCGTACTGCCTACGTTGCCACGCACGGCAGCCATGAGTGGGAGGATATGGAACTGAATCCCGTCGTTGGCGGAACGCGCGTATACAACCAGACCCCAGGTTGCACGGCGACCAACAGTTGCTATCCGGGCACGATCACGGAGGCCAACACCGGCGGAAACACGAACTTCAACTCGCTGCAGGTTTCGGCCGAACAGCGTGTTCGTTATGGCCTAACGATGCTCTTCAACTACACCTGGTCAAAGGCGATGAACAACATGCCCTGGAACCAGGCGGCAACGTCGATTGGCAACAACAATTCGTTCGTCTATCCGATCAATGCCCCGAACTTCAAGGCTCTCGACTACGGACCGGCGGATTTCAATCACACCAATATCACTGCTATGTCTTACGTTTACGATGTTCCCAAGTTCCTCAATGACGGGCCAAGCGTTGTGCGGTACATCCTAAACGGCTGGTCGACCACCGGTCTCTTCCAGTACCGCAGCGGCGATCCTCTGACTATTTTTGCGAGTAACAGCAACTTCGACGGCTCGAGCCAGAATCGCGATCGCGCCGTGTATAACGGCGGCTCGCCTTACTCCGGCAGCACGTGCGCAGTTGGGGCCGTAAATTGCAAATCGTGGTTGAACCAGGCCGCCTTCTCGAACCCCGCTGCCGGCGGCTTCGGAAATGTTGCGAAGGGCTCATTTATCGGTCCGCATTACGTTGACTGGGACGGCAGCATCTCCCGCAAATTCCCGTTTACCGAGCGGACCAGCCTGACGTTCCGTGCCGAGTACTTCAACCTGATGAACCACACCAACCTTGGCGATCCTGGCACCACGTGCGGAGGCTCGACCGCGGGCGGAGCGTGCACCAATGCCAGCGGCACCTTTGGCCGGATCACGAGCACGAGCCCGCAGAACTGGGCAGCTACGGCGCCACAGAACGATCCGCGTATCGCCCAGTTGTCATTGAAGCTGGACTTCTAACGACTTTGGGGAGTGCGGCCGAATGCCACGCTCCCCAATTCACTTTTTGAGCAATCGATGGATGGTCGAGTGCCGGGTACAGCGGCAGCCGGAGGCTGTTTCTATCTCTAAAAGCAACCTGAGCGGGAGCGTAAAGGCCACTCGATGACTCATATAGCAAGAAGCGTCACACAAAATCCGCCGCGAAAACTCTTGCTGGGCGTTTGCCTGGCGGGAGCGCTCGCCACAGCGCAAGCGCAGGCTCCGCGGCCCACTCCGCAGGCGATGTATCGCAATCCTATTCTCTTCGCCGATTACTCTGACCCCGATGTCATCCGCGATGGCCTGGATTACTACCTCGTCGCCTCCACCTTTCACTTCGTGCCCGGCATTCCCATTCTGCAATCGAGCGACCTCGTTCATTGGACGATCATCGGTCATGTGGTCGACCGCCTGGACATGGACCCGCGCTACAGCATGGTCGGCGGCAATCGCTACGGCAAAGGAGTGTGGGCGCCGTCGATCAGAAAGCGCAATGGCCTCTTCTATGTCTATTTCCCCACGCCAAGCGAGGGAATCTACGTGAGCACGGCGGAGAAGATCACCGGTCCATGGAGCGAGCCTGCCGTCGTGATTGCCGGCGCGGGTCTTGAGGACCCATGTCCCTTTTGGGACGACGACGGGACGGCCTACTTGATCCACTCCATGACCGGCGCCGGCCCGCTCATTCTGCATCGCATGTCGCTGGATGGCAAGCATGTGCTCGACGAAGGAAAGATCATCGTTCAGGATCCCGAACACCTGCCGGTTCTTGAAGGTCCCAAGCTGTATAAGCGTGACGGCTACTACTACATCTTTGCTCCGTTCGGCGGCGTGGGCGGGGGTTCGGAGGCGGTATTGCGCTCGCGGCAAATCTACGGCCCATACGAGCATCGCGTGGTGCTTGCGCAGGGCTCGACCAACATCAACGGTCCGCATCAGGGCGGCTATGTGGAAACGCCGGACGGCGAAGGATGGTTTGTGCACTTCCAGGCCGACGGAGCGCACGGCCGGATCGTTCACCTTGAGCCGGTGCATTGGCGTGACGACTGGCCAGTGATCGGCGCTGATCCCGACGGCGCGTCGACCGGGCAACCCGCGCCGTCCGGCCCGATTCCAGGGCATCCTCACGTCGAATCGCGGCAGCGGCCCCAGACCTCAGACGACTTCAACGGCACGAAGCTCGGCCCGCAGTGGGAGTGGAATCACAATCCCGACGATGCGCATTGGTCGCTTAGCGCGAGGCCTGGCTATCTGCGCTTGATTCCCACGGAGGCCGACAGCTTGCTCG
>JBEKAJ010000375.1:0-3193 GCA_050018295.1 Occallatibacter sp. | reverse complement strand
ACGTGGCCAACGCGACCGCTGACGCCGCGGGCGGCTACCAGGTCCACGGGCTTGCGGCAGGGAGCTATGTGATCGAGGCCAGCTTCTCGGGATTCGCGCCCTTCGTCTCCGCGCCGATTTCATTGAACGCCGGACAAACCAAGAACATCGATATCAAGATGGCGATCGAAGCCGCCGAGCAACAGGTGGTGGTCACCGACGAAGGCGGGCCAACGGTGAGCACAGACGCCAGCAGCAACGCGAATTCCATTGTGCTCAAAGGCAGCGACCTCGATGCTCTCTCCGACGATCCCGATGAGCTGTCGAGCGAATTGACGGCTCTGGCCGGCCCCTCGGCAGGCCCGAATGGCGGGCAGATTTACATTGACGGCTTCACCGGCGGGCAACTGCCGCCCAAGTCGGCCATCCGCGAGATCCGCATCAACCAGAATCCGTTCTCAGCCGAGTTCGACAAGATCGGCTACGGGCGCATCGAGATCCTGACCAAGCCGGGGACCGACACGCTACACGGGCGGGTCTACAGCCAGGGGAACGACAACGTCTTCAACACCGGCAACCCGTTCACAAGAAATCTGCCTTCCTACTACAGCTTCCAGTACAACGGCACGCTGAGCGGCCCGCTCTCCAAATGGGCCTCGTTCTTCGTCAGCGTGGAGCATCGGAATACACAAACCGACAATGTGTATTCGATTCCCGGCGGACCTGTGTTCGATGCGACGACAAATACCTGGTCGATCAGCTCCGGCACGGTTGCAGGCAGCCTCTTCAGCCCCACCAACCACCTGGAGGTCTCGCCGCGCATCGACCTGCAACTGGGCCAGAAGAACACGCTCACGATGCGCTACCAGTTTTCCCGGAACAATGTGAGCGGCTCGCTGGGCCAGACGTCGCTGCCCACCACGTCGAGCACCGCCGACTCGTTCGGACACGACATTCAACTGGACGATACGCAGGTGATCAGCGACCGCATCGTCAACGAGACGCGTTTCGAGTACAGCCGGGCCAACTCGAGCTCGACGCCGGTGAGCACCTCGCCCGGCTTTGGCGTGCCTGGCGTCTTTTCCGGGGGCGGCAACGGACCCCAATCACTCAGTTCGCACTCCGATCACTTTGAGTTGCAGAACTTCGTCACGCTGAGCGCCGGCAAGCAGGCCATCAAGATCGGCGCCTGGCTTCGCGACGACCGCAACGCAACTTCGTCGGACGGAAATTTTAACGGCAGCTTCACCTTCCCGTCGGTCACAGCCTTTGTGGACACATGGAACGGCGTCGAAAACGGAGAGTCTATCGCAACCATTGCCGCGGCCTGCCCCGCCACGCAAACGGGCGGATGCGTGCCCACCAAGCTCACCTACACTACCGGTCCGAACGCCTTTAAGGGGAATATCTTCAACGCCGCGCTTTACTACCAGGACGATTGGACGGTGAACAAACTCCTCACGCTCTCCGGCGGGTTGCGCTGGGAAGGGCAAAACCACATTGCCGATCATGATGACTGGGCCCCGCGCGTGGCCTTTGCGTACGCGCTGGACGGACACAAAAAGGGCGCCGTGCCCAAGACCGTCCTGCGCGGCGGATTTGGTTTCTTCTACGACCGGTTCATTGTCGCTAACCTGATGAATTTGGAGACGCTGAATGGCACAGCAAAAAGCCAGGTGCAAACCAACATCACCGATCCAACCTGCTTTAACGGCACCAGCCTGAGCTTGATCAGCGGTGGCGTGTCGAGCTGCGGCTCGGGCACAGCGGCCACGCCGGTGATCTACGCGCGTTCGTCCACTTACCGCTCGCCCTACATGGAGCAGCTCGGCGTAAGCCTGGAACGGCAAGTGACTAAGGTAGCCACGGTCACGTTCACCTACATGCACTCTTCGGGCTTCCACCAGCTGGTGACGCGCGACTCGAACGCGTATCTGCCCGGAACGTTTCAGTATGGAAGCACAACACTGACCGGCACGCGCCCAATTTCGTCGCTGGGCATTGTGAAGCAGTACTTCCCTGAGGCGGTGTTCAACGAGAATCAGGTGATTGTGAACGTGAACGCCCGCTTTTCAGCCAAGTTCAGCCTGACGGGCTTTTACGCAGGGAGCTGGGCAAACTCGGACGGCGGCGGTGGTTCGAGCCCATCGAACTCGTACAACCTGCGGCAGGATTACGGGCGCGCGGCGTTTATCCGGCCGCAGTGGCTGTTCCTGATGGGCAACTACACCGGCCCATGGGCCGTCACCTTCAATCCGTTTCTTATCGCCCAGGCCGGACAGCCGTACAACGTCACCTCGCCGTACGATCTGACGGGCGACAGCTTCTTTAACGACCGGCCTGCATACGCGGGTCCGTCGGCAATCGCGAGTAACGTGGTTCAGACCGGCTTTGGCGCTCTGGATGTGGTTCCGCAAAGAGGTGAGGCGCTCATTCCCATTTCGCTTGGCAACAGCCCGTCCTCGGTCGCAGTAAACCTGCGCGTTGGGCGGACCTTCGGGATCGGCCCCAAGGTGGAGTCACCCGGCGGGCCTTCTCAGAGTGGTGGTCGCGGCGGAGGTGGAGGCGGCGGTGGTGGTTTCGGGGGCTTCGGCGGAGGACCATTTGGCGGCGGCGGTGGTGGACCTCGCGGCTTGAGCGGCGGCGGCGGCGCGAATTCAAACGCGAAGAAGTACTCGCTGAACTTCAACGTGCAGGCTCTGAACCTGTTCAACGACATCGACCTGGGCAGGCCGGTGGGAGGCATTCAGCCCACGTTCAATCCATCGACCGGGCTTTACGGTCCGGGTTCGCAGTTCGGCAAATCGAGTGGCCTCGCCGGCGGAATCTTCTCTACGAGCTCGGCAGCGCGGCGCGTGTTCTTCCAGGCGGCGTTTCAGTTTTGAAGGCAGGGATCAGGGAACAGGAAGAGCAGCTCTTAGCTTTTAGCTTTTAACGATCCGAGATTCGCGATCCACGATTCGCGATCCACGATTCGCGTCTCACGATCCACGATTCACGGTCAACGTGCGGTAAAGCGCCTCCCACGTGTCCGCGGTTGCGTCCATGCTGAACTGGCGAAACACTCGCTCACGCGCCGCGCTTCCAAGTGCAGCGCGCTCTTCCCTGCTCTCTTGCATCGTGGCCAGCATTGCCTCGGATAGCTCGAGCGAATCTTTCGCCGGAACCACCACGCCTGCGTCTCCGACCAGCTCGCGTACGCCGCCCACGTCGG
>JBEKAJ010000374.1:0-8873 GCA_050018295.1 Occallatibacter sp. | reverse complement strand
GGGACCGGGACACGGGGACGCCAGGGTTCTACTGCTTCAGCGTGGATTCAAGCAACCTGCTGGCGGTGGCGGTGGCGCACATGATGTACCACCTGCCGTACCGGCTGGCGGAAATGCACCTGGAGCCGCGCTCGGAGCGTGAGTTCGCGTTCTACAGCCGGCGGCGATTCTCGCCCAAGCCGGTGATCTTCAATGCGCGATACCGGGGACTGGGGCCGACACGGCAGACGGCGGAGATGCGGGTGGGCTCATTCGAGTATTTCTTTACGGAGCGGCCGTGCGTCTACAGCACGAACCGGGCGGGAGAGCCGATCAGGGCAAATCTGCACCACGTTTCGTGGCCGCTGGAAGAAGCAGAGGCGGAGATTGAACGCAACGACCTGGCGGCGGCGGTGGGCCTGGAGCTGCCGGACCGGGAGCCGGTGCTGCACTACTCGCGGCGGCTGGCGCTGTATGTGTGGCCGGCCGAGCTGCTGCGTCCGGCGCTGGCGGCGCGGCCGGTGACGGTGGCGGCGACGCCGACGTAGAGGCAGCTATCAATTGCCAGCTCTTCTGTGCCGGGTGGGCGGTGGAGGGGCTTCCGGTTGTTTCTTCCGGCCTAATGACCGGCCTGGTTGGCAAAGGGCATCGATCCGTCGCCGATGGTCACATCCGCCGTTCCGTCCTTGCCGTTGCGAATATAGGCCAGCCTGGCATCGGTTCCCGGCTTCAGAGCGAAAATCTCAGCCACCACTTCTTCTGTGTTTTTCACCGGGTTACCGTTCAGTGCAACGATGATGTCGCCGGTCTTCAGGCCTGCCTTGTCGCCGGGACCGTCTGGAACGACGTTCGCAATCAACACCGCGGAGCTGGCAGCGTGAGCGCCCGCAACGGCCGAGTTCGGCACGTCCTTTAACTGCAGGCCAATCACACCGTATGGTCTGACAAAACTGACAGACTCCAGTTCTGCATTGGTGCCGCTCTTCTGTTGCGACCATGTGCTGCCGCCATCCTCGGTGTGCAGGATGACGCCGTTCTTTCCCACAACCCAGCCCAACTGGGGGGTGACAAAATTAATTTCGATCAAATCCACGCTGGTTCCGCTGGCTTCGAACCCCCACGTGGCGCCGCCATCCTCGGTGTGCAGGATGACACCGCTCCGGCCTGCAATCCAGCCTGACTCCGGGGTGACAAAGGCTGCTGACATCGCATCCGACCGGATTCCGCTGGCTTGGAACTTCCAGGTGTCGCCGCCATCCGTGGTGTGCAGGATTGCGCCTTTCTGGCCCACCGCCCAGCCCGAGGATGGCGTGGCAAAGGCCAACCCAATCAAACCTCGGACAGTTCCGCTGTTCTGCGGTTTCCAACTGCTGCCACCATCTTCGGTGTGCAGAATTGTGCCGTTGGCGCCTCCCACCCAACCCGACTGCCTGGTAACAAAGGCCACGGACCAGAGGCTGTCACTGGTTCCGCTTTTCTGCGGTTTCCAAGTGCTGCCGGCGTCCTCGGTGTGCAGGATGGTGCCTCCATCCCCGACCACCCAGCCAAACTCCGGCCCAACAAAAGCTACCCCGGTGAGATCTGAGGTGACTCCACTGGCATCCCCACCCCACGTTTCACCACCGTCGACTGAGTGCCGGATGGCGCCGCCGCCGCCCACTGTCCAGCCCGACAGCCTTGTGGGGAAAGTTACCGAGTAAAACGTCCCCTTGTCGCTGTTTTGCGTCGTCCACGTTTCGCCGCCGTCTGCGGTGTGCAGGATTTTCGCGTCATCCCCGACTGCCCATCCCGACCACGACGCTGCAAGCTCGGGGTTGGTATTTACGGCATGATCGTTCTGTTTCTGGGCTAGGCGGCTTCGTTCCCCTGACCATGAGAAGATGTGCGCCCAGAACAAGAACGACCCTGCAATGAGGATCGCGCATGCTGCAGCGACCATAGCCAGCCAGAAGCCTCTCCCTGGCCGCGCAAGGTGTCGATGTTGCAGCGCCGCGCGTATCCCCAAAACTCCGTCGCGGACCCATGCAATTGAAAGGAAAAGCAACGAGACAAAAAACACCCCAAAACTAAACGCGCCCCAGTCAACCTTTTGAGAATAGGCCTGACAGGAATCTGAAAACCTGTAACTTATGATTGTTCCGGTAAGCCAGGGCGGGACGTTTCCATGCCATGCAGTGGCGCAGCTCCTCAGCGAAAAGAGGCCCAGGGCCGCCACAACCAGAGCAATGCAGCCGGAAATTCCCTTGACAGATGCCAGAACGAACGCCGATGCCTGGTTGACGCCCAGTGCAGGCGCGGCTTTGCGCTGGCCGGTGAATCTATGCGGCCACAGCGCTCGGGTTCCTTGCCGAAGCAACAGGTAGCCAAACAGGACGATTACGGTGTGCTCGACGACCCACCACAGCATTTCCAGGAAGGGATGGTCATGCACCAGCGGCCACGCCGACTGCATGTCTTCCGCCATCCAGTTAAGCCAATGGGGAACAATGCCGTGGGTGAGAATCGGGATCCCGTATTTGACCAGGCCGAATAGCCCGACCAGTCCCCAAACAGTGATAACAGTGGACCCAGTACCCAGCAGGACCCATCCCAGCATTCTGACTTTGAGCGGCAGGAGCGTGGGCAGCAATTCCGTGAATTCACTCGGAGTGTGGCGGCGATAGCGCCTTAGCCTCTGCTGGCCGGATCGAAACCATGCCAGACCACCAGCCCCCAGGAAAAGCGAAAGAACCACAAAAAGAGGAAGGAAAAAGTAATCGCTGGTTGACTTAACCGACCCCGAAAATACGGTAACAACACAGAGCAAAATGAACGCGCCCGCAGCCAGGCAAGTGATGGAACCGGCCAGGACCGCAGCCCAGCTAACGACCAACGCCTGCACTCGCCGGCTGGCAAGCACGGGCTGCACCAATGCGTCGTGACTCAATTCGTAGTAAGTGCTGTCGGACCTTCGGTCTGTTCGCAACAGGCGACGCTCGACCAATTGACTCAAGGTTTCGCGCGGCAATTTCAACTGGCGGAGCAATTCGCGCTCCTCAACGCTGAGCCTGCGACCCTCTGGACTAATAAGGTACTGCTCGCACAAAACTCGCGCCGCGCCACGCAGATATCTGGCCGGAAGGGACCGAATCGCATCCGTATAGAAACTCTCCAGCGTCTCTGCGAGCGCGGCATCGCCTCCGAGATCCTTGAAGCTAACTACGATTTCTCCGCTGGACGCTTTCTGTTTGGCAGCGGCAATTCTCTCGATGCGCTGGCAAATCAACTGCAGGTGGAAGGGTTCTACGTGCCGAACAGCTGTGCCGCGCGCAGCGGAAGTCGACTTGGTGAGATAATCCAGAATCGAGGTCACAACCTGGGGCTCCAAACGAAAAGCCCTGGTAGCAACATCCCCGGACTCGATTGCGGCTGGCCCGGTGATCGCCTTCGAGGCCATCTCATAAATCAGCGGCGCCAGGCGATAGCGGTGATCCAGGATTTCCGGAATGTGATCCGAAGCTTCTTCAAGTAACCCCAGGAAGTCTTCGCGCAGGGACAAAACGACGCGGATGGATGGTGGACCCTCGCTGACGATTGACTCCATTTTCGGCTGCGACGGCGGGGCAACGCCGCGAAGCAGATAACCCAGCTCGGAAAGAAACCCCTCGCGCGCCTCCTGAGATTGCAGCGTGAACAGTTCCTCGAACTGATCGAGAATCAATACCGGTGTGAGGAGAAGATCGTTCCGCCAGAATTCTACTGTTTTGAAAAAACTCCAGAGAGAGCTTGTATCTCCGGGTACATATTCAACCTGCTGCCGCTCGGCTTCGGCCCGCACTCCTTCGAGAACGGAGAGTAAGGGACCGCTCTTGATATCGTTGACCCTCACAAAGAGCGGCAGGCTGCCTGCTTCCCGAAGGCGAGGCGCCACGCCGGCGTTGAGCAGCGAAGTTTTGCCTAAACCGGACTTTGCATAAACAATAATCAGGCGATTGGCTAGGATTTGGTCAGTGAGTGCCACAGAAGCCGATTCGCGCCCGAAAAATGTGCGGCGGGAAAACTCGTCGTCGCGAAACGGTTGAGCGCCGGGATATCGGTGGAGGGTTTCCATCATAACTTTCTAGCGGTTGCGGCGCTGATATTCGCGCTTCAAGATTGAGATGATCTTGGAGAAGTCTTCGTCGAAGTCTGTATCCCTCAACTCCATCTCATCGAATTTCCGGAGTGCGTCGACCCGGTCCTCATCGGCCAGGTCCTCAGTGCGAACAGGAATCAAGAATGAGCCTCGCACTCGTAGTGCACGCTCGCATGCCAGCGCTACCTCTTTGTTCACATAGCTGTCGGTCTTCCGGCAGAATGCCGGTGTGTAGAGCACCAGCACGAAGTCCGAGGCATCAAGGTCCACCTCGATGCGCTTGTTCCAGTCGTCGCCGCCCTGAAGCGACTCCTGGTCGAGCCATGGTTCGAAATATGCCTTTTGCAGCGCGTCAAATACTCTCGAGGCCAGTGCCGAGTCCTCCCGCGCGTAACTGATAAACACACGGGGACGAGGTCCCAACGGCATCGCTTGTCCTACAAACCCGCCGTCTGCTTCCAATCTTTGCGAGAGCTTGGTGAGAAACGTCCCTACATCGGCATCTTCCAGTTCGACACGCGTGCCACGCTGATAAAAGAGGATCATCTCTTCGCGATCCGACTGGATCAAGCCGTTAAGGGGTTCGGCCGCAATTGCCGGGCCGCTGCGATTGAGCTCCAATGCGCGGAGAAGGATCTTGAGGAGAATGCGCAGATCCCAGTGCCTGATTCCGAAACCGACAAATAAGAAGCTCTGCCCAGCGCGTTTGAGAACACGCAACAAGCTATTGGGAAGGGGTGGGCGCTCAGAAACGACCCTAATCAGAAAGTCGAGAACGTCATTCTCGCTGAGCACAAGGGAGGATGGTTCCTCTGCGCTCCCAAACAGATGGAAAACCACCGGGGAAGACGGAGAACCGGGCAACACAAACTCAGGATTTTCTCTCTTGTCGCCACGCATGTGATAACGGTGTATGAACGGAGATTTCCCCGCCGCCTTGAGTGCTTGCTCCAGCATGGCATCCTGGCCGGTGGTCACAATGAGCGAAAACGGGAGCGATGCCAGCTGTTCATGTACAGCGGATGGACTATACTGACGCGACGCCAGGACCATCTCGGCTGTGGCGCGGAGAGTGGTCGGACCGAATCCTTCAGTGTCTTCGTACTGCTGGGCAAGTGCTGCCAGAGTGTTCCCGCTAGGGGAGCGGTCATCTTCTTCGAGCTCTCGAGCGAGCCGGCGCCGGAGCTCCTCAGCGAGGGTTGTACCGTCCTGAGAGGCAATCGTCGAAGGTGTGGAAGATACCGTTACGGGAATCTCGGAGCCGAGCATGAGAACGCAGTTGCCATGCCGGAGAGAACCAACCAGATTATTCCAATGTCGCTCTTTCACTCTTCCTCCACCGGCGACTCGGCAACTGTGATGCTGAATCCAGAGTATCAGTCAGACGCACTTCCAAAATTCGGACGGCTGCGCTACTCATGGGACGTTCGAATGCGCTTCGGGGACGCTGGTTTCAACCGGGGATTCCATTCTACCTCTCAGGCACGGGCGAATCTACCATTGGATACCTCCACTTGCATATTCTTCGCATTCTGTCCAGGACCAACAAGCCGGGAAGCCATCTCGACTGATGGGAACAGTCCTCATCATGAACTGAGGTGCTCGTTGGGCATCTGGCAGGCGTGTGCCCGGGATGCGCCCCTCCATAGTGGACGATGGAGAAGCGCGGCTCGCAACAGAGTGTGCACAAGGGTCGACAACTAACACGGGCGATTTGCAGCGAAGAATTGCGCTGGTAACAGGCGAAGCGCAGGGGCCAGGGCGTTTTTGCCAAGGCGCTAGCGCGTCCGGCGCTGGCGGCGCGGCCGGTGACGGTGGCGGCGCGTGCGGGATCCATCGAATCCTGCCGCCCCTTCCAGAAATGTGGCGCCGTGGGGTGCACCGTTATGCTGCCACCCCTTGCGCAGGAATCCTGCGCGCCCAAATCGGGGGGCCATGGCGACATCACCAGGCGACATCAACGAGCGATCCGCTACTTTGTCAACAACGTCGCGGGAAGTGCATTGCAACTTGGTGTCGTTTGTGCCTGCACCCCGTATTGAATGGTTTGTCCGGGCAGCGCGATCGAGCACTGAGCTTCCGTGGTGCTGCCGTTTCCGGGGTTGCCATTCGAACAAAGACCGGCCGGGAAACTGGATGTGTTCAGCGTAAACGGCTTGGGGCTGATCCAATATACGGTCTGACCGCTTGACGCCGTGATCGTCGTCAACGAGTTTCCATTTGGATCGTTCAGCGCGGTGGTTCCATTCACGCAGGACACATACGCGGTAATAGCACTGGTGGCAGGATGACCGACGCTCGTTTGTGCCGGTGCGGGGTTCGCCTGGGATGAGTGCTGGCCTCCGACGAGATGAGCGAAATCCTTCTCCACGGCTCGCCCGTAGCTGAGGTTGTTAAAGGGGCCTGCCGGAGATTGCTGGATGCCGGGATCAGGGCAGCTATACCCGTTGGGAGAGGAGCAAGTGAAGAGATAGGGGCCAGGCGACGCCTGAGGGTCGATGGTGCAGGTCGATGGATCCCCACCGGGCACGCACGGGTTATAGCCCCCCACAAAGCTCATCGCGAGACCCGACCCGTCGCCACCCGCCGGTGGCACCAGGGTGATTTTGTCTCCGCCATACACCAGCAGATTGGCCATGGGGTAGTTCTGCACCTGATAGACGAAGTTCCGTCCACCGGCCGGCGATGCCGACCAGTCCATCCATATCCCCAAAAACACCCCGGCAACAAACACAAACAGAAGCAACAGCAGAGTTTTCATTCGATTGTCCTTCCCTTTCGCTGGATTGAGAAATGCCTAGCTTGAAGATGCCTTCCCGCTGCCCTTGAGATTCTTCAGCCTAGACCGATACGCCTCCGTGCTGCGCAGATCCTTCAGGTCCACTGCCAAGTCGACCTCCGCCGGAGACAGTCCATTGTCCATGCACCACAACAACAGATCGAGTGCCTCTTTCCTTCTTCCCAGCACGTCCAGCGCCTGCACGATCATGAAGCGAGACGCCACGTCGGTGGCTCCGTGCGAGGCGGCGTTTTCCATGTCCGTCTCGGCGTCCTTGGTGTCGCCGATTTTCGCGGAGTAGAAAGCAAGGTTGGCCCATCCAAACCCATCCCGCGGGTTCGTCTCCAGCAACGCTGATAACAGTTGCGCAGCCCGCCCGTAGCATTCTTTGGCCATTTTGGCATTGCCGAGCATCGTGTAGCAGTCGCCCATGTTGCGCTGAGTCAGATGATTCCTGGGGTTGAGTCTGGCGGCGTGCCCGTAGTCGGTCAGGGCATCGTTGTACTTGCCATCCTCGAAGTCCATGTCGCCGAGCGTAAGGTAGGCATCCTCGGTCTCGGCGCGCCGAAGGCTCTCGTTCAAAGCCGCGCGGGCGTCGTCGCGCCTTCCCAGCTCAAGGTAGGTCTGGGCCAGGTTGGCCATCGGCTGCGCAACCTTCGGCGCAGCTGCTCCGGCTGCGGCAAAGGCCTTGGCCGCCTGGTCGTATTTGGCCTCCCGCGTCAGAATCACTCCGAGGTTGTTGTACGCCGGCCAAAAATTCGGCCTTTCGCCGATGATGTCGCGGTACGTCTGCTCCGCCTCCGGCAACAGCCCCTGGTGCTGAAGCGCCCACGCCTTCTGATACAGAATCTCCGGGTTTCCGGGGTCCGCCTGCTGCGCCTTTTGAAAATAAGCCTGCCCATCTTCCGCTTTGCCCTGCGAAACCAGGACCAGCGCCTGGCTCAGCAGCCCCATCGCGGAATGAGGGTTGTAGCGCAGAGCGTTGGCCGCATTCCTGCTGGCAAGGTCCAGGTTGGCTGGTTCCCTGGTTACGTAGAACTGGCGCAAATAGGCAATGGCCAGCTCGGCGTAACCCAGGGCAAAGTGCCCATCCAAATCGAGAGCATGCTGGTACTTGTCAATGGCCTGTTCAAGTCCGGCATGATTCGGTTCATTCACCAGTTGTTCCGCTTCGCTGTAGGCCTGGTATACATCCGGAGGGACGTTTTTCAGTTCCTCGGGATCGCTCAACTGCACGTCGCCGCTGGGAAGTTGCAGCAAAAAGGCAGCCTGGTGTGAGGCCTTCTCGGCAAGGCTGCCGATGGCGTCCAGTGCGCACCCTACGGTGCCTTTGCGCAGCACACGATGGGAGTGCGCATCCAGCAAGCGCAGAATCAGCCTCGCCTCGGACGCAGTCTGCTCAAGCGACGCAGCCAGGATCAGGTTCGCGCCCAGTGCGCTCTCGGCCTTCCCCGGCGAGTCGATCGCTTCCCCGGGCCCCGGCCTGTCTTGGGGAGTGATGATCATCAGGTTCCTAACAGACGCCTCTGCGCGCGAAAGCCGCTGGCCGATCGAGTCCAGCACCGTGAACAGCAGCGCCGGGGGACGATCCGCAGGCATCGGCATCAGGGCAACGAACCTCGTGGAGGGGAGAGGGTCCACGACATTCAAGATTTGCGCCCAGTCCAGCCACACCCCAATTGCCGCGCCCGCGCTTGCGCCCGCCCCGAGCACCACCATCTTCCTGCGCGAGATACGCAGCCCGTTCCGGGTGCGAACTTCCGTGCGCCCGGCCTGCGCGGGCATCGCTTGCATCGCCTCCGGGACCGTCTGGAATCGCTGCTCCACCGCAGGCCTGAGGCACCCCTCAACAAAACGTCTCCATGGCTCGGGAATCTCCGCCGTATTGAACGACGCCTTGACTCTCTGTCCGCCCCGCATGGAAATCTGCGGCGAGCGCCCCGTTAAAACCAGATAAGCGACCACCCCCAGCGCATACACATCGCTGGCCTTTGTCGGCGC
>JBEKAJ010000373.1:0-3888 GCA_050018295.1 Occallatibacter sp. | reverse complement strand
CCAAATGGAGCCAGTTCTACTTCATCACCGGAATGAGTCACTGCGGCGGCGGACCTTCGCTCGATCGATTTGATCTGTTGGGCGCATTATCCAACTGGGTCGAAAAGGGCATCGCGCCGCAGTCGGTGACCGCTACCGGAAAGGCGTTCCCCGGCCGAAGCCGCCCACTCTGCCCTTATCCGAAGCATGCACAGTACAAAGGGCAAGGCAACACTGACGACGCAAGCAGCTTCGAGTGCCGCTGACTGCGTTCTGCCTCAGCCATTTTCCCCAGCTGCCCGCAACTGTCGTTGGGCCCACGAATGGGTCAGTTCCTGGGTTGTCGCCAATCCTACCCCAACGTGATTAGGATCACGTCGCTTTCGGTTTGCCGGTCCTACGCCCGGAACCCGAAAAGTCGAGGGATTCCTCAGGGTTCAGTACTCGACGAGTGCGTTGGTGATTCGCGCCAGAGATCTATCGCCAAGGGGACTTCAAGCCCAACTGAACCCGCTCCGCTGGAGCGGCAGGGTCCGAATCCTCTTGCCCGTGGCGGCAAAGATGGCGTTGCTCACCGCCGCCAGGGTCGGTGGCAGCGTCGGTTCACCCAGGCCCGTTGGTGCGTAGTCGGTCTTGCGCCAATACACCTCAATTTTCGGCGCTTGCTTCATGCGCATCACCGGGTGGTTATGGAAGTTGGACTGCTGGATCTTGCCGTCCACCAGCGTGATCTCCTGGCCCATGTGGCTCATCCCCTCGATGATGCCGCCGAAGGCGAGGTTCTCGGCGGCCGCCGGGTTGATGACCTGGCTACCAATATCCCCTGCAACCCAGATCTGGTGCACCGTGACCCTGTTCTGGGCGTCAACGCTGACATCGGCGACCGTGGCGAAGTAGCCCAAATGGCAGAACCATGCGGCGATTCCCATTCCGCGCCCCGGTGTTGTGCCGCGATGGGCCCAGCCTGACTTATCCGCCACGAGCTCAAGTACGCCTTTGTACCGCTCCGGGATAAGAGCAGACTGTCCTGTTGGCTCGTGGTCACCCACGGCGCCGTGCTCTCCCGTGGACCATGGCGCTTGTTTGTTGCTGAGCAGTTCAAGCTGGAATTCAAGTGGGTCGCGACCGGCGGCATGAGCCAGCTCGTCAAGGAAGGACTGCGCCACCCAGCAGTAAGCGTTGTCGCCGGGGGCGCGGAGGGCGCCGGTCCGCAGCATGAGCGGCTGCACGGAGGTGTAAAGAGCGTACGCCGGTGGAAAGCCGGCAGGATACGTATCCTGCTCGATGCCGCCGCCGGAGGTCGAGTTCTTTTCATCGCCAAAGGTCACCAGGTGCTGCCGCCAGGCAGTGAGCTTGCCCTGTGCGTCGAGACCAGCCTTCAGCCCGTGATATCCGCCCGGCCGGAAGGGGTCGTGGGCAATGTCATCTTCGCGCGACCATAGCAGCTTGACCGGCGCGTCAACGCGCTTGGCGATCCAGGCAGCCTCAACCAGGTAGTCGTTCTGAAGTCTGCGGCCAAAGCTGCCTCCCGCGCGCACCATGTGCGTGGTGATGTCACTCTCCTGGATGCCAAGCGTCCTGGCTACCAGTCCGCGGCCATCGACCGGCAACGTGCTGGTGGACCACATCTCCAGCTTGCCGTCTTTCCAGTGCGCCGTGGCGCCCTGCGGCTCAAGCGTGACGTGGGCAATGAACGGGTATTGGTAGGTGGCCTCAACGACCTTGGCCGACGACTTGAGCGCGGCGTCCAGGTCACCATACCTGCGTAGCGTGTTTGCGGCCGGGACCTGAAGAAGTTCCTCTGCCCGCTTGCTGAAGCCCTCCGTGCTTTGTGTGGCTGCCGGACCGAGGTCCCAGTCGACCTTAAGCTTTTTGCGGGCCTGCTGCGCCTGCCACGAGTTATCCGCTACGATCGCGATGCCAGGTTCCATGCCTGGCTCCCACGGCGTGAAGGCCGCGGGAGTGATGCCGCCATCAATCACCAGGACCTGGCGCACGCCTGGCAGCGCCTTGACCTGATCGATGTTGGCAGACTTCACCTTGCCGGCAAACACGGGCGCCTTCTCAATGGCTGCGTACAGCATTCCCGGGAGCTGGACGTCGACGCCGTAAAGCGGCTTCCCTGTGACGATCGCGTGTGCATCTACGCCGGCCTGCGAATGGCCGATGATGCGGTAATCCCTGGGGTCTTTGAGCTTGACGCTGCTGAGCGCAGGCGGTTGCAGCGTGGCGGCTTTGGCGGCAAGCTCGCCGTAACTCAATGAGCGCCCCGAGGCGGCGTGAAGCACCCGGCCGGATTGCGTGGTGCACTCAGCTTCAGGCACTCCCCACGTTTGTGCAGCAGCTGTGATGAGCAACTGGCGCCCGGCCGCGCCCACGCGGCGCATTGGCTCCCAGCCCACCGGCGTATTCATCGAGCCGCCGGAAAACTGCGGGCCGTAAATCTTCTCGTTCAGCTCTGCCTGCTGCACGCGAACGTCCTTCCAGTCGACATCCAGTTCCTCAGCAATCAGCATGGGCAGCATGTTGCGCATGCCCTGGCCGGACTCTGAGGCGCGCGCCATGATGGTTACCACGCCATCCGGTGCAATGTGGATGAAGGCCTGGGGCGTAAGGTCGGGTGGTGTCCCCGGCCCCTGAGCCGCGGCGAAGGGTGAGCGATAAAGATCCAGAGCGAGGCCGCCGCCCGCAAGGGCCGTCAACTGCAGAAACAATCTCCGATTCAAGCGCATGAGAAGGCCCTCCTTCACTTGGGACGGGCTGCGGCGCCCGCTTCTGCTGCTTGGTGAATGGCTTGACGGATGCGCGTATAGGTTCCGCAGCGGCAGAGGTTGCCGCTCATGGCCACGTCTATGTCCGCGTCGGTGGGATGAGGCGAGCGCTCCAACAAAGCGGCGGCAGACATGATCTGGCCGGCCTGGCAGTATCCGCACTGCGGCACGTCCAGCTCCTGCCACGCCACTTGTAGCGGATGAAGACCATCCGGCGAGAGCCCTTCGATGGTGGTGATCGGCTCGTCAGCCACCGATCCCACTTGCGTCATGCAGGAGCGCACCACATGACCACCCACCAGAACCGTACATGCGCCACAAAGCCCCATTCCGCACCCGAACTTAGCGCCCTTGAGGTTCAATATGTCGCGGAGCACCCACAACAGGGGCATATCCGGCGGGACGTTCACCGTAGCCGCCACGTTGTTGACATTCAAATTGATCGGCATCGATTCACTCCACAATCCGTTAGGAGAAGAGGATCGTTCACGAACACCGGCTTGGGACTGAAGTTTACCAAAACCCGGCGTGGGAATTCCACAGAGAAAACGAGCAATGGGACTATGCGAGCGGTAGGAAGGCCTAAAACGCGATCTGCAAGAAGTACCTGCTGCTGGTGACGGCGCTCAATGACTGATTCGCAGCCATTTTGCCGCTTCGGGTGGATGGCCGCCGACTCTTCCCTGACTCCTTCGCTGCCTGCCGGCGACCCTGGGGAGGTTCAAAATCGAGTTGGGGACGGTTAGCAGGTACTTCGCCAATAATCGCCGCGGTTTTCGGGTAGCCACACCTCCGGTTTGCCGACTTGGCGGCCAGATCCCGGCGAGGCACCCATCCAAAGCGATGCGATGAGTGCGAACCCGCTGCAAAAAAGCCCTTGACCTCCGAACCAGTTCGGGGGGTTACATTGAGCAGGAGTGAGAAACCATGCAGGCGAACCGTCAACTGCTTCGTTCCGGTGAACTGGCGTCGCGCGCCGGAGTGAGTACCGACACACTGCGCTATTACGAGCAAAAGGGTGTGCTTTCGCCGCCACCGCGTTCGAGCAATGGGTACCGCTGTTATCCGGCCGAATCGCTGGAGCGCGTGCAGGTGGTCCGCAGCGCACTGCGCATCGGCTTCAGCGTCGATGAGCTGG
>JBEKAJ010000372.1:0-5999 GCA_050018295.1 Occallatibacter sp. | reverse complement strand
CGCTCGCCGGGCCGCTCCTGGCAAATGCAGTTGGTTGAGGATGGTTTAGGAAGTTGAGGCGGGAGTTCTGTTGCCGGGACCTCGAGACTTGCCTCCCTGTGCCCACTGGGCTGCTGCGCCCGCCACAACCTGGTCGAACACGGCTGCCACAAATGACTCATCGATCCGTTCGTGCCGGATGAGCAGTCGCGCCAGCAAAGGGCCAACGATCGAATCGAGGAAAAGACCGATCTTAAGTTCGGCGGGAAGATCGCCTCGCCTGATCGCCTCCTTCACGATGGCGCGAAACTCCTTCTCGCGCGGCGAGTAGGCGCGCTTCGAGAACTCGCTGCGCAGGGTCGCGTTGTCCTGAATTGCCGTAAGCAGGCGAGTAACGACGAGGCCGTTTGCGCCGGTGAAAAGTCGGCCTACCTGGAGCACGTAGTCCTTCAGCCGTTCCAGGGGGACCCCATCGGTCTTCAGAATCAGCTCGTGGTCCACCGTGTTGAGAACCGCATCGAGTAGCAGCGCCTCTTTCGTCGGCCACCAGCGATATACGGTTGCCGTGCTCACTCCGGCATTCCGCGCGATTTGAATCGTGGAAATCTCCGAGACCGGACCTCTCTGCAGGGAGCTGAAGGCCGCATCGAGAATCGAAGTACGCGACTCCTCGCTGCGGGGCCTGCCTGCTTGACGAGTCGGCTTCGGGTTGGAGGGAGCGGTCACTTAACGTAAGGTAGTGGGTCAGTTTGAAGGATACGAACTTTCCAGGCTGCGGAAAAAGGCTTGGTTTCGGAAGAAACCCCTAAAAGCATCCCTCAGGGCCTGAAGGCCTCATTGATCTTGTTCCGCTTACGGAACGGATGAAGCCGTGCCCTATCAAAGAACCAAGTTTTTCCGCAGCCTGTTTCGCCTATGAGGGGCCATCCCTCTCTCTCAAATTGAGCCATGACCCGGCGCACCCATCATATCCTTCTTTGTGCGATATAAGAATTATATACGAAACGACTCATTTCGTTTTATATGGGTGGTCGCAGTGGTCGTGGCGATTGCGGCATTCATGGAAGTGCTCGATACCAGCATCGCTAACGTGGCGCTTCCGCACATTGCGGGCGACCTGGGTATCAGCCAGGATCAGGGCACCTGGGTGCTGACCACCTACCTCATCGCCAACGCCATCGTTTTGCCGATCACCAGTTGGATTTCGAGCGCCGTGGGCCGCAAGCGCTTCTTCATGAGCTGTATCGCCCTGTTCACCGTGGCTTCGTTTCTTTGCGGTGTCGCGCCCAGTTTCGCGGCGTTGCTCTGTGCCCTGGCCATCCAGGGCGCGGGCGGCGGCGGCTTGCAGCCCATGGCTCAATCCATCATGGCCGATAGCTTCCCGCCCCGGTTGCACGGCGCCGCTTTCGCGATCTTCGGCATGACGGTGGTGATAGCCCCAGCGGTGGGGCCCATCCTGGGCGGGTGGATCACCGATAACTACTCCTGGCGCTGGATCTACCTCATCAACCTGCCGCTGGGGCTTTTATGTCTTGGGCTCGCCTTCAGGTTCGTGGAAGACCCTCCGTTTCTTCGCCGATTCAAACCCGGCGAGATGCACTTCGACACCCAGGGCTTCCTGCTGCTCGCGCTGGGGGTGGCGGCGCTACAGGTCGTTTTGGACAAGGGGCAGGAAGATGATTGGCTGGCCTCTCATTTCATCTGTTTGCTGATCGTGATCGTAGCCGTCTGCCTCAGCGGCCTCGTGGCGTGGGAGTGGCGGCACAAGCAGCCCATCGTGGATATCAGGTTGTTCAAGAGCGTCAATTTTTCCGGCGCGTGCCTAATGATGTTTCTGGCCGGCGTGGTGATGTTTTCTTCGATGGTTCTCATGCCGGAGTTCCTGCAGATGCTCATGGGATACACCGCGCAGGATTCCGGCGTGATTGTCTCTATCGGGGCAGCCCTCATTCTGGTCACCATGCCCATCGTAGGGTTCCTCACTTCCAGGGTCTCGGCAAAGTACCTGATCGCCTTTGGCTGGTCGTTATCCGCGGCAGGGTTGTACCTCTCAGCAAAGCTCCTGTCTCTCAACCTCGGCTTTGGCGGAGCCGCGATCATCATGTTGCTGCAGTTCGCCCCCTTGGCCTTTATTTTTCTGCCCGCAATCACCGCCTCGTTTGTTGGAGTACCGCAGGACAAAAGCGATGCGGTGACGGGATTGACCAACTTCATGCGCAATATTGGAATGAGCTTTGGCACCGCCGGCGTGCAAACCATTCTGGCTCGGCGTCAGCAATTCCATCTGGCACGCCTTGCCGACCACCTGAGTCTCGGCAGCCCGGGTCTGACGATGAGTTTCCAGCAGATGGCGCTGCTTGCGCGCAGCGCCGGCCTGGGGCCCTACGGAACTCAGGCCGCGGTCGTCGCCCAAATCTATCGATCGTTCATGATACAAGCGGCGGCGCTGTCGTTCATCGATGCCTACGTGATCATGGGAGCCGGATCGGCGGCCATGTTCTTTGTTTCATTCCTTCTCAAGCGCAACGATCCCAAAAAGGCAGAGGGATTCACCGGCCATTGAAGGGAAACCATGAGTTCTTCTCATCTGACTTCGAGCAGCCTGCAATCGATCGCTGAGCGTGGACTGTGTTCCTTTCTGCGGGCTCTAGCTGAGGTCGCGCCCAGCGTAGACCCGCAAAGGGCCTGTGACTGCTGGATTCGTGCTGTCGAGAAAACAGAATGGAGTCCTGACGAGAGCGCCGATCTATTCATTTGCCATGTGACGGCCAGTGCCATGGCATCCTGTGCAGAACAAATTCCGTCCAGGCTGCGAAAATGACGTTGCCTTCCCGCAGGCCTGCGCCTGCCTTAGTCACCGCCCTTGCCTGCTTCTGCCTTAGCCGCCGCCCTTGCCTGCTTCTGCCACTTCTGCACGTTCACCCCCATCGCCAGCAGCCACAGCATCAGCAGCCCCTCCGCCGCCACGCCCAGGATTTCAATCCCCGTCCCCAAGTGTTTCGCGACCGCAGGAACGAGAAACAACAGCCAGCCCAATCCCGCCAGCACCATCAGTGCGCCCAGAATGTGCGGTAGGAATTTCGAACCTAGAATGAGGTACCCGATCAGCAGGCAATACGGCCCGAAGAAGAACAGCGCGCTCACGTGGTAGGTCGGCAGATGAAAGATGTCGAGCGAACCAACCACGCATCCCGCAAGGCTCACTAGCGCCGCCACAAGTGAGAGCCGCTTGTTCACCGGCTTGAACAGGTCGTAGAAGAGCAGCGAAGTGATCGCATAAAGCACGAACGCCAGCAGGTTGCCTGTTTTTCCAATGGATTCAGGTACGCGGCTCTGAACCATCGTCGTGACGATCGTCGTCACGAAATAGGCAAGGTAGACGGCGCCCGTGAGCCTCGCCAACGGACTCCGCTCCGCCTCTTCGGTCCGCTTCGGCATCGTAGGCCTTCTGGCAGCGCCATTGGGTCGCGAGCACTGGACCATCCCGTTCTGCAGGGGCCCATCCGGGCCACACTTTTTCGCGTTCCGGGTGGGCTCGCTAACTCCGCTGCTTTGCCTTCTGCATCAGCCGGCGGGAGTCACACCGATAATCCCGCAGTTCACCTTTGCCATTCCCTGCTGGATCGCTCCCATCGGAAACGGTCCGAACGTCGACGTCGTCCCTGGAGGCGTTGGTCCATTCAGGGTCGTCGACATCTGCGTGATGGTAGACCCGTTCGCGGCATACTGCACGCACTCCAGCGTCGCCGACTGGATGTTCACATTCGAGTTATTCCGCCATTGCGCGTTGGTTATCTCGATCGTCCCATTCACTGCATCCCACCGCCCGCTGAAAACCTGCAAATTGACCAGCGCCGCATTGTTCCCGCCGCCCGCACCCGGTGCTCCTCCCGGAGCTCCCGGCGGAGCCTGTCCCTGACCCGGCGCTGGTCCCGGATTGCCGCCCGGTTGTCCCGGAGCCCCACCCGGCTGTGTCGGAGCGGTCCCCGGTTGCGTCGGCGCGGTCCCCGGTTGCGTCGGCGCGTTTGCCGGCGGCGTTTGCGTCTGCTGACTGTTGTGGTAGTAGTACCACCCGCCGGCCACAAGGGCGATGGCGATCACCCCCCACATCATGCCGCTCTTCTTCTGTGGCTGTACCGGCGGAGGCACGCCCATCACCGGAACCGGTCCCGGCGCCCCATAGCCCGGAGGAGGAGGCGCCGCATAGCCTGCCGGAGGCGGCGCTACGGAGGGAGGCACCGGAACTGCTGCCGGCGGAGCTGCAGCCGGTGCGGCCGCCGCCGCCGGAGCTGCCGCTTGCGCGCTCACATCGTTCCCGCACTTCACGCAGAAGCGCTCATTGCCTTCCAATTGTGCGCCACACTTGCTGCAGAATACCGCCATACGTTCCCTTTCTTGTCGCGCGTCGTTCCCTGGTCCCTACTCGCTAATCCCTGGTCCCTAATCCCTGTTCTTCTCACGCCACCGGCATCACCGGCGCCGGCGCCATTGGCGGCCTCACCGTTCCCAGTCCCAGTGTCGCCTCCACATTCGCAAGTGTGCCCCGCAAATGCGCCACCTGCTCTTGCTTCACCTGCTGCAACCCCTGCTGCACCAACCCGAACAGCACATACCAGGTGATCAGCCCTGTAACTATGGGTAGGATGATCGCCCCAAAAAGGGTGGGCAAGCTCGGGATAAGGATCGATAAGTCCCAAATCGTATGCATCAGTACCGGGATCGCGAATGCCTTCAGAAAGCGCGTGTCCATCAGCATCGCCGGGCTCGTCGGTTTGTCCCCCTTCACACGCCAGAACGCGCCCGCTGCAATCGCCGTCCACGCCACATGTCCCAGCGGCGACTCAACCCCACGCAGCACAAGATTTGCCATCATCGTCTCCACCGCCGCGGCTATCCCCTGCGCCGTTGGCAATCCATTAGCGACATTCCCGGCCTGTATAGCCTGCGTCAGAGTTTCCAATATGGCGTCGAATCCGTAGCCGCACGTTTCAAAGCACGCAAAACCCGCGCCCACCGTCGCCCCAAAGAGAATTCCATTCAACTGGTATTTGTAGCGCAGGCTCCGAGCCACCAGCAGCACTGCAAGCAGCTTCGCCGATTCCTCAACGATGCCCGGGATATTACCGCAAATCGGGACCATGTAGGCCAGCATCGCCGTGCACAATCCGGTTAAGCCTCCCACCACGAATAGCTTCCCCACCATCACCAGCGAAACGTTCCGCGGCGTGTTCATCTCAAAGATCAGCACCAGCGTCGCCAGCGGCACCGCGAAGGCTCCCAGAAACAAAATTGCCGGAACGGTTTTCTCGTTCATGGTGAAGTGGAACAAGACCGCCAGCACGACAAACGCACCCACCAGGATCCCGAGCAGGCGGAAGAACATCCACGGCTTCGGCCACCCCGTCTCCACTTGGTCCAGTGGCGGCGTCGTCCTCGACGTGCCCACCATGATGTACTCTTCCACTGCATCGACCCCGTGCCGGGTAGTCACCTGCTTGAACATCTCTTTCAGGCTGAACCCCTCTAGGGCGTCCGTCGAAGACAGCATCCGGATGCGCGCGCGCATTCCCTCCATGAAACCCGCCTGCACGTGCGGGTGCGCCGTCGCTGCCGGCACGTAATACACCTGCTGCGGACCGCCCGGGTACGCCTGGTACACCATCGGGACCATTCCCGGTGGTGGTGCCGGGGGCAACCCCGCCGCCGGAGGGGCCGTCACGCCCGGCGGCGGTGGTTGTGGCGCCGGTGGCGGAGCTTGCCACTGCGCAGCCTGTGGAGCTGGAGCCGCTGCCGCAGCGCCCTGTGCGCCGCCCGCTGCTCCCAGCGTCGATCCACAACTCTTGCAAAACTTGTTCTCTGGCTGGTTCTCTACGCCGCAGCGTGGGCAAAACATAGGGATTCTCCTGTCTTCCGGGGGCGGGGGATGCTGACCAAAGTAGCACCTATCCGCGCCTCAAGTAAAGAGTTATATCAGGACCATTCGCCGAACTCTCATCGGGCGCTTTAAATTCGCGGGTGTT
>JBEKAJ010000371.1:0-5005 GCA_050018295.1 Occallatibacter sp. | reverse complement strand
TGGGGACCGAGCAGCTGAAATCCCGCTTGACAATTACGCGCAATCGGGTATTGCTTATTCCATTCGAGATTCACGCTCATCTTGCTCATCCGCGGCCGGAACTCCCCCATTTTGTTCACCAGGGGCTGCGCGTGGAGCAGCCGATCCAGCAGTCCAGTCTCGACCCTGAAAGGAGCTACCGTGCCTGAACCGAACCAGTCCGGCCTCTCTGACAATGCTGCCGGCGGACTTGCCTACGTTACGTTCATTCCGGCGATCATCTTCCTCATCATTGAACCCTTCAACAAGAACCCCTACGTGCGATTCCACTCCTGGCAGTCCATCTTCCTGGGCATTGCCTGGATTGCAGTCGATGTCGTTCTCCACATTATTGGCAGGCTGCCCTTCCTCGGCCTGATCAATCTGTTTCTGTGGCCGGTGGTGGGTCTCTTGTTCTTCATCCTCTGGCTCATTGTGATGATCAACGCCTTTAACGGTAAACGCTTCAAGGTGCCGATCATTGGAGATCTCGCCGAGAAGCAAGCTGGGGCCTAGCAACTGGGCCGTCAGAAGTTGACGATTTGGCGGGTGGCTGGACACCTCCCGTCCTGGTGGGTCTTGTCGGCTTTATCTGCTCCAGCCTGAGCGCCGTTACTCCGAGTTGGCTGTCCACCGACTGCAACTCGAAAAGGTAGGCCTCGTCTACGGCACCAGGGGACGCTCACTGAGTGATAAGGGGAATTACCAACATTTGACCGAATTCCCGGGGTTGCGAGAATCCGATCGGCACCCGCAATGTGGGGAAAGTCATCGCTTTTTGGTACCGGCAATGGTCCTGCTGGGTGCGCCTGCGTGTCGGGCATTGGAAAGAACGGAAAAAGATTGCCAGTGGAAACAACCGGTGCTATAGTCGCGCCCAAGCCTAGAGGCAAGGTGGAGATCCAGAACTACAAGGGGATGGAGGTGACCTTTCGAACGAAAGGTCGCCAAGGTCAAGAAAATCGCGTATCCAGATTCGCGCACAGGAGGTGCAGCGCGCAACCAAGAGACTGAATGGGAAAAGAGGACACGATGACTAAGCAACTTCTCTGCAGGGCCATTCGAACTTGCTCAGAAACAGCGATTCTTGCCGTGTTTGTGGTGTCGGGCGGCGCAAGCAACGCAGTCGCTGGGCAACAGCAAGCTAGACCGCACGCCCAGCCTGTTTCTAAACCGCCCGCCCAGGCCGCTCCCAGGCCAATCCGAACGCCAGCCGGAGGAGGCGGAGTACAGCACGGACCCACCACTGGCGGGTCCACCATGCATGGACCGACCACTGGCGGGTCCACCATGCATGGACCGACCACCGGGGGCATCACCAGCCATTCCGCGGGCGCCACTGATGGCGGAATCACGCACAACATTCCGCACCCTACCACGCACACAATTCCACGCACCAACACCACGCCCAGCGGCGGGACCGCTATGCATGGGCCGACGACTGGCGGTACCACTACCATGAACACTGGCGGCGGCGGGACCACCACACACGGTCCAACCACCGGCGGGACCGCTATGCACGGACCAACGACCGGCAGCGGTGCTGATGATTGGGAGGCGAAGCCGCGCCCCACCCCACACACAATTCCGCGCACTAACAACACGCCCAGCGGCGGCGGGACCACCACACACGGACCAACGACCGGCGGGACCGCTATGCATGGGCCGACCGGCGGCGGGACCACCACACACGGACCAACGACCGGCGGGACCGCTATGCATGGGCCGACCGGCGGCGGGTCCACGACCCATGGACCAACGACGGGCGGGACCACCACGCACGGGCCGACCACGCATGGACCGACCACGCACGGGCCAACCACGCATGGGCCAACGACCAAGATTGAGAGTGGCCCCTCGCAATGAGCGCATCGCTAGAAGCAGCAGCACGATCCGCGGCCTGCCCAACGTGCGGTTGAGTGACGTGCACGAGGCCGAACGGGGGGGCAGGCGTTCATCGCGGGCTGTAGGGGAATCGGAGGTTCGCGGGGGCGCCGCGACCACAGCCGCCTCGGGGGTACCGGCAGGCGACGCCCAAGAGTGCGCCGGGAAGTGCGTTGCGCAAGGCTGGCAGCCCTCGCCGCGCAAGTTCAAGTTGAGTGAGGAAGCACTCCACCACCCCTCGCACTGCACTGGCAATCCCGCCGGTACCAATGTATGGCCCGCTGCACAACTTTCACCGCGCCAGCTTCGCCTGTATGACGTCGATGCCCGTTTCTTTCTCGATCAGGCAGCCAGTGGGACGACGGCACGATGGGTGGTGGCGAAAGTGGAATCCATGCCGGGGGTTGTTTTCCCGGGCGGGTTTCATCGTGACCCGCCTCTAGCGTTCAAGGTCGGAGATTTCGACCAGGAGGAGCTATCATGCATAAGCTTCAGTGCCGGGTGTTTTTCGCGATCGCTGCCACGTTAGGCATTGCGGCAAGCGTGCCGGACGGTTTGGCTCAGGCAAATCAAAGTCAAAAGCTTCCAGCGGAAATCCTTGCTCTGGTTCCAGAAGGAGCCCAAGTCACTGGCCAGGAGTTTAACGTGAACTCCTTTACTGCGGAAATCACCTTGTTCGCTGAGAAGAAAAGCGGCCTGCGGAGCCAGACAATGACTCTCTACCGCTTGGTCTTCCACTCCTTCGACAATACTAGCCAATGGAAGATGATAGCGCCGGGCTATCGAACGGAGGTTGAAACCGACAGTCAGAATGCAGCGCAACCTATGACTTCAAACACGAACGATATGATGAGCCCCCCGGAAGTAACTCAGTATCCCTGGGGGAAAGGGGTGACCCAGCGGACACGGTTTTTTGGAGAAGGGGCGCCGGATTTCTATTCCTACCATTGTCTTTACTGGGGCGTGGCCGGAACCACGGTGTTTCAACTGGAGGTGGAAGAGATACCGGACCGTGCGGATGCGGATAAATGGGCGATGAAAGTCGCTGATACCGCCGGCAAGACGAGTCGTACGAGTTTGAGCAAGTAGTTGGACGCCTCTCTTGAAGAAGCGTCGTCGCGACGGCCGCCGTGGATCTTCGCATCGCTGGAGCAGCTAGCCAAGGGTCAATGCAGTTCTGATTTTGCGTTCTTCGCTTGACGGACAAGGCATAGCTTGCGGGAGTAGCTTCACAGGAATCTCGTCTGGAAAGGGCAGGTGAGGCGGCCGCAAGTTGGGTAGCGAGCAAGTTACAACAATCTTGCCTTGGACAAGGCGAGGAGGTAAGTTCGTGACGAATCAGATAGCAAGATCATTTGGACTCATGGTTGTAGTTGGCGTTTGTCTGCTGCACTCTGCCCAGTGCACTGCTGCCGACAAGCACGACAGGGTAATCGGTCTTTACGACGTGATTGTCCACTTCCAGGACCCCAATATTAATTGGCAACAGATCAGCGACGCCTTCGTGCAGCAGTTTCTGGTGGACACGAGTTCGAACGTTTGTATTCGACCCGCTTTACTGCCCGCACGATTTTTGGGAAACACCCAGCCCCAGACGCATGTGGGCCTGGAGGGCACGGCCGGCCTGGATTACGTCGCATTCGGCGATCTGTACAAGGATCCGGACGGGTACCGCATGGAAGCGTATCTGGTCACGGGCAAAAGCCGCGAAGTTGTGCTCCAGCACATTCAGCCCAAGTTTACTGATCCCAAAGATGCTCCCTTCCAGGCCTGGATGGCAGCGCTGAATCTCCGCACTGTCGGAAGCGGAGCCGGAAGCGGAACCCGCCCGCTGGCTGACATGATCCTTGATTTCGAGAAGAAGCAACGCGAGGAGTACCCTCATGACCATGCCATCGCACCCGAACTCAAGGTGAACCTCGCAGATTCCGATCGCTATCCGCTGAAACTCAGCCCCGGCGAGAAGCGCGACATCTCATTCACGCTGATGGATTGCGACGGCGTTGCGGACAAGGGCGCGGAAGTTCCGGTGGAGACGATCACGGGCGATGTTACGCCGGTCCCGGTTAAAGTCGACGGTGACGGCAAAGGCAAGTTCACCTACACCGCCCCGCGGAAAGACGCCGACGGCCTGATTCATGTTGCCTTCATCTACCTGCGGGGCAGTGAACATCCGGGCATCCCCGAGGTCGACAACATCGATGTCCACATCGCAGCTCCCAACCTTTGCTTCAGCGTGGCGGTGGATCTGAAGATGCAGATGCCTGACACCCCGCAGATCTACGAAAACCACCACGTCGAAACGATTTACAAAGTGGTGGGCTTCGACGAGAAGACGGGCTGCCCTTTCACCTCCCTGAAGCCTGGTGAAACCTGGGGGCTGGTGGAAGCTTCCATCCGTGGCACCGCCACTGGCCACCGCGAGACGGGCACGTCCGCATCATCGAGCATTGACCGGCCCGGCGATTTGACTGTTGCCTCCGCGCGGTTCGTCCGCGAGGCGCAGGGCGGCACCTTCACGTTTGTGATCCGCCAGGTGCCGGCGGGCGACGCCGAAGAGTACGTCGGGAACTGCGCCGCGCAGCGCTGGGAGCCCTGGCCGTACCAGTTCAAATTGAGCGAGGAAGAACTTGACCACCCGGACAAGCTTCAAAAAAGCCTCGCACTCAACCTGCCCTTGGGTGAGAACAGTTGCACCGGTACGGGCACGGCGGTTTTGACGGGACATCCGTAAGGGGATCACGGTCAATCGATCTTTGGAATTTACCGCAGGTTCTAGGAGGAACCCATGACAGCTTTCATGCGCACAATATTGGTGGCCGGTTTATTGATCGGCCTATCGGCCCCCTTCGCGGCAGCACAGGACCAGGACGTGGAGGGAAGCAGCGACCATCCTTTGATTTCGCGGTATCCCGGTTCGTATATCGCGAAGTATCTGACCAAAGACTTCGATGAGTTCAGCCTTCCGCTGGGTCCGGTCAATGAGGAGAACACGATTACCAAGAACCAGCATCTGGAAGGGAAGATCACCCGCATCGTTTACGTGGCGCCTGCGGGACGCACGGTGCTGGAGGTCTTTCGCAACTATCAAGCCGCGCTCAAG
>JBEKAJ010000370.1:0-2849 GCA_050018295.1 Occallatibacter sp. | reverse complement strand
TGACGAGCGCAGCAGCCTGAGCGCGATAGGCGTCGATGACCCAGTTGACTGACTGGTTATCGATCCATGTTTCGCCGGCGGCGATGCGGCGCACGCACCTGACGAGCAAGTCGGGCGATATCGAACGGGAAACGATGCCGCGAACGCCGCGCCGGTAGAGTTCCACAGTGTGGTTTTCGTCGGATGAGACGGCTTGCACGATGAGTTTCACATCCGGGGCCATGCGCAGAAGCTCGGGAATAGCATTGGCCGTCCCGGCCAGCATGCCCCCCTCCAAAAGCACAATGTCGGTTGGATAGCGCTCGATGGCCGCGCGCAGATTCTCCAGCGAATCGGCCTGAGCAACCACACGGATGTCATCTTCGAGAGCGAAGACCTTCCGAATCCCGACGCGGTAAATCGCCTGGGAATCCGCGAGTATCACGCGAATGGTTCCCGGCTTGACCGGAGTGTCAACACTTTCACCTTCGGGGTTATCGTCGAGGATTTCCATAGTCGGCTGCCGTTCAGCCAACAGAGAACTCACTGCTCAGAGAATCGATAATCATCAATTGTCGCAGCAGCGAGGTGCTCATTGTGGCTTGTGGAGCAGCGTACCACACGTCCCTTGCAGTGGACCAGAACATCCTGAGGCGAGCCCAGAACGGCTCGGGGCATTCGCATGGAAAAGCGGACGTCGAGTCCGACTTGCAAATCCTGGTCAAGAGAGAAGAGAACCCCGCTCGCGGAGACGTTACGAGTCAAGCCTGCGATCTCCTCTTTACCAGCTGAGAGCACCACCGGCAAAGAAAGAGGAAATCGTACCGCGCAGCGAACTTCTTGCAGCCCTTGAGAGGGAGCTTGGACACCAGCCGGCAGCGGCGTTTCTGGATTGAGAGGATTCATAAACCGTGCCCAGATGAGAATGGCTTACGTGCAAATGTACCTAGTTTTGTTGATTTGGCCCACGGCACCAAAGTTTTCAGTCTGGTAACCAGAAAAAGGCAGTTGCGGTCGAAAGGCGGTAACTCGCCGATTTCTGCATCTTCTCCGTGCATCTCTTCAAGCTCGGGCCGAGAGGAAACGCGGACTCCTGAGGAAGCGTGGCGGCGCCGCGGTGGCAGATTCTCCTGCCGTCCATTTTGCCCATTTTCGCTACGAATAGGCCGGTTGAGATCGCGGCAAGTAGGGCATCTGGGGCAGCTAGGCGAAGATACGCCAAAATTTGGCCGAAAGTACCTATTTCTTTGTTACCGTGGCGCGGCAGAAATAGGTACTTATGGAAGAATTTTTTTCTAATACCACTTTTGTTGTAGCGCCCCTACACCTTTTGGGGTAGTCTTGTTTTGCACAAGTTTTAAGGCGGAGTTGTCACCGCCGGGAGATTGTCCCATGAGTTCGCGTACGTTGAATGTCTTCAAATTCGGCGTCATTGTTCTGCTTCTCGCGTCTGTGTGCTCTGCCAGTGCGATTCCGGCAGGTCCGTTGAAGGTTCCGCCGCCGAGCCTAGCGGCTGCGATTCCGGCAGGTCCGTTGAAGGTTCCGCCGCCGAGCCTAGCGGCTGCGATTCCGGCGGGTCCGTTGAAGGTTCCGCCGCCGAGCCTAGCGGCTGCGATTCCGGCGGGTCCGTTGAAGGTTCCGCCGCCGAGCCTAGCGGTTGCGATCCCGGCAGGTCCACTGAAAGTCCCGCCTCCGGTAGCCTGAAAAACACCCTAAGTTGAAGGTTTCCAACGATCCCACTCACGTGGGATCGTTGTGTATTAGCCGGTTGCTCGTTCTTTCCAGAGTCTACTTTGTTCCAGCCAATTCACTGTTAGACTCGGTGTATCGCGAGGGTTCGATTGGGTGGGACACGAATTGTGAACCTCGATAACGTACTCTGGTTTGCCTACATTGGGGTCGAAGCGGTCCTGGTCGGACTGCTTTTCTATCGACGTGCGTGGCGAAGTTTTCCAATTTTTCTGTCCTACTGTATCTGGGATATTCTGAGCAATCTAGTACTATATGCAATCGGCTACAGTTCCTCAATTTATTTTCCTGCATACTTCACACAAACAGTTCTCGATTCCACCCTGCTCTTCTGCGTATTGGTTGAGCTTGCATGGTCAGTTCTCCGGCCGCTTCGATCCTCTCTTGCGCGCCGTAGCCTGGTTATTGTGGCGGCGATCCTTCTCGCCGCCGGTGCGATCATTTGGCCTTTTGCGGCCCTTTCGGGCCTTGTGCACGTTGCGTCGAAGCAGTTTCTTATCTATGCACAATTGCAGCAGACTGTATCGATCCTGCGAATCCTGTTTTTTCTGGTGCTAGCCGCCGGCAGCCAATGGCTGTCGCTTAGTTGGCGCGACCGCGAATTGCAGGTGGCCACGGGGCTCGGCTTTTATTCGATTGTCAGTGTGATTGCCTCGATGCTCCAGGCGTACCAAGCCACGGCATCACAGCTCGAGCGCTTGAACCGGTTCGTCGTGGCCGGCTTTCTTTGCTCTTTGGTTTATTGGGTGGTGAGCTTTACGCAGAAGGAAGCGGAGCGGCGGCAATTCACTCCTCAGATGCAGAACTTCCTCTTGGCAATGGCCGGCGCTGCGCACTCGACACGCGTCGCGATGACCGAATCGCGCAGCGACAAGCCGCCGAAGCAAGACCAGCGCTAACAAAGTTTCTTCCATCGGGCCCGGTGGCGCGAGCCGTGCTGCTGCGGCGCCGCGCGCATTGACACGACGGTTGGCGGCGGGTTTTAATTGAAGCAGTGGTGAAGGAGTTCACCCTCAACCGCTGTCCCCTCTACTTTGCCGGACAGATGATGACTCCTGACAGGGAATCCTGTTGCGGAGTCGCATCGCGGCGCGATCCCCGAAAATACTAAGAGTCGTGCA
>JBEKAJ010000369.1:0-8998 GCA_050018295.1 Occallatibacter sp. | reverse complement strand
CTGCGATGGATTTTGGGCAAGCTTCGCACTCTTTAGTCCCAGGAACCCGGAACCCAAAGAGATGTTCAACTTTCCTCGAGAGCCACGGCGTCATCCGCAAAGATCGGAGCGACCATAGCCGTCGGGTCTTGCCCCGCAAACAAGGGGTGCGAAGAACACTAGCACAGATTCAAGACGAGTGAAATGGAAAAATGTAAGGCACGTGCATGACGAAGGTATTCCCAGAGTTCACTCAAAGGTAACCTCGCTGCTTCAGGATCATGCCATTATCCGGCGCGCGGTATGTGAAGCGGAGGAACTGTACCACTGCCTCGAGCACAACTCACTGCCTATATGAGGACGTTTTGGGAATTCAGGCACAAAGACGGTAGCGCAGGGTTGTGGAAAAATCCGAAGCAGTGCGGATTTGAGCATCGAATTGAGAACTCGACGTCACAATCCGGCGCACTACTTTTCGGTTCGATGGATGTGTTTCCGCGTCGACAGGACCTGTGGCGCCACTGTGGATGAAAGCTCAGCGACTTGCCGGGGATTTGCCGGATTCGGCTGCAACGATTGCAGCGACCGCAGCGCCGCCTCCGATCCCAACTCCAATCAGAACTTTTGTTTGCGTCGTCATTCCCGCGCCTTTTGCGCGGTTGTTGCCATTGATCGCGATTGAAGTTACGATTAGCTCGGTGGTTTCCGAGGGCGCCTCAAGGGCCTGGAGGAAGCCAGAAACTACGACCTTTTTGTCAGCGAATTTTCCAAGGTCCTTTGCCCACGAAAGCAGGTACTTCACGCCAGCGTCGGTCGTAAAGTAGTAATTCCCATTATCAACGCTCACCAACCCAATTGCTCCGTCTATATAGGACGATTCTTCGGGTGTTCCGGCCTGCTGTGCCGCGTGAAACCGCATGGCCGCGCCCGTGGAAACATCGGCAACGGAAGAGCCCGCATCGTCCACAATTCGGAATTCGCCGGTCACGGCAGCGACGTCAAGGGTGTTCGCAGGGCTTAATGAGATGACGCCAAGTGTATTCGGTCCACTGGGCGACACTCGCATGCCGTCAGCTTCAAGAAGGAATGGAGAATCCGATGTCTTCAACTGGCTCCTGCCTTGCAACAACACAAGATGATCGCGGTACACTACGCCGTGCGAGTTGATTGCCAGCTTGATTTCGGTGCCGTTGTCTAACCGCAGCGTCGCAGTGGCTTGGCCGGTCTCCACGGCTGTGCCGTCGAAAAGCGTTCCATTGCCCCATACCGTGTATCCGTCCACACGGACATCTCCCCGAGCGCTGACGGTTCCGATCGAGCCTGTTCCGCCTGATGCATGCGCACATGAGAAGCAGACAACAATCATTGCGAACAGACAATTCTTCCCGGCCATATTGCACACTCTCTCGGGTGGATACACACCGTGCTCGGTTTATCCGTACGTTATACGCCAAGAGTGAGCTCGTTTCAAACATTTATCGAATTTATTTTCCACAGACAACGTCAGTCACGTGTCATACAAGTGAGCAGTGCAGTGTGCAATTCCGTTTTCACACTTCAGCATCCTCACCGAGGATGTGCGGAGGTCGGCTTTCCAGAGCTTCTGCTCGATTGCTGGCTGTAGGCCTTTCAGAAGTTGAAGTCAAGTGATACGCTGGAGGGCCGTGACCCGCCTTGGAACCCGACTGTTCGCGATCGCGTGTCGAACGATCATCGCCGGAATTCTTGCCTTCGGGGTTTGGAGCTCGTGGAAGCTAGCCCGGGCGGACTACCTGTTCCGGCTGAATACGCCGGAGTCGGTACGCGCGGCGATCCGCCTGGAACCCGACTCCTGGGAATACTATATGCGCCTTGCGCTTCTCGATGATGCGCATGCGCAGCAGTCCCTTGAAACAGCAATCAGTCTTGACCGCTACAATGCGCAAGCCGACATCGAACTGGGCCTGCGTCTTGAAGGTGCCGGCGATTACACCGCAGCAGAAAAGCTGCTGCTGGATGCTTTTGCAATTGACCGTACCTACCTGCCGCGCTGGAGTCTGGCCAACTTCTATTTTCGCCGCAACAACCTGCCGGCATTCTGGGCATGGGCCCGTAGTGCAGCAGGAATGCCGTCGGACAATATGGGGCCTTTGTTCGAACTATGCTGGCGTGTATCGCCCGACCCCAACGAGATTGAGAGTAGGATTCTGAACAACAATCCCGAGCTTATCCGGCAGTATCTCGATTTTCTTCTCGGCAAAGACCTACTGCCGGCTGCCGCTGAAGTTGCCCGTCGCCTCAACCAAGTCGGAAACCCCGAGACGGATAACCGTGAGATGTTCTCGGTGATTGACCGGCTGATCGCTGCCAACGAGGGGGATACGGCAAAGTTGCTCTGGAATGCCCTGATCGAAAAGCATTGGGTCGTTGCCGATCCGGGCGCGCCGAACAATCCGAATTTCGCCCGGGACCCATTGCCTGTCGGCTTCGATTGGGTGCTCTCCTCGTACTCCGGTTTGCATTCCTGGCCGGGTCCGTCCGGCCTGGAGACAGAGTTCTCCGGGGGGCAGCCGGAAAACTGCACAATTGCCGAACAGGCTGTTGTTCTCCCGCCCGGCAATTACGAATTGGAGTACTCCTACCACACGGACGAGATTCCTCCGGCGACGGGGCTCCGGTGGCAGATGATCGCCGCAGGTACTGAAACGGTGCTGGCTGAGTCTCCCGATCTTTCAAGCGAGACGATGAGCCGTGGGAATGTGGAGTTTTCCATCCCGCCTGACGGACCGCTCGCTCATCTCCGCCTTCAATACCGGCGGACACTTGGCACGCCGCGGATTTCGGGCACGCTGGTGGTACCATCAGTCCGAATTCGCGCTAGGCCATAGAAATATAAACGGTTCCAGATTTGACAGCGCCAATCTTCGATTGCCCCGCCACTCGCACGCGATGAATGTTCTTTAATGCGGGTGTCGACGGGAAGTGCAACTTCCTTTGGCTTCTTAAGCGCTATCCGGCAACCGAGCGATATCCTCCAACTGACACTTCGGTCAGCATCCCTCTTAGCCGTTCTTTCGTGCAGCTTGCTTAAGCTCCGATTGTCAGGCCAGCCGGCTGGCCGACCCGTTCGGTCAGGTTGGGTTTTCAGCGCTTGAATTCCAATACCTGACGAGAACGATCTGGATTAGGAGGAGCAGTCGGTCCTCGCCTACTTCAGTCCGATGTCCGCGCCATGTAAAGGAGGCCCAGCATCGCAAACATCCAGCCTGAAACCGCTGGACGCGGAAAAGGGTAATCCACGCAGGCATGGAGCATGACAGCAATCAGCCCGAGACCCCAGGGATGCCGGATCGCCGTCGGGACGGCAACTGCAAAGGGGATGAATACAAGAAGAAGAAAGGGAACTCCTCCGTCAGCGGCAAATTCTGCCCAGTCGTTATGGGCGTGGTTGGCGTAAAAAGAGAAGTCCTTAATCGCATATTGCTGGTAGACCTCCGGAAATGTTCCTAATCCGTACCCCATCAACGGTCGATGCCTCGCCATATCGACGGCTGAAAGCATGAACTCGAGCCTTCCTTCATATGGATCTTCTTGTTGAAAGCGCTCCCAAATTCGCTGCCAGCCCACCACAGATATGAAAACTGCAGCGAGAAAGGGCACCATAAACAAGGCCACCGTAGTTGAGCGGAAGAGCCGCCCGAGGTTTTGACGTTTATGTTGAATCACCCCGATCGCCAGCATCGCCAACAGTTCAGCCGTACAGAGGATAGCGCCGGCGCGCGAGGCAGCGCCGATCACCGAGGCATAGAGTAAGCCGCCGATGAGGGCATATCCCCATGCGCGCCAGCCATCGCGCAGCGCCCACCAAAGGGCAATCGGAAGGGACACTTCAATGAATTGCGCGTAGTTATTGTGGTTGGGAAACGTTGCATATACATCCGGGTATCCCGTCGGGAAGATCCATAGAACGCGTCCGTCCGAGGTGAAGAGCTGAATAAGGCAGAGTACTGCCATCACCGCCGCAAAGCAAAAAAAAGTTAGGAGCATGATTCCACGGGCCGCGCTCGTGCGAGCGACCGTCTGGGTAAGGAAGAAAACCGCGGCCAAGGCCCCCCAACGCAATACAGCTTCGCGAGTTTCGATGGTCGAAGCTGTGGTGTGCGCCAAGATTTGGATCACACCCCAGGCGGGAATGAAGTATACGAGCCACGGTGCTACGCCGCCAGCCAGATTCTCGGTGTCCCGTCGGAAGCCACAAAGCACGTACGTTGCTGTGAGGGCATAAACACCAATTTGAAAGGATTCGACAGGCCAGGACTCCTGGACGAAGACCGTGGAAGTACTAAAGATGAGTAGCAGAATCAGCGTCGCGCCAGTTGTGATCAAAGCCCAGCGGCCTTTTGTCCCTGCAGGGTCCCCAGGCCCTGCGACTGCGAGATCGTGTATGGCGGACATTCGCCCCATTCTACTTCAGTTTTTCGGCCGCCATAAAAAGGCGGCGCTTTCCAAAGCCGGCGGAAGGCACGTGGAGATTCATTAGGAGACATTCCCCCGGTAATGTCAGAAGCTTTTGCTGCGTCTCTGGAGTGCCCGACAAATTCTGTACCATTGATAAGGGCAAAGGCATTGTCAAGGGCAAAATACTCCTGCCCGTTGCGATGAGCAACGCTTAGTGGTGGAGGTTTGGAGACCAAAGCCTAAAGCGCGACATCATCGAATCATCTTCGGTGGAGCGTGTTCCACCAACCATCGATACGGCCAGAACATCGGCCATGATTCTTCCATTCGGACACCCGGCCTTTGCTGGGTGCGAGAGCGCCTACTCAGTGTGACGGCCTGGCTTGCGCCGACCATGGTACAAATCAGGCTGCTCTCGATGTAACGACTTTGGGGTACGGCGTCTGGGTGCGAAGCATCCAGTAGAGCCGTACTGCCAGTTTGCGTGCCGCGGCCACCTTGGCTATCGCACGATGTTTCTGATGGCGAGCGAAGGTGAACACTGCGCAATTGCTATTTCGGTTGTGTTAATAATCCGTGCTTGAAAAGGGCGAACGGCCCGTCATTCATTGTGCGTCGTTCGCACCGTCGGCTTCTCGCAATGCTGCAGGAGCCAGAATTCCGATAAGAAATCAGCCTTCGAGGAGTGAAGGCTGAATCGCAATGGCATAGAACGGGTGCGCCAATCCAAGTTGCCATTCTCGTTCCTGCACCATGCAGGGCTCTATTTTTGACTCGATCTGTCACTCTATTATGCGAGATTCAGTAGTGCAGATTTCGGGCAACGCTATGGCAGCGCATACCAAGCGCCGCGACCGCGGCCGTGCATGACGAGTTGTCCCTTCGCCAAGAGTTGCCGAAAGTGCACCTTCAGCGTATTCCGGCTACTGCCGGTCAGCGTAGCCATTTCGCCAATCGTGACTCGGCCGTGTTCATGTGCATGCTCGACAATTCGCAAGGATAGTTCCGGCATCGCCGACAGGACGGTTCTCTCCCTCTCGACTTTCCTGGCTAATCGCTGCATCTGTTGCTGAAGCGCGCGAAGGAAGAACATCACCCAGGGCTGCCAGTCAGGCGCATCGGTTCTTATGGTTCCTTGGGTTTGCCGCAAGGCTAGGTAATAGCCTTCCTTACTCCGTTCAATCACGCTCTCCAGTGAGCCATAAGGAACGTACGCGTACCCGGCGCGCAGCAGAAGAAGAGTCGTCAGGATACGGCTCAGCCGGCCATTGCCGTCTTGAAACGGATGGATCTCCAGGAAGACGACGATGAAGATGGCGATGACCAATAGGAAATGAAGCTGCCGAGCCTCCAGTGCTTCTCTTGCCCAGTCGACTGCCTCTTTCATCAGTCGCGGCGTATCGACCGGTGTGGCTGTTTCGAAGACGATCCCTACCGGCTTGCCTGCCTCATCAAATGCAGCAACACTATTGGGCTGGCTCTTGTACTGGCCACGGTGGTGTGCATCCTTTTCGCTGTAGCGGAGGAGGTCACGGTGCAGTTGCTTTACATGGTTTTCCGTAAGGGTAATCTCCTCCCACGAGTGGAAGACCAGTTCCATGGTCTCGGCATATCCGGCCACTTCCTGCTCGTCTCGCGTTGCGAAGGACTTGATTTCGAGATTAGCTAGGAACCGTTCAACATCACGGTCGGAAAGTTTGCTGCCTTCAATCCGGGTAGAGGATCCGATACTCTCGATGGTCGCGACTCGCCGCAAGGCGGAAAGGCGATCAGGTGCCAGGATTCCCAATGCTCGCCATGCACCCTTGAATTCATCGAGTTCGCCGATGAGGCCCAGGATCTGGGGTGTGATTTGAAGTGAGGATGTCGGGATCATGACACCCAAGGATACACCCGATTACACCCAATACGTCAACCCATAATTTGACCCAATTTCACCCATTGCAGCGCATTGCGCAACTTCACCGACCCGGATAGCAGCATCATGCCCGACGGGGCCAATAAGGGCAGCTTCCTGCAGGGTTACAACGCGCAGGCGGCGGTGGACGCTACGGCGCAGGTGATCGTGGCTGCGAAGGTCACGCAAGAGACCACCGACAGCCGGCAACTTCTGCCCATGTTGGACCAGGTGAAAAGAGAACATGGGCCGCAACCCGCAGGCGGCCAGTGCCGATGCCGGCTACTGGAGCGAGGCCAATGCGACGGATGAAAGCGTAGCGGGCATCGATCTGCATATCGCCACGGGGCGCGACAAACACCAAGAGACGATGGAGACAGCCAGCGAGCCGCCGCCTTCTGCTCATGGTTGAGGCTATGCCCAGACCCAAAGATCAGCGGCGGTCAGGTCCTATCCTCACGAACCCGCCCCGCCAAGAACCGTGCCACCACCGCTCTACGCATGGCCGTAACCGGCTTATCGCGCAGCAAAACCTATCTGGGAGCCAAAAGGGCCGGTTTTGTATCTCACCCACTGGGTTCATACCTCCAGAACGTCTTCGCCGCGCTTGCACCCTCATAAACATTGACGATTCAGACAGTCCGAGGATTCAGAATTACGACTCAAAATGGAAATGTGGGTTAAGGTATAAACCCGGCATTCCGCTGACAACCAATCGCGTCGGTTCCATGTAGACCTGGCTTTTCAACCCCGGTCCGGTCAGGAACTACGAGCAGGCCGCGAAATCCAACACGGCTGCCTTCGGCCGCTTCCACCGCGCTATGCTCGATCGCGGCATCTGGCTCCCGCCGTCGCAGTTCGAAGCCGCATTCATCTCAACTGTCCACGGCGAAGCCGAAGTCGAAGCTACCATCGCTGCTGCACGCGAGGCTTTCGCGTCGCTGTGCGCGAACTAATTCGCGCGCTCAACTCCACGAATCCAGCGTCACAAACCGGTGTGTCCCTTTGTACCGCTCGATCAGCCTCTCCACCGCGGCCACTGATGCCACGCGATTTGCCGCTGGGTCGTCGTGACCGCCATCATGCAGCACGATGTTTGCCGCGCGGCCCGTCTGCCGCAGCCGCTCGATCCTCTCTGTCAATCGCCGCGCGATCAAGTCCGCTGAAGGATCGCTCCAATCCGAGGTCATTGCGTTCCACAGCACTACCTTCAGGCCCATCTCACGCGCTATGCGAAACACTGCCGGCCTCCACGCTCCGTAGGGCGGCCGGAAGAACTTCACCGCCGTGCCCGTGATCTGCTCCAGCATGCCCTGCGTGCGCCTCAGTTGTTCTCGAATAACTTCCGGAGAGCTCCGCGCCATGTTGGGATGGTCCCAGGAGTGATTCCCGATTACGTGTCCGGCCGCGGCCATCCGCTGCACCAGTTCCGGCTCCGCTTTCGCGCGCCCGCCCAGCAGAAAGAACGTTGCCCGCACCTCATGGCTCGCCAAAATGTCCAGTAGCTTCGGCGTCCACGCCGAATTGGGCCCGTCGTCGAAGGTGAGGGCCAGCTCGCCGGGCCGCGCCGGCGCAGTCAGCGCCGCACCGAAAAGCCGCGAATCCGGCCACATGGAAGCATAGGCATACACGCCCGCCGCAACGCCCGCGCACGCGGCCACCCCCAGTCCTATATAACGCGGAATTCCCATTTTGCTTTCCCCGTGACGAGAGAATATACCCCCGAGTGCCCGGCTCACCTTCTTTTTCGCATTCGTTCCTACGGCAAAGACCCTGTCGTGCCCCGCAGGTCCTCTGCCCAGGCCAAAAAAGCCATGATTTGCCTAATTTCGAATCCATTTTACGGACACCTCCCCCGTCAACTCCCCTTCGTCGTCCTGATTGGTTTCGCCCGGCTGCCGCGCCTATCCGGCTGGCGGCGGCAAGGCCTCCATCCGCCGCAGCATGCTTCCAAACAGGCGCCGCGTCAGATGGCTCCCCGCCAACAATAGCCAGTAGTAGCGGGCATGTTTTACCAGCCGTCCGCCGGTCTTCACCAACTGCTGCTGCAAGCTGGTCAACGACCACGTTTCGATTCTCTTCGGCAGCACCAGCCGCCGCCACAGGTTGCCCTCAAAGTTGTATGCGATCACGCTCAACCACAGCCGCACCTCGTTGGACCGTGCATTGTTCGCACCGTCGGCTTCTCGCAATGCTGCAGGAGCCAGAATTCCGATAAGAAATCAGCCTTCGACGAGTGAAGGCTGAATTGCGAGCAATTCGCAAACGGAAGCGGGATTCAAAGAGTGCGTTGTTACAGCAAGTTAAGGGCCTCGCTCGAGAAAAACTGCTTCACTCTCTCCCAATCAAGCATTTCCAGCATGTTGGGCATAGGGTCCTTTTCAGCATCACCGAAAAAGGTCAGCGACTTAAGGATGTGAATCTTACTGTAGTGCGTTTGGGCGTATTTCCGACCGAAAAGTCGCAGAATTTCCTTAAGGCCGAAGCGCTCGGCACAAAAGTAGAGATCTACGAAATCGCGCTTGGCGCCACGGCCCGCGATAGCGCTCATTTTCATGCAAGCAATGTCGCGCGGATCGGCAATGGCAACGCCGAGGAACCGGTTCGGTGGGAACAGCACCGGGTAGGCATAGCCGAGAAAACTAACCTTCGTTCCCTGGACGGTGGCGTGGATGGTGTACGGGG
>JBEKAJ010000368.1:0-11984 GCA_050018295.1 Occallatibacter sp. | reverse complement strand
AGCTTTCGTCGACCATGGCTAATGTGGGGCTGCTCTCGATGCGAACGATCTCCGGATACCCCGTCTTTGTGCGCAGCATCCAGTAGAGTCGTACTGCCAATCTGCGCGCTGCCGCCACCTTGCATCTCATGCAAGCCTGCGTCATCTCGCCGGCACCCCTTGGATTTGCTGTTGAGAGCGTCGCGCGAATGGTGCAGATTCCCCCCGGCGATTTCTGCCTGACAGGGTTCTGCTCGATGATGCGTGTGCCAAACAACGAAAGAAGTTGAAAAATCGACAATTCTGAACAGCCAGGAGATTAACGGAGAAACCTTGCCCCAAAAACGAAGAGGCTAACCAGCGTGTGGACTGGTCAGCCTCGAAGGCGCTGCGGAAGGTGTTGTTGCAGGTTCGGTTCCCGCGAGCCCCGCCCTATGCAGCAAAGGCTCGCGGATTCGTTGGCTGGTGAGAGCCGGCCTGAGCCGGCCGCGCGGCTTATTGCGCCGCCGCAGCCTTCTTCGGATGGCGCTCCGGCAGCGGCTTGCGCACCTGCGGCTTCACCGCCGTCTCGTCCACCGGCGTCGTGCCCGTCACATCGGCACTGAACGTCGCCCCCGCCGGCACCAGGTAATTCTCCTCCGTCTGCCCGTCGGTCGTGCCCGTGGCCACGCTGATGCGCGAAGCGTCAATGCCCTGCTCCGTCACCAGGTAGTCCTTGGCATTCACCGCGCGCTGCGCCGCGAACTGATCCACCGTGGCGTGTTTGTGCTTGGCCGCGTACTTCTGTTCCTTGGCCGTCTTGGCGTTCTCGTCCGCATCCGACTCGCCCACCACTACCGCCTTGGCGTCAGCCTGCTGCTTCAGGTCCAATGCCACCTGGTCCAGGCAGGCCTTGGCTTCGTTGTCTACGCGCATCGGCCGCTTCTTGTCGCTGGCAAAGCTGATCGAGCACAGCGCCTGCGTCTTTGGCGCTGGCGGCACGTACGGCGCCGTAATTGTCAGGCTAGTCGAGGAACTCTCCGTGTGTCCCTTGTCGTCCGACACATTACACGTGATCCCCACCGCTCCCGTCGGCGCGCCGGCCGAAGAGTACTCCGCCGTCGTCCCTGTACCTGTGATTGTTCCCGCGGATGCCGTGTAGCTGTAGGTCAATGGACGGTTCTGCGGGCTCACCCCCACCGAAGTGATGGTCGCCGCGTCACCTGGCTTGATGGTGCTGGGGCTGGCCGAGCAGCTGATCGTCGGTGGCTCAAACGCCTTCACCGTGATCCCCGCCGTGCACGTCGCAGTCTCCCACGGCTTCAGCCCTTCCTTGCCCGGCTTGCCTTCCTTCACCGTCCCCGTCACCGTGTACTCACCCGGCGCCAGAGCGCTGGTGTCGATTTTGGGATTCGTGTCGTTGCCCGTCACGCCGGTCCCCGACCATGTATAGATCACGTGGTCCTTCGGGTTCAGGCCACCTGCCGAAGCGGTCAACGTAACCGGGTCGCCCGGGAAAATCGTCTCCGGACTCGCCGAGCAAGCCAGCGTGATCGGCGCCGGTGGAGCAATCGATCCTGCATGGATCACTATGCCCGCGCTCAAACGCGCCATGTTGAAGTTACCCCTTTCGCCCGGAGCGAAATCTTCGTGGGTGTACTGGTAATCGGCCTGGAAGAGGCGAATGGCAAGATGATGGTTGAACCATTGCGTCTCATAGTCCATGCCGCCACCGACCGTCAGCACCGCGCCCCACCTTTCGGGAAGAGCCCAGCTACCGACTTGCTCGGCGCCGACCAGTCCGTGGACGAACGGCGTGATGTTTTCTGAAGGAAAGCGGAAGATCACGCCCGCCGATCCGCCGCTGAAATCATTCCCCGGCTGAGTTGTGGTGGAGCTCTGCCTCTCTGGCAGCAAGATGTGCTCATCTCCCTCGGCTGTCACACCCACGTGATTGTTGAAGTAGCGGGAAACGCTCGCTATCGCGGCGTAGTTGACAGCATTGGAGGGATTTCCCTCGACCGTTCCTTTGGGCGCCAGGTAGCTGTAGCCGGCGAAGATATCCCACTTCGACGGCGAGTCATTGGCAGCTCCCTTCGCTGCTGGAGCTGCCTGGGCAGTCAGGGCAACAGGCGACAATGCAACTGCGACCGAGGCGAGTACCCGGCCCAGAGATCTCAAAAAATAAGTTCGCATGCGCTAATCCTCCGCAGTTTGGTTCATGCAATCAAATGGAGAAAAACTTTCAGGTTGCTCACATTGCAACCCCAAGTCGATCCGGCTCCGCCGCGTCCACACACGCCGCGAGGCGCTGCGGAGTCCCTACAGCACCATTAAACTTACCACAGGAGCTAAAGCGAGAGCACATCTTTATCAATAAGTTGCTCCGTTTTAGCATAGTCAACGAACAGGAATTACCAGCGTTAATTACTTTGGTAATCATGCCCAAAAAATACACTCCTGCCGACACTTCCTCGGTCGGGTGTCATACCTGACTGGGGGGTAGATCTCGGCGCGTAATCGCATTCCCGCGTTACTCCGGTACCGCCAGGCCGGACATGAAAAACGCTGTCAATTCCCGGGCCTGAAGCCTCTCCTTAATGATTCTCGAAACCCAGATCATCCGTTGCGTCGAAATCACGATCCCCTAAACCTTACGATAATCGTTCACCCTTGGGCGTTGCACAATGAGCGCGAAAGCTGACCATCGATTTGCGTGCGCGGTTTTGCGGGCACTCCAGCGTTAACCGAAAGACGGATTGCCGTGAACGGCTGGCGGCTGTCGCGTGCATGCGAACTTCGGATTTCAACCTGCAGGCCATGGGAAAAGACCGCGCGGCACAGCCAGCGCCGGTCGGCGCATTGCACACTCGGACTCACTCAATTTCACCGGGAAAATCCTTCGCAAAGGTACCACTTCCGTAACTCCAGAATGACCGTAGCTGACACAAATGTCTGACTTTATCGAGTAAACTATCGTCAAGCCGAGGAAATCGGCAGGTTGGATGTGCGCAACATTTGATCGCAATAGGCGTCGAAACATTTAAGGCTGTTTCGAAGGTGTAGAAGCCCGGTTTCTCTGATGAGAAGAATGCGCGTTCGTGTACAGGTTTTTTTGAATGACAGCCAGATCCACACCGGACTCGATTTCCTGCTCTTGCCTTGTTACTCTGAATTGCAGCTAAATGCCGCGCGGCGATCTTCCGAATGGCAATAGCATGCGACTGTGAAGGAGATGCAGAATGCGTTTGATGATGTTCGCTCCCCCTATCCTGACGCTGAGCCTGATCGCTTTGGCGGTTCCCGCATTTTCCCAAGTCGCTCCGCCGTACCAAGCACACGGTCTGCCGTTAGCCATCGGCGTCGGTCCCTCCAACTTCAATCCCGATTGGGGAAGTGGGCATATGTGGGGAGGCACAGTATGGGCCGACTGGTATCCCGCTGCGGTCCTTCATGGTCTTGGCCTGGAGGTCGAGGCCCGCGATATCAGCCTTAACCGTAATCTTCCCAGTCAGAAGAACGTTCGCCAGGATACAGCGGGAGGTGGGCCCATTTACACTTGGCGCCACTATACCAATTTCCGACCCTATGCCAAGCTCCTCATCGGCTTCGGAAGCTACGACTTCCCCCCAGCAAGTCCCACGTACACGCATGACACGCGAGGGTTCTATGCGGCGGGTGGTGGGGTGGAATATCGATTCCTTGGCCCGCTCTGGGCGCGCGCCGACTATGAGTATGAGATCGTGCAGCCATTGATAGGAGTGACCCGCAAACCGCAGGGGTTCACGTTCGGCGTCTCTTACAAATTTTTGCCCCGCGTGCGCTGATGGTCCTTAATCTCACTCGCAGTCGCTCTCCCATACCAGCCGCTGGAAAAAGTAGCAACTGAATCTGACTCCAGGCGGTGTGAATCTCACCATTCACCCGCCAGGAGTAGTATTCTAGCGATTGTATGGAGCGATTTCGGAGCTTGACCATCGCATTTGTCGTCGCAGCTGCCACGCTTCTTTCTGCCGCCTCTGCAGCTCAAACGCGCCGAGATTCTTCCAACGCACCCTATCAGGTAAAGCCGGTGCCAGCAGACTCATCCGGCGCCTCTTTTAAGACAAAGCTGCTGCCCCGGGTCGAAACCATCGCGCCGTCTGCTTTCAACACCTCGCCTTCCACGAGCGCGCACCTGCTTGAGTACCGTTCTGAAAATCAAATGACGGCTCAGGATCGCGATCTGGTCGCGAGCGCGGAGCCTGCGATCCGCGAAGACGCTGCGCTCGCCGGGATCGAGTTTGAAAAGGGAAAATGGAGCTACCAGCAGCTTGTGTGTCAGGCTTTGCCGGGCCACATTCTCTTGCTTTTCAAAGGAGATAACGGCGCCGGCGATGTAAGCCAGTTCTCTGCCGCAATTCCGCTCGGCGGCAAAGGCCACGTCCGCATCATTCCAATTCAGCGACGAGGATTCTCGCTGTTTTCGCCAGCCCCCGTCAATCCGCTCACCATCGCTGCCTTCAACCGAATTCGCTCAAGCGAGCCTGCAAATCAGGACGCCGATTGGTTGGCTACCGCTCTGTGCTACGCGGCGCTGACTGGAGCTCGTCCTGAGATTTCTCCGTTGCCGGTGAATCCGACCGACGCAGACCTCTCTCTGACATTCCCTCCCACGATTGAAGTCGGGAGTTTCGGCGAGTCGACCGTACGTTTTGTCGATGGCGCGACAGGACACCAGCCCATGGAATGGGCTTTGGCCTTCAACGCCAAGGGACAATTGCTCAAAGTGACAAACTCTGCCGTCCCTGCCTACGCGGTCAAACCAATTCCCCAACTTTCGGCTCAGCAAACGTCCTTGGCGGTTACCCGTTCGGACGCTTCGGCACAGGGCTCGCGATAGAGGAACCCGCGCGACTCAATCGCGACCAGCCGCGATCTCCTAATCCCTGCGCCGCACCCTCAGAAGCTCACCTTGCGTGTGGGGAACCATGTGAGCTGGATGCTGGTGGTGGTTACCGTCTGTTCTCCCGGCAGGTAGATCGGTGCCTTCCAGTGTTCCAGGGTGAAGTTTCCGTTCACTTCGAAGTCTTTGCCAATGCGCTTGACCACCTGAACGTTGAAATCGTTCAGCGTTGTGCCGCCGGAGATGAAATCCTTGTCCGCTTTCTGATGACGCGCGTTCACCTGAATCAACTCGTTGCCGCTCAGGTGATACGTGAGCCAGGCCTGACCGCCCTTATCCTCGCGTCCGATCCAATCGCCAAATAGCTGGCCCTGGTTGGTGTATCCCTGCTTCTCGATTCCTTCCCAGTACATGAACTCGCCGCCCTGGCTCCGCGACGTAGGCGGATCGGTGCTCACGCCTTCGACGCGCACATCGAGTCTGGGAATACCGGGCACACGGGAAAGATAGATGCCCGGCCGTTCGGCTGCCCTCCTCGGAGCGTCGATCGGCGATAAATCGTCGTGTACTTCCGAGTCGGTGTAGAGCGTTAGCCAATGGCTCACGAAGGGCAACCGCCAGGTAAAATCAAAGGCGCCGAAGCGTGCGCCGGGATCGATATTACTGTTCTTCTGGGTGAAATTTCCTGCGGTGAGGCTGAAGAAGCTTCGCAGGAATGAGTGCAGATTAACGGGCTCGTGCCCCTCACCGCCGAACATTGCGGTACGCTCGAAACCGAACTCAAGATCCTTGTAGGGCTTGAAGCTGACCTTTTCCACGTGCACCCAGGGATCGCCGGGATTGATGACATTGGGCACGCTCGTCGAAGGGCTCGCTTCGTATGCCGGGTTGGGCATGAGCGTGTGGCCACGGAGCGCTCCAACGACGAATTCATAGCGGAACGGACCCGTCAGCCGTGACAAAAGCGGAATGTTGAGCGGCTCAATGCGATTGATTTCAAAGGTGTAGAAGTTTTGTGCATTATTCGAAAAGGCCATGCTGGCGCCCTTTGCCGGCCCCAGCCATTGGTCCTGCTTGCCTATCGAAAAAACATGGTTCAGATATTGATAGGAGAGATAGGCCTCGATTAAGCGCCCTTGCGTCGCCGTGACGATTGGCCCCTGAGGAATCGTCGGCTGGACGTACACAGCCGAAGTTGGGCCGTATGGCGGCGTTGTCGATGGCACATAGTAGCTGGTCTGATCCACGGACGAGAGTGTCTGCGCTAGAGGTGCCGAGTAGCCCGCGGCCGACGGCGCACCCTGGAATTCACCGCGCACGTACAGAGCAAATCGCCCCGCCGTCGCGTAGCCGCTCACGCCGGAGTAGTCGTTGAAGCCGCTCTCATAGGGACGGCCATAATCGTTCACAATCGTCGATCCGAGATGGAAACTATCTTGCAGCGGTGTGCCGCTGATGGCTCTCTCCACGCTGTACACCGATTCGATCCGCGTGCTGCCCTTGTGCGGGCCGCATGGACCCTCCATGTCGTCGTGCAGCTCGCGGTTGATCGCATCGTAGATCTCGCGCGCCTGGCCCGCGCCTGGATCGCCATCCGCCTCGCTGTCCTCGATCAGGTCGCCTGCCTCTTCCAGCATGTGCATCACGCTCGCCCGCGTCCATGGCCGCAGGCCCAGATATACCGTGTCCACATATCCCAGTGAATAGAGCCGCAGCATCGCCGGGTAAACCCAACTGTCCACGGATATGTAGGGCGACCCCAGCTTCGCCGGCTCGCACGGGGTTGCAGGGCCGCTTGCGTCGCTGGAAACCTGTGCCGCATCCTTCGCTATTTCAGGCGGCTCAGCCGTAAGCAGCGGAATGCACGCCAACAGCAATCCCATCATCAGCCATGCGCATGGCCATCGAGCCGTCAGGGATCCTTGGTGATTCACGTTCATCAATCCTCACTTTATCACTCAGCCCGCGGACCCTTTCGTGAAGTCCTTGCCGCGTGCATGACGGCCGCGTCACGAAAGAAAGCGGCATACGTATTACACTTGCGCCGATAGCTTATTGTGGAGTCGCCCTTGGTACGATTGGCCGGTGGCGTCTGTCTCCGCGGTTTTTCGTGAATTCTTTGAGAGCAGGAGCCGTCGTGGAATGCTTCCATTGTGGTTCGAGTGATCTGCGATTATCTCATCTTCAATTCGAAGACCTTTCGGAATTGTGCCTGCTCCGGGTACCTTTGCGCTGCCGCTTATGCTATGACCGGTTCTACGTGAGTCTGTTTAGGACCTGGCGATCAGGCATCCTGCGGAAGGCTGCTCATAAACGGGTACACCGGGACGGGAATGACGGCGGAGTTCGACTGTAGCCTGATCGCCTTGGGATCCAGCGCTCTCTCAATCGGGAGAAACGTTCCTCTCGCGCTTTCTTACTATTTCGGCAGGCACTCCGCTGTACACCGTCCAAGGCTCCAGGTCGCCATACGCAACAGAACCCAGTCCCAGCACCGCGCCCTCGCCCACAGTGACGCCCGGTGATACCGAAGCGCGCGCGCAGATCCACGAATACGCGCCCAGCCGCATGCCATAAGAGATCATGGGGAAATCTGGATCGTTGTAGTCGTGCGACGCTCCGCACAGAAACGCCTGCTGCGAAACGATGCAATGAGACTCAAGATAAATCGGCGACGGATTGTAAATCTCGGCGTGGTCAGCCAGCGTGCAGCAGTCTTCGCAGGTCAGGTTCCATGGCACCCACACCTTCCCGCTCGGATAAAAGTGGCAACCCGGCCCCATCTTCGCGCCGAAGAGCCGCAACAGCATCGCCCGCCACGCGTGCATCGGCCGAGGCGACGTGCGATAAAACAGCAGGTACACCGTTTGCCATAGCAGCCGCACCAACCGGTACTTCAGGCTGAACGATGCCCGATGGTACGGATTGTCTTCGGCGCTGGCGGTAATGTTATGGACTGCGCGCTCGCGTTGGCGGACTGGAGAGCTCATACCTACGAATGATTATTTCGTAAAGCTTTAATCCGGACAAATGTTTCTACACTTTGCGCATTGGTCCCGTCAACTCCTTCGTTCCGCCACGTTTGCCACGTACCACCGGTACGCTTCTTTCATGCCCGTCTCAAAATCGGTCGGAGCGCTCCAACCAAGGGCCCGCAGCCGGCTTACGTCCATCACCTTTCGCGGCATTCCGTCGGGCTTTGAGCGGTCAAACGTAAAACTTCCCTTCCAACTGGCGACGCGGGCGATGCTCTCGGCTAATTCTAGGACCGTCATATCCTGTCCGGTGCCGACGTTCAGGAACATCTCATCGGAATAATTCTTCATGACAAAGACGCACGCGTCCGCCAAATCCTCAGAAAACAGAAACTCGCGCCGCGGGGTTCCACTGCCCCACAGTTCGACGGTGGGACTGTTGGCCACTTTGGCCGCGTGAATCTTCATTATGAGCGCCGCGACCACATGGCCGCGCTCCGCGTCGTAGCGGTCTCCGGGCCCATAAAGATTGGTCGGCATGACGGAGACAAAGTCGCAGCCATATTGGCGGCGAAACGCCTGGCAGAGCTTGATGCCGGCGATCTTGGCAATGGCGTACCACTCGTTGGTGGGCTCCAGTGCACCGGTCAGCAGCACCTCTTCCCGCATCGGCTGTTCCGCCATGCGTGGATAAATGCACGATGACCCGAGGAAAAGGAGTTTCTTGACGCCGGCATTGCGCGCGGCATGAATCACATTGATCTCAATCATCAGGTTTTCGTACAGGAACTCCGCCGGGCGCGTCATGTTTGCCATAATCCCGCCCACGGTCCCCGCGGCGACAAAGGCTGCATCGATTCTCTGGTCCGCCAGCCACCTGTGAACATCCTCCTGACGCAGCAAATCCAACTGGCTCCGTGTCACAGTGACGATTTCGCACTGTTCGCGTGCAAGCCGCCGCACGATCGCTGAGCCGGCCATGCCGCGATGCCCTGCAACCCAGACACGCTGCCCCGCCAAATCGAATCTACTCATGACGAACGTCTCTTACGTGGGCTTCCTTAGCGATCAGTTCCAAATCCGAACTTACCATCTCTGAGACCAGCTCAGCAAATGTCACCTTGTGCTCCCATCCCAGGAGGCGGTGCGCCTTCGACGGGTCTCCCAGAAGAACATCCACCTCCGCCGGGCGAAAATACCGGCTATCGATTTTGACCACCGTCTCGCCCGTCGTGGCGTCGACACCAATCTCTTCGATACCTTTCCCTTGCCAATCGATCTTGCGACCAACCTTGGAAAATGCCAGTTCTACAAACTCGCGTACGCTATGGGTTTCGCCCGTCGCCAGAACGTAGTCATCCGGCATTTCCTGCTGCACAATTCTCCACATTCCGTCGACATAATCCCGCGCGTGACCCCAGTCGCGCTTCGCATCCAGATTACCGATATACAGTGTCTTCTGCACACCCAGATGAATGCCGGCCACGGCTCGCGTAATCTTGCGCGTCACAAACGTTTCGCCACGTATCGGACTTTCATGGTTGAACAAGATTCCGTTCGAGGCATGCATTCCGTAGGCTTCGCGGTAGTTTACGGTAATCCAGTAGGCGTAGAGCTTCGCCACACCGTAAGGGCTCCGCGGATAAAACGGCGTCGTCTCCTTCTGTGGAGTCTCCTGTGCCTTCCCAAAGAGTTCCGACGTTGAAGCCTGATAGAACCGTGTCTTCTTTGCCAGGCCGAGAATCCGCATCGCCTCAAGGATGCGCAAGGCCCCGGTCGCATCGGCATTTGCTGTGTACTCCGGCGTTTCAAAGCTCACCTGCACATGGCTCTGCGCCGCCAGATTGTAGATTTCGTCCGGCTGGATCGACTGGATGATCCGGATCAGATTCGTCGAGTCGGTCATATCGCCGTAATGAATCTGGAAATGGGCGCCGGGGATATGCGGATCCTGATAAATATGATCGATCCGCGCCGAGTTGAACGACGACGACCTGCGCTTGATGCCATGCACGATATAACCCTTGCTGAGCAGCAGTTCGGCCAGGTAGGCGCCATCCTGGCCTGTAATTCCCGTGATTAACGCGATCTTCGGCATCGATTTTGCCTCATTCCCTTCTCCCGATCGGGCCGCCTACCCGAAGCGGCCCCGCGCGGAACGCAATTCTGCAGTTGAACTACCAAGATTCTAACGTAGGTTTGCACGGAGCCGCGTAAGCCTCGTCGGCGTATTCCCAGCGCGTCTCCAGCTCCTTGAGCGGCAGTTCGTTGGGCGCGTCGCCGTAGACCTTGTTGGTCGACATGGAGGCGAACGGAGCTTCCTGCGCAAACTGGCGCGCGGCCTCGAGGAGATTGAGCGTGCCCACCGCGTTGGTATCGAAGTCGGCGAAGGGAATCGATGCCGCAAGGTCCTGGCTGGGCTGCGCCGCGTTCCCGCATCACCTCTGACGGCGGGCTGATTCTGGTACGTGAGTTGGACCCGCGATTGGGGAGGCTTACTGGAACGGCATCCCCGAGAGCTTCCGCATCGATCAGTCGAAGCACTCGATCTTCGGCGCCTCGAAGGTTGTTTCTGACGTCATGTGTTCGTCTTCAGATCCTTTGAGACTCAGTTGCTGCTAGCGGCAGTCACGGTTTTGAGCTTGGAGTCGCCCTCTGGTTGTGGTTCCCTGCGCCCCAGATTGTAGCGGAGGCGCGCCTGGATGGTCAGCTCTTTTTGCTCCTCTCTGCGCCGCCGGATTTGCTCCCGGCCACCGTAGTAGACATCGGCCGGCGCCACGTTGCCGAGGCCTTCGTGATAGCGGCGCTGGTTACTCCATTCAGCAGCCCGAGGCTTTGTTGAAAAAATATCGGCGGCAACCAAAACTCTTTGGTAGAGGCGATTATGGAGCGAACCTCAGCCAAATGCCGCCAAAGAGTACCAAAAGAACGGGGTCCGTATAAACCGCAGCCGCTGCAGCGACGCGTCCTCGTACGTCACCTCAGCGGGGAATCGAACCGTCACATTGCCGACGAAGAAGGAATCGACCGCAGAACTGTGGGCCGGATCCTGACGCGGCGGGAAGTTGTGGAGTTGATTGCCCAATATCAGCAACGACTCCTGAACATGGTTCCCAAGGCCATCGACGTCTACGACAATGCGCTTTCATCACGCGATGAGCGAACACGCGTCGCGGTAGCCACTAAGCTGCTGGAAGGCCAGGTGATGCCGCGGGGTGGTAGTGGACAAATAGCCGACATGGCCGGTCAGGCTTCATCGTCCCCGCCGGAGGAATTGGATGCCCATTATCAACTTGTAGCCCAGATAATGGCGATGATGATGAAGAAGAGCGACACTCATGGTACTCCCCTTCCCGAATCGTTTGTTCAAATGAGAGAAGCAGCAGAAGCCGCTGCACAGAAGCTCTTGAAGAGGTAATGGCCTGCCCGGTAATTTGTACCAGTGGAAGCGTTAGTGTAGCGCAGTGGTGAAGGTTTCATCGCCCCGCACAAACTGCCCCGCCGTTTTCAGAGTGAATGGGGGTGGATCAACGAGTAGTACCGGGTCCCATCAGAAAACAGTCTTCAATCAGTTCCCCGATGCACGATTGAGTGGCATGCCGTGCAAAGCGTAATGAAGTTTTGCTCCGAGTCATCCCCGGACTGGCTGCGCAATTCCCTATGGTGAACCTCGAGATGCGACAGCGCGCCGCAACTCTGGCACCTCCATCCGTCCCGGCGTAACACCTCGTGCCGCAGGCTTTCATACGATTTGGGAGCGAGGCGCAGGCGAGAACTCTTGACCGGAATCCGGTTCATGACGCTTTCTCCGTGATCTGCTCGACAAACGCCTGCCGCTGTTCGCCGGGCAGGAACTGGAAAAACCGTGCGATCGAGTACAAGAGCACGTTGGGTTGTCCGCTGTCCAGGTTGGCTCCCGCCAGGAAATCCGCGCAGATCATCTCCAGACAATAGCCGCGGGATTTGTCCGTACCCAGCATCAGGGCTGCCGTCTCAATTGCCTGCTCAATCACCGGGATCTGGCTCCGGTAGAACTTGAAGTAGACGATCTCGGTCGGTTCGGTGTCCTTGCCGGTGAGGTGTTGGTCCACCTCGCGTTTGAACTGGTCCCGGGGTAAGGAACGGGCTTTGTGCATCCATGCTGCACAATCGAAATCCTTCCCGTC
>JBEKAJ010000367.1:0-18205 GCA_050018295.1 Occallatibacter sp. | reverse complement strand
GACCTTTCAAAGACTACCCAGCACTCATCGAATTGAAACGGCACATCGTTCGCGCGATTGCAGACCTCGAACGCGAAAAAAAACGCCCGCTCATCGAGCACTGACATCGATTCCGGACCGCGCCGCCTGCGCGGCGCGGTCTAGGCGCAATCGCACCCTCTTTCCCGCAGGAACTGTACGAACGGCCACACCCCCTCGTACCGTCCTCGAGACGCTCCACTCGTGCGCGACGTCACAGCCCATCGGTGCCATAGTCTGTGTCCACTACGGACACTGAAATCCCGAACGGTTATTGAGTCTGGGACTAAAGCCGGCATCCAGCGTCAGTCTCTTGAGCTTTTCAAATTTGCACCCTGAAAGAATCGAATCCCCGCCATCACCGCACCCTATCCGCGCGTCATGGTCCCATCCCACGTGCTGATTTTGGCCGGGAATGTTTTGCCGGTAAACCATGTGGTGGTTACATTCTTGGTCTCTGTGTAGAAAATGAAGCCGTCTCGTCCCATGCAGTGCAGATCGCCGAAGAATGAGCGCTTATGGCCGGTGAATCCAAAGACCCCGAGCGGCACGGGAATGCCCACATTGATGCCAACCATGCCTCCATCGGTTCGCCGCGCAAATTCCCGCGCAAAGTGTCCGCTCTCTGTGTAGATCACTGAGCCGTTAGCGAATTGGCTGTTGTTCATGATCCGCAGCCCTTCCTCGAAGTTGTCGACGCGCTTGATGCAGAGTACGGGGCCAAAGATCTCCTCGCGGCCGCAAGTCATCTCCTCGGTAACATGATCGAGAATGGTCGGTCCCACGAACGATCCCTTTCCGCAACCCGCAGGCAATTCGGGACGACGCCCGTCGAGAACCAGTTTTGCGCCCTCCCTGATTCCGGTTTCGATCCAGTCGAGCACGAACTTTTTGTGGCCGTCGTTCACGACAGGTCCCATGCCGGTGGACTTGTCGTAGGCGAGGCCAAGGTTGATGTTCTTGGCGCAGCGCACTACAGCCTCAACCAGTTCATCGGCGATCGCGTTCTCGACCACGACAACCGGAAGAGCCATGCACCGCTCCCCTGCGCATCCGCAAAATGAGTTGATGATGCCCTGTGCCGTCCGCTCAATCACTGCGTCGCGTAGAACGAGTGCGTGGTTCTTGGCCTCAGTAAGTGCCTGCACGCGCTTTCCATTTGCAGCCGCGGTGGCGTAAATGTGCTGTCCCACGCTCGTTGAACCGACAAACGCGACTCCCTTGATTGCCGGGTGGCGAAGAAGGATCTCCGCTTCATTCCGGCTCGTCGTCACAATGTTCAGGACGCCGTCAGGCAGCCCTGCCTCTTTCCACAACTCGGTAATGCGCATCGCCGACTGCGGCGCAAAGCTGGCTGCCTTTAGCACCATGCAATTTCCGGTGACGATGCAGATCGGCGCCATCCAACCCTGTGGAATCATCGCCGGGAAATTCCAGGGCGCGATGCCGGCAAACACCCCGAGCGGCTCACGATACTGCACCGTATCGTAGCCGGCGGAAACGTTCATCAGCGACTCGCCCTTCATCATCTGCGGCGCGCAACAGGCAAACTCCACGACCTCGATCGCTTTCAGCACGTCGCCCATCGCTTCATCCCATTTCTTTCCGTTTTCCTGGGCGCAAAGATACGTCAGCTCGTCCAGACGCTCGTCGAGCAGTTGCTTCATTTTGAATAGAATCTGCGTGCGCTTTGTGACCGGCGTGTCACGCCAGGCGGGATAGGCCTTCGCCGCGGCGTCTACTGCCTCCTCCACCTCTTGTGCGGTGCACTGCGGTGCATAGGCGATCACAGCACCGGTCGAGGGGTCGTAGCATGGCATGTACTTGCTCGTCGCAGATTCTTCCCAGACGCCCCCCGCAAAGTATTTCAGTTTCTTTGCAACCAGGCCACTGATCGGGTCGGCCAGCTCATCACTCGGAATCATATAATACCGGTCTGTTGCAACAGCCTCGCTCATAACTGTTGATGCACTCATTGTTTCTTCTTTCTCTCGGAATTTCGGTCACCGAGTTTCTCGATCAATTCCCTGTTCGCATTTCGCGGGCACCCAGTGATCTACAAGGTTTTGGGGCCATCTCGTTTCGCTGCCCAACCCTCCGGAAGCCACGGATAATTCCGGTCGCCTAGCGAGTTGGGATCGAAGGCCTCTTTGATTTTCCGCTGAAAGTTCAACACAAATGTCTGCGGCATTCTGGCGAAGGTGTCCCAGATCCTCTCATCAGTCCAGCCGATCTGGAGATAGAGAAGCTCCTTACCGGGAGGTATGCCATTCTCCGCTGTGTCGCATATAGCGCCTTCCATGTGTTTTACGCAGGCATCGATCGAGTCATTATCGTTGGGGTCGTAGGAGACGAACTGTTCGAGACCAAAGAATCCGCCGCCGCCGATCGTGCTGCCGCATCCCATGAGGGCATCACCGCCACATTGTACGAGTTTGTCGTTCGCCTGCTGGTCTCGCTTGAATCCATCGATTGCGACGGGAACGTATTTCTTCACGAAGTCCGGCGTTCCGGGCTGCATCCAACTGCCCATGTACCCGCCTGCCCAGATGAAATTGCAATGCTTGTGCCCCAGCCTTTGCATATACATGTTGGTGAATTCCGCCATATCGGGCTCGCAGAAGCGCTTCACCTTGTAACAGGAGGTCTGCCGCAGGATCTCGTCGAGAATTCGGTCTTGCAGGTGAATGTCCTCAATCGAGTTACCCTGCATGATGAACTGAAATGAGATGCGAGCTTCTTCGGTGATCTTCTGGATCTCCGGGTCCTTTGCCGAGGTCTCTACATCGTTCAGCGTCTTGGTTGTGTCAATGTAGTTAAGCCAAAGGGCAGGCGCGAGATCTGCGCCGGCCAAATTGAACTGGCGATGGAAGATGTAGCCGATACCGTTGTCATAGATCTGGTAATAGCATTCAGCCAATGCATCCCAGCTAGGTGCGCCAATGGTGTACACCCGGAAATTCTCCGGAATCGGCAAACGGTAGCCTGGAAGAACTCCTTTAGGTTCCATGACGGGCGGACCTTGCCATGGGCTTAACTTGATAGCGCATTTGGTGTAAGTTCCTAGCCCGCCGCGCGAACCCAACCCGCCGCGCGTAATTCCTCGCGGACTTGGCCCGGGCCCCTCGGAGCAAAACCATCCGCAATTCGAGCTGAGCGACCCCGTGCGAATCACCTCGCCGGCCGGAGTGACCCACTCCTGTCCCAGCAGGTTATCGGAGTTGTTACCCATGAAATAGCTCGTCGGTCCTCCACCAAAGTAGGCACAGGCACTGGCCACAATGGATGTGGAGCAGCCGGCGCCGATGATATTGAGATTGAGGCCGCGTTTCATCACTTCCGCCTGTAGTTGTGCGCAAATGACGTAGGGCTCAACGATGGCGAACATGTTCTTTTCGTCAATCTCCACGATCTTGTCCATACGGCGCAGATCCAACTGAACTGTGGGCTCATCGTCCTTCATCGGGGCCGCCCAGTGATACCAACCCGTCGAGATCGGCTTTACCTTGATCCCGTGCACATTGCAAAGCCGCGTGACTGCGGCAACCTCTTCCGTCGATGCCGGCATGACAACCGCCCAGGGCCGCGGCATGTAGTGACTGCGGTTCGGTCTCACCAGTTCGGCCAGCCACTGGAAAGCATAGGAATCGAGAAACGCCGGATCGTCGGTAATATTGTCTGCGCCGACGATATCTTCGATTGCGCCATAGGCTTCTTTGGGAATCGATTTCATCATGATTTCTCCTTGGCTAAAGAGCCCGCCCGGCTAATTCGACAATGTCAAACACCTTAAGCTTTTTGCCATTTGCCGCGGTCGCATCGATAAAGCTGCGTTCGCACCACGAACAGGCCGTAACCAGCGCCTCTGCGCCCGTCGAGCAGGCTTCTTCGAGCCGCTCGTTGGCAGTGGAAAGCGCGAACTCGGGATAAGATTCATACGCGCCGCCACCTGCTCCGCAGCACCAGGAAGCTTCTTTGACGCGTTCCATCTCCAAGAGCTCGATGCCCGGAATCGCATTCAGAATTTGCCGGGGCGCGTCATAAACTCCGAACGCCCCGTTGTACTTCGGCCTTGGCGGCTCATAGCAAACCGCCTGCCCGAAGATCTTCTTTTCATGCCCAACCCACGGAACGTACGGCTCGCCCTGCCGTCCCAGGTGGCAGGGATCGTGATAGGTTACCTTCATGTCGAGTGGCTTGGTAAACTTCAGCTTTCCGTCCTTGATCCCTCGCGCGATGAACTGTACCATGTGGACGACCTTGATCTCTGCGCCGGCTTTTGCCGTGTATTTACGGCTGAAGGTGTGGAAGCATTCGGCGCATGGCGTAATCACAGTCGTCACCCCGGCACGCTTCCATGCTTTCAGGTTGACCTTTGCCATGTTCTGGAAGTCGTCGCGGTACCCCATATCGTAGGCGCGCCCTCCGCAGCATTTCTCCTTCTTGCCAAAGATGCCGAAGTCGATCCCTGACCATTGCAGAATCTCAACGCAGGTTCTGGCTATATGGCCAAGATCACCATCGAACGAGTAGCGGCAGCCGGGATGAAAGACATACTCTGCCTGCTCCACCGAGAGATCTTTGACTTTCAGCGATTGCACCCAGTCGCCGCGCTTCTCGGCGGGCTCACCGAGCATGTTGAACTTGGTGCGAAGGCTGTCGATGACTGGTGCCACCTGAGGCAGTGTGTGGCCGTCCTTCACCAGAGTTGCGCGCAATTCACGCATTGCCTCCAGCGGCTCCATGTCGTAGCGGCAGATCTTGCAGCTCACGTCGCACTGGCCGCATAGGTTGCACCTGAAGACTGAATCCTTCACCTTTTCCGTGACGGTAGAGCGGCCGTCCATAAGAGAGAGCGCGGTAACCAGCCGCCCGCCCGCCGAGTAGGAGTGAAACTTACCGGCCTCCATGCTCGGGCAACCTCTCGAAAACCTATAACTCTTCATGAGGTCGAAGGGGATCCATTTGCAATACGCACAACGAGTGCATCGCATCGCATCCGCGCGAAAATCTTCCAATCCCATATCGAACTCTCCTTGCTCTCTTCGCTAAAAGCAGAGCTTTCCCGGGTTTAGCACATTCTTTGGATCAACGATCCCTTTCACAACGCGGAGGATTTTGGTCGCAGTCGCGTCCCTGCTGTAGATCATCTCGGCCCAAGCACCGTATGGTCGCGAAAAATAGGCACCCTCCGACATCAAGACTTCGCTTGTTTCGGCGTAAATCCTGTCGATCCGCTCCGTCCCGCGAGTATCACCGGGATCGTAGGGAAAACTGAACTCGACATGTTGCGATACGCCCTGGTGCTGGGGCTGGATGTAGACGCCGATTTCTGTGACGTCGTAGCGGTTCCGCTCCGCGATCGCGAAGACGTTCGATACGAACTGTGGAGCCTTGTCCAGCGTTGTCAGAAAAAAGACTTCGCGGCATCCGCCCTTGTACTTCAGCTTGTAGTACGTATCCCCGGAATCGCTTTCGAACGCCTTTTCGAGTTCAGCGGCGCCATTGCTAGCGAGGCTGTTCTGCAGCGTCAAACCGCATTTCTGCGCCAGGCGTCCAAGGTCAAGCCTTTGTACTTCGACCCGCTCAGACGGAAAGTGGCCCGCCCCAGCGAGCCTGATCATTACGGTCCAGGCTGGCAGTTTCGCTTTCAATCTCCCGATCTCATTCGCGCTATCGCCCATCATCGTTGCCAATTGGGGCGCGTTAACGCACATCATTTCATCGCCGATGCGAATGCGCTCCTCCTGGTAACAGAAGTCGATAAGATCTTCAAGCTTTTCGCTGGCTACGAAAACAGAATGGCTTGCGGCGGGAATCAACTCGCATTTCACCGAAGCCCAAATGACGATTCCCATTGTCCCCTGCGCGCCGGTAAGAAGACGCATCAGATCAGTAGCGTTCGGACCCTTCGGGTCAACTTGTGCGCCGCCGAGCTTCCACTGCTCTTCGAGGTCCGGAATACCGTTCCCGGACTCCCCGGTGAATGCAATCTCGCCGGAACCCCAGACCACCCCGCAATTGCGCAGCGGCTCGGGAAGGGAAAAATTGAATCGCGGGATCGTCGTGGGTTGCCGCTCCAGCAGACTGGCGACGACAGACTTATTGCGCCGCGGCAGAAGCGGCTGGCTGATTCGCAGACCTTCCTTTGCCAGTGCCGGCTTCAGCTCCGCATAGGTCACGCCGGGTTCGATCACCACCATCTTGTTACGGCGGTCGATCCGCTTGATCTGCTTCATCCCGCTGAGATCGACGATGATGCTCCCCGGTTGGCTGGGAACTGTGTCACCATAAAAATGGGGAGCCCCGCTGCTGACGGGTACCAACCCGGTATGAGTCTGGTTGGCCCACGTCACAAGAGCTTGCACCTGTGTCGCATTCTGCGGGTGGACAACAAACCGCGGATTGCGCCGTGGCGCTGCGCTGCAATCTGATGCGTAGCCCTCCAGGATTCTAGGATCGTCAATGACATTCACTGCGCCCACAATATCGGCAAGCGCATTCCGCCGGATGTCCATGAATTCCTCCTTCTGCGACACAAGCCTTCCGGTTTGCTCGGTGAGTCTAATCCGGAGGATTCCTCCTGGCTTTTGAGCCGTAGTGAGAAAATCCTGCAAAAGACAAACCTATGCGTCGATTCTTTGCCCAATGAATAGCAAGCCCGATCGTCGTCGAAATCCGGCAGCACAGATCGCACGAGGAGCAAAGATGAAAGAGGACTGGACCCGCTTGAATTTCCTGACGATTTACGCGCCTGCATTTTCAGCTCCCTTTTGGCCCTATTTGAGTCCACTCTTACCTCAAAGAACCCGGGAACTTGAGCGATCAAGCCGAAACACGACGTTCGTTCGACCATTTGGGATCCTTGTCAGTTCATCAAGCATGATCTGTGAGGACGAGGCAATTCTACTGCAGGCTGTCTACATAAATCCCGATCAACCCGAGAAAGTTGTATATATATTCAAGGCCCATCAGTGGCTCTCGCAAAGTGGACTGCCCGGTAAGTTCTGTACCGGTAGGATTGAGACAAACTGGTATTGAGGAAAGCTAACGGCGTCCGGGAATGAAGGAATGGTTGTCAAACCGCTTCAATTCGTCGCCAAGAACAAGCGGGGACTCGCGCAGCCAGCGGTGAAATACCGGGGCCGATCAGCAGTATTCTGAGACCTTTGCCGAAACCGAAACAGTAGGCGTCTAGCTGGAAGGGTGCTATATGAACAGATTTCTGCCTCTCCTGCTCCTGATCTCCGGAGCACTTTGTGTTGCGCAGAGTGGTTCTATCCCCGCGCCAACCAACACTCCCGGACAGGAGTATCCGCGTATACTCCCGGACCACAGCTTAATCTTTCGCATCAAGGCCCCCGATGCACAGAATGTGCAGGTGCAGATGGGTAAGACCTATGACATGACGAAGGACGCTGACGGCGTTTGGAGCGTTACAGTTCCGCCGCAGGTCGTCGGCTTCCACTACTACTCTCTCGTCATCGACGGCGCCACTGTCAGCGACCCCGCCAGCATGTCTTTCTTCGGCGCCAACAAAATGTCCAGCGGAATTGAGGTGCCGGAGTCCGACGCCGACGCAGCCTACTACACCGTGCAGGACGTCCCGCACGGAGAGGTACGGCAGTTCCGCTACTACTCCAAGGTGACGGAGACTTGGCGCCGGGCTTTTGTTTACACGCCGCCGGGCTACGACAACGGCGTGACGCGGTATCCTGTGCTCTACCTGCAGCACGGCGGGGGCGAAGACGAGCACGGTTGGGTAATCCAGGGCAAAGCCGACATTATTCTCGATAACCTCATTGCCGAGAAGAAGGCCGTGCCCATGATCATCGTGATGGACAAGGGTTATGCGGTGGCTGCGGACAAGAAGCCATATGTGCAGGCGCCCGGCGAGCCCGTCGACATGAATCGCGCCTTCTCCCTACTCGCTTTCGAGAAGGTAATGATCAGCGATCTGATTCCCGCAATAGACCGCAGTTACCGCACGATCCCGGACCGCGACCACCGCGCGATGGCCGGGCTTTCCATGGGCGGCGCTCAAACCTTCTATATCGTGCTGAATAACCTGGACAAGTTTGCCTACCTGGGCGGCTTCAGCGGTGTGCCAGGCGGCAATGGCGGTCCAGTCATAAACACCAAGACCGACTTCGGCGGTGTCCTGGCCGATGCGGATGTCTTCAACAAGCGAATGAAATTGGCGTGGTTCGGGATCGGAACGGAAGAGCCCGGAACCATGTCCCAAGGTATGCAGGCTTTTCGCGAAGCCATTACCAAAGCCGGCATTAAGTATGTCTATTACGAGTCGCCTGGCACATCGCACGAGTGGCTCACTTGGAGGCGCGACCTCAAGGAATTTACGCCCCGACTCTTCAAGGAGATCAAATGACCCGATTATTGTGGATTGCTCTTCTAGTTTGCACCACCGGTGTGGCGCAAACCACCGATGACTCCAAGCGCGCAAGCACGAACGTACCCGAAGCCGAGTATCCACGCGTCCACTCGGACCTTCGGGTCACATTCCAAGTGAAGGTTCCCGATGCACACAAAGTCCAGGTGCGGATTTGGAGTGATGAAAAACTCTACGACATGACACGTGCCGAAGACGGCACATGGAGCGTTACGATTCCGCCGATGGTACCGGGGTTTCACTACTACGGGCTGGTCATCGACGGAGCGGAGGTGAACGACCCCGGAAGTGAAACTTTCTATGGCGCCGGTCATTTGTCCAGCGGGATTGAAATTCCGGAAGCTGGCGTTGACTTCTATGCGATTAAGGACGTCCCTCACGGCGAAATACGCCAGTTACGCTACTACTCCGAAGTGACCCAGTCGTGGCGCCGAGCCTTTGTTTATACGCCGCCTGACTACGACATCAACCTCAAGGCGCGATACCCCGTTCTGCTGCTGCTTCACGGAGGTGGTGAGGATGAGCGCGGCTGGGTTGTCCAAGGAAGAACCGACATCATTATGGATAACCTGATCGCGGAAAAGAAAACTGTGCCGATGATCATCGTCATGGACGCCATGTACGCGCATAAGCCTGGCGAGAGTGCTCCTCCGGTGACCCTTCCTCCCGGATCCCCCGGCACGATCCACATCGCAGTTCCGCCGACGTACAGCGAGGTGGTGACAAAGGATCTAATTCCCACGGTCGATAAGCGCTACCGCACGCTCGCGGACCGCGATCATCGCGCCATAGCGGGGCTCTCTATGGGAGCTGCATACGCCATGCAGGTCGGATTGGGCAATCTCGATAGCTTCAGTTATTTCGGGTCATTCAGCGGCACAGTCATGCGCGACCTTAACGTCGAGACTTCATACGGAGGTGTGTTCAAAGATGGGGCGGACTTCAACAAGAAGTGCCACCTCATGTTCATAGCGGCTGGGACCGCGGAACAGTCGCGGCTTGAAGCGGCTAGGCACGCGCGCGAAGAGCTCGACAAGGTGGGGGTCAAATACGTCGCATTCGACTCCGTCGGCACCGCCCACGAATGGCTCACGTGGCGGCGCGACCTTCACGAATTCGCACCTCTACTCTTTCACGAAAGTAACCATTAGATCCGAGGTTGACCCAAAACCTCAAAAACTGTACGAGCGGGAAATTGAGGGATTTAAGCCCACATTCCTTTTTGGACTCTGAGTAAGTGGTTGTATGATCGAGCCCACGTCAGTATTCATGCGGCTTTGAGAGCAAAACGAACTCTACGGAGGCTCGACCCAATGGGTGAGAAACAAAATCAACCTTTTAGCTGTCGTTTAACCATTCCTTGAAAGTTGATTTCCAAGGCTGCCGCGTTAATTCCGGGATTGCTCTGCTCCTGGTACCGACGAAATAGAAAAGACGGGATAGAAAGAAAGATGGATGGTGGTTAGTTTAGCAGGGGAATCGGTTTACCGCGTTGGAGTAAGGGGGAGGTGTGGCAAGAGTAGGCCGCAGATGGCGCAATTTCGGCGGTGCTGGTTCGGGATTTCGGAACGGGTAGGGCGTTCCGGGTATGAAGTGTTTCAAAAGTGTTTTACACTGACCCGAAAATACATTGGCGAAAAAACAGCCATTTGTTGGGGTCAAAAACGAGATTCCGGGTTAATTCATCAAATCAAGCTTACGCACGCTCTACGTCGCGTTTGATCAGGGGAAATATCGCGGTCTGAGCTCATTTTGAATCCAAAGTTCAGAGCTTGAAGGAAGAGAAACGATGCAACTGAACTCCAGGTTGTTCCGAGCCACGCTTTCCGGGGCTTTGGGAGGACTGCTCTTTGGTTTCGACACCGTCGTGATCTCCGGCGCGATTGACGCGCTGGTTCGCCTGTACGGATTAAACCCGCAGGAGAAGGGATTCACGGTAGCCATCGGGTTGGTCGGCACCGTGATCGGCGCGCTGGGCGCGGGCCATGTGGGGCAAAGGCTAGGCAGCCGCGAGACACTGCGCATCACCGCTCTGCTCTACGTCGCATCGGCGCTCGGGTGCGGGCTGGCATGGAATTGGCCGTCGTTCATGGCGTTTCGCTTTGTCGGTGGGCTGGGCATTGGGGCATCGTCGGTGCTCGGTCCGGTGTACATCGCAGAGCTTTCCCCGGCCAAGTGGCGCGGCCGGCTTGTGGCGACTTTCCAGTTCAACGTCGTCTTCGGCATCATGCTTGCTTACACTTCCAGTTACGTCATTCGCACCATGCACCTGGGCGCGGCGGAATGGCGATGGCAAGTGGGCATCGCCGCGGCTCCGGCCTTGGCCTTCCTGGCGCTGCTCTTCGGGATTCCGCGCAGCCCGCGCTGGTTGGTCTCGCGGAATCGAATGGACGAGGCGCTGTCGGTGTTGAAAATGATGGGAGACCCCGATCCGGAGGCGGAACTGGCGGACATCCGGGCGGCGCTGGCGCAGGAACACGCGACGGCTCACGAACGCGTCTTCCAATGGAAGTATCGCTATCCATTGTTTCTCGCCATCTCCATCGGCGCATTCAACCAGCTCGCGGGGATCAACGCGATTCTGTATTACCTGAACAACATCTTCGCTGCCGCCGGCTTCAGCCAGATTTCGAGCGACCAGCAAGCGATCGCCATCGGCACCACCAACTTTCTGTTTACCATCGTCGGCATGTCGCTGATTGACAAGTTGGGACGCAAGACGTTGCTGTTGATTGGGGCAGCGGGTTGCGCCAGTTGCCTGGCGGGCGTGGCCTGGGTCTTCGGCACGCATTCCCATCCCGGCGCCTTGCTGTGGCTACTGGTGACCTTCATCGCATTCTTCGGTGTTTCGCAGGGAGCCGTCATCTGGGTTTATATCAGCGAAATCTTTCCCACGTCGGTACGCGCGAAGGGGCAGGGTGTGGGCAGCGCCAGCCACTGGTTCATGAACGCGCTTATCGCGCAGATGTTCCCCGTCGTGGTGACCAGGATGAGCACCGCAACGCCATTTGTGTTCTTTGCGTTAATGACGGTGGTGCAATTCCTGGTGGTGTTGTTTGTGTACCCCGAGACCAAAGGCCAAACGCTTGAAGATCTGCAGCGCAAGCTCATGCCCACTTAGGGTGTGAGCAGCCTGCAAGAATAACCGCATCGGAACGCTGGCCTAGTGCGCCCCGGTGCAAGGATTGCAAGGTAATGCGCGAAACTCACACCGATGCCCTATACAACATATCCTTGCTTGTTAGAGAAAGCGGCTTGACATTGCCGTTGTATCGGCCTAGACATTTTGTTGGAGAGTTTTGTACGGAATTCCGATCGCGAGCGTGTGAGGAAGACAATCACGACATTCCAAACCAGGTTTTCAACCCTTGGACCGCATCGCAACAGTCTTGGCGATTGCGTCCGCGCTTGCTTCGCTGTCAGCGACTGGACTGGCACTGACCTTCGACACCAAGGCAGGTCAAGTGAAGATGACGCCGATCTACCTTGCTGACGCGATGATTGAGGCAGGCGGGGTTACGCAGTGCAGCATGCGCGGTACAGCGGAGCGAGGGATGTGCGTGCCGTCTGGTTCATCAACAACGCGACGGGTAACACCATCAACCGATTCTGCGCAACGATGAAGATGCGCTGCCTCGGGTTATTGTTGAACTCGCCGGCCAGTATGGCCGCTGCGGATATCGCCGTATTTCGGCGTTGCTGCAACGAGCCGGATGGCAACTCGGCAAGCACCGCGTGGAGGATCTGGTGCCGCAAATTCCCCCCGCAATAGTGGTATATGCAACTTATTTAGCGCCGGGCAGTGTTTGCTCGTGTAAGTAAGATGCAAAATCGTTCAAAGGATCCCCACTTGAGATTCAATAACCAGCTGATCAACGAATCGTCGCCTGGAGCTTGCCAGGCCGTGCTTGCGACGACAACCGTAGCTTCGACAGACTATCTCCCCGTCTGTGCGGACGGACGAGTAATCCTCCGAGTGCATTTACATTCAGTGAAATCCGTTCATCTGGAAGGTGGTCAAGGGTTACGTAGAGCCCCAGGCTATGCCACCTACGCATCGCCTAGCTCTGAGAAGCGCGATCCTTCAGAGCTTTTCCTGCGCCCCGGGCTTCGCCGGAGCGGCCGGGGACGCAGTGAGCGCTATGCGCGGGCTGTGTTAGATCGGTTGGGTACATTGCTTGCGATGGAATGAGCGGCGCAACGCGATGCGTTGGATCGGCGATGCGGAAAGCGGAGAGGATGATGAAGAAGTGGACGGGCGGCGCGCTGGCACTGTTGGTTTTGATTGCGGCTTTTGGCGCGTGGAGAGACTCGGCGGCGGCACCGGCGAAGACAAACACTGCGAACGAACGCGGCTGGTGGAAAAATGCAGTCATCTATCAGGTGTACCCGCGTAGCTTTCAGGACACGAGCGGAGATGGCATTGGCGACCTGAACGGAATCACCGGGCATCTGGACTATTTGAAGGAGCTGGGTGTGGACGCGATCTGGCTCACGCCTGTATATCCATCCCCGAATGCCGACTTTGGTTATGATGTCGCCGATTACCGTGACATCAGTCCGGAATACGGCTCACTTGAGGACTTTAACCGCTTGGTAGCAGAAGCAAATAAAAGAAATATTCGTGTCGTCATGGACATAGTAATGAATCACACTTCGGATGAGAACACATGGTTTGTGCAATCACGGTCTTCTCGCACTGATCCTTATCGCGACTGGTACGTATGGCGCGACGGCAAGGATGAAACCGCGACCAGCCCGGGCGAGCCTCCGAACAATTGGGGAGGTTACGGCCATTCGTCGTGGGTTTGGGATGAGAGGACGCGGCAGTACTACTATCACCACTTCTCGCCGCATCAGCCTGACCTAAACTGGTACAACCCGGCCATTGAACAGGAATTCAAGGAAATCACGAGCTATTGGCTGAAGCTCGGGGTGGCGGGATTCCGGTTTGACGCGATTGGGACGCTCTTCGAGGATGCGAATTTTAGAGACGAGCCGGCGGCCCTGGATGTGAACGGAAAGCCGATCCTCGATGCCGAAGGCCATCCGGAGATCCAACATGTCATGACGGGGCTGCATCCCCAAGTGCATACCGTGATGCAGCAGATGCGCGCACACATCGACTCGTTCGACACGAACACATTTCCGGGAACACGCGTGCTGATAGGCGAAACCGGCGGCCGCACCGTCAAGGACTTGTTGCAGTGGTACGGAACTTCGCAGCAGCCGGAATTCGAGCTGCCCATGGACCAGCAGTTGGGATTCGTTAATAAACTCGATGTGGCCGCGTTCCGTCAGAAGATCATCGAGGCGGAGACGGAACTCGGCGGTAATGTGCCACTGCTGGTATTCGACAATCATGACCGGGATCGCATGGATGCGCGCTACGGGGATGGTGTTCACGACGTGGCCATCCAGCGCGCACTCTCTACGATTCTGTTTGCGAGCGGGGGCGCGTCGCTGATGTATTACGGGGACGAGATCGGCATGAAGACCACGCCCCCGAAGACCAAAGCAGAAGTGAAGGACACGATGACGGGACTTGCCAACTGGCCGAAGTACAAGGGCCGCGACGGCGAGAGGACGCCGATGCAGTGGAATGACGGCCCGAACGCGGGATTTACGACCGGGACGCCATGGTTGCCGGTGCCGCCGAGCGCAGCAACGATCAATGTGAAGGTCGAGGAGGGCAATGCGAATTCTTTGCTGGCCTGGTACAAGGCGCTGATCAGGCTAAAGAAAACTGTGCCGGCGCTCGAGAACGGCGCCAACATCATGCTCGACACCGAAAACACAAAGGTGCTCAGTTGGATGCGGCAGGCGCAAGGCGCGCCGCAGGTAGTGGTGAGTGTGAACTTCACGGCTGATGCGCAGACAGTGAATCTAGCCGGGCCTCAGATGAAAGCGAAAACCGCGCGAGCGCTGTTGAAGTCGCCAGGGGGAACGGACCCGGCAAAGCTAGACCGGATTGAGCTGGGACCGTTTGGCGTCTATGTCGGGGAAGTGCGATAACGTGCGGTTTGAGATGCGAGGATCTTTCAGGACCATGGAATTGCCGCGTTCGTTGTGAAGTGTCGTTTGCCCAACGGCAGGCCGTCGAGTGCAACGTTCGAAATGCCGTCCAAAGCGAACTGACCTTTTCAGATAAACCGCAGGAATTTCTTCCGTTTTAGGACAGGAAAGGAACGCTTCCGATGCAGAAATCAATTTCATCCAAATCACCTGCACGTCTTTTCAACCATTTACTTTCGCTGATCGCGCTAGTTACTTCGCTGGCGGCAAACCAGCTGGTAATGGCTCAGTCTCAACAGGAGACCGCTCATTTGAAGGAACCGATCCAGGTGACTGGGGGCTTGATCACCGGTACGCCATCTATCCAGTGGACTCCCGGCGTGAGACTCTATCGCGGCATTCCTTATGCAGCCGCGCCTGTCGGCGATCTCCGCTGGCGCCCGCCGCAATCAGTTGCGCCATGGACAGACGTAAGAGCTGCGGATCATTTCGGCCCGGCCTGCATGCAGCAGCCGACGAACACAGAAGGCAACGCCTGGCGGGAGGGACTGGGTTCCGTTAGCGAGGACTGCCTTTACGTGAATGTCTGGACACCGGCTCAGTCTGCCGATGCGCATCTACCGGTTGTGGTATTCATCCACGGCGGCGGCAATCTCCGTGGCGCTTCCTCGGAGAATCAATACGACGGCGCTTACTTCGCCAAGAAAGGCGTCGTCTTTGTGAACTTTAATTACCGCATGAATGTCTTCGGTTTTTTGGCGCATCCGGATCTGACTGCCGAATCGGAACATCATTCCTCCGGTAACTACGCGCTGCTCGATCAGATCGCGGCTCTCAAATGGGTTCAAAACAACATTGCTAGTTTCGGTGGCGATCCTGACGACGTGATGATCTTCGGCCATTCCGCGGGTTCTTCCAACGTTAGCTCTCTGTTAGCAAGTCCCCTAGCCCACGGACTTTTCGCCCGCGCGCTGATGCAAAGCGGCGTAAACCTCGGGAAGGGAATTCCCTTGGCAGACGCAGAGAAGACCGGAGAGCGCTATGCGGAATCGCTCGGAGCTCACTCAATCGCCGATCTGCGCAAGATTCCAGCAGAGGTTCTGCTTAAGTCGTTGCCTCGCCAGAACGGCACAGTTGTGGATGGCTGGGTATTGCCGCAGGATGTTTACTCGACTTTCGAAGCCGGAAAGCAGAATGATGTTCCGTTGATTGTCGGTTCGGTAGCAAACGACACGCCCGGTCCGCCAGCCGCGCCCATATCTGTCGCCGCGGCACCCGACTATGCGAAGAAGACATTCGGAGATTTAGCCGATGACTACCTCCGGATCTATCCCTCAAACGATGACCAGCAGGCCGCAAAAGCTGACCTCGATTTTCGTTCAAACTCGGCGATGGCAAATGCACGAAGGTTAGCCACTTTGCAGCTGAAGACTGGCAAATCGCCGGTCTATTGGTACTTGTTCACTCATACCTCTCCATTTCCCGAGGGATTGGTATGGGGAAATAAACCTGCGAAGGATTGGGGAGCCTATCACGGAAGCGAACTCATTTATGTATTCGACGCGTTCCCCTTACAGGATTGGGCCTGGAGACCGGTGGATCTGCAACTGGGTGACCTCGTCTCGTCCATTTGGATCAATTTTGCCAAGACCGGCAATCCCAACGGGCCTGGATTGCCCAAGTGGCCCGCGTTCGATCGAGATACGGATATGTTGCTGATTATCGGCGATCATCCGAAGGCTGAGAAAGTGTCCATTGGCGCCGCACTTGATTTTCAAGACAAGGTTGCGGCCGAGCGAAGAAAATAGGCGTCATTCGACCTGCATCCACAAGAATGAAGCGAAGAGGAGACACACGCATGAAGCTATCCAGCATTTCCATCTTACTGGTGGCTGCCTGTTGTGCAGTTGCAATGGCTCAGTCTGAATCGACGGCCTCCTGCGTAAATCTCGGCAGTCTCAAAATCGATACCGTCGAGATCACGAAGGCGGCCATGATTCCTGCCGGCACAACTCTTCCGCCCGCGTATCCCGGTGCTTCGACCATCGGTCCGTTGCCTGCGCACTGCCTTGTGGACGGCGTAATAGACCGGCGCAAAGGCGCAGACGGCGAAGAGTTTGGTATCGGTTTCGCACTGGCCCTGCCTGAAGCGGCAGCATGGAACGGTGACTTTATGATGCAGGGCGGAGGCGGCGGCAACGGCTTGGTGGCCTACCCGGTGGGAGCATCGTTCGCAGGTGACAAACCCGCTCTTGTCCGCGGATTCGCGGTGGCCAGCACCGATACGGGACACAAGGCCAGGAACGGCGGCTTCGATTTCTCCTTCATGCGCGATCAGCAGGCGTATCTAGATTTCGCATATCTCGCCAATGCCGAAGTGGCGGGGGTGGCGAAGAAGATCGTCGCGCAGTACTACGTCAAGGCTGCGGAGTATTCCTACTTCGTCGGCTGTTCGACTGGCGGACGCGAAGGCATGGTCCTGTCGCAGCGCTATCCCAGGGTTTTTAATGGCATCGTCTCCGGTGATCCGGCGATGCGCACTGGTCTTTCGAATCTGGCCATCGGCAAATGGATTCCGGTGGCGTACAACCAGGCGGCGCCCAAGGACGCGACGGGAAAGCCGCAGCTTGACAAGTTCCTCACCGATGGCGATCGCAAGCTCTTTATGGATGCTCTGATGAATCGCTGCGACACAAAGGACGGAGTGGCTGACGGGATGATCTCCGATCCGATGGGCTGCGATTTCGATCCTGCGGTGCTGGCCTGTAAGAGCGGCCAGAGCGAAGGCTGCATTGCGCCGGAGAAGATTGCGGCCATCAAAAAGGCGTTTGCGGGACCCAAGAATTCCCACGGCACGCAAGTGTATCCGGGATTTCTGTATGACACCGGTATCGCAGAGACCGGTCCGGTTCCGGGGCTGCTTGCTCTCGGCACCAAAGGCCTCTTTGGTCCGTATCCGACCGCGACCGAGATCGATGTCGACAAAGAGGCTCTGCATGCCTCCGATCCGCTGGTAGAGCCGGCATCAACCAATCTGTCGACGTTTTCTGAGAATGGCGGCAAGATCATTTTCTTCCACGGAGACAGTGATCCCTGGTTCTCGGCACTGGACACGCTCGGGTACTATCAATCCCTCGCAGCAACGAACGGGGGTGCAGAGAAGGTGGCCGAGTGGAGCGAAATGTTCCTTGTGCCGGGGATGCGCCACTGCGGAAGTGGGCCGGCGCTCGACAGATTCGACATGCTTGGTGCGGTGGTGAACTGGGTCGAGAAAGGGATTGCGCCGGAATCCGTCATTGCCACGGGTCAGGCGTTTCCCGGCCGAAGCCGGCCGCTGTGCGCATATCCCAAACACGCTCAGTACAAAGGGCAAGGAGACACGAACGACGCTCAAAACTTCAGCTGTCAGTGAAGCCGGCCAGTCGCATCATCCTGACGGGCTTCGGAGAGATTCCTAAAACCCACAATCCTGATCCTTAATGAGCAGGGACCGCTGATTCATGGATTCAGTGATCGAGACTCTAGTTCCGGTTGAATGGTCGCCCAACCTTCCCCAATCTGAAAAATGCATTGGAGACGGATTGCCGGTCATCCGCCCGCAGCGAGGCCAACGCATCGGTGGTAATACCTTCCGGGAAGTCGACTTGAACGAAGCCGCTGCGGCGGCGGACGCATCCGCGTGCGGCTGAACCGGCTTTTGCGGCTATCGGGATAGTTTGGTTCGCAGAGAAGGAGGATTCTCTGTGAACGAACTACGTCAGC
>JBEKAJ010000366.1:0-3243 GCA_050018295.1 Occallatibacter sp. | reverse complement strand
CTCAGACGGAATGCCCTCGATCTTTTTGAAGAGCACACCCGCGTTCTCGCTCTTGTAGATTCCGCTGCACGCGCTCAAGTAAACGATGTGCGGATGCTCAGGGTCGACAATGATCGAAAACACGTCCGAATCGACAATCAGTCCCTGCTTGATGTTGTGCCAGGTCTTGCCGCCGTCCGTCGTCTTCCATGGCAGGTGCCACGTTCCCGCGTAGACCGTGTCCGGATCGCCTGGGTCCACCGCCAGCGATTCGATCTCGTGAATCTCGTGACTGCCGGGCGGGCTGATCTGCGTCCATGTCGCTCCGCTGTCGCTCGACCGGAAGACTCCTTCCAATGTTCCGGCAAACAGAGTGCGCGGATCTGAAGGCGCCTCCGCAAGCGCGTGGATCGGCTGCCCTTTGAATTGTGCGGGCTCGGTCCAGCTGTGTCCGTGATCGTGGCTGATCCACAATCCGCCCTCGTCGGAGTTCTTCCATGCGCCAACGTAAATCGTCGCCGGATCGGCGGAGTTCACCACAATGCTGTCGAGAACAAATCCATCGGCGCTGCCCAGCTTCGCCAGCCGGCGCCAGCTTCCGCCCTCATCCATCGACTCGTACAGCCAACTATTGGTCGTGCCCAGCAGCAGATGCTTCGGCTGCCCCGGAAACGCCGCAAACGCGCGCGCATCGCCGCCCGCCGGCCCCACGACTGTCCAGGCATTTTGCGCCTGCAAACAGACCGCGCCCAGCAAAAATGCAAGGCATAGAATCAATTGCGCCGGAACCCCGACCCGGCACGATTCACTTCGAACACACCCCAAGCGGCTCATTCAGACTGAAAGCTCCATTGCATCTCTATCAAGAATAGACAATTCCGGGTCCAAAAAGCGAAGAGGCTAACCAGTTTGTGCACCGGTCAGCCTCAACGCACGGCACGAGGAATGTTCTGCAGTCGGGTTCAGCGGCTATCTCAGATCAATCATCGCGCCCGAAAGCCATCCATTCACAGACGGAAATAAACCCCGATCACCGGCTCGGCCGTATGGGTGAATGAATTCGTGGATGAAAAAGCATTGGCCACCGCGGGCGCCTTATCGAGGTTGCCGCGGTACTGCAGACGCAGACCAAGGTGCGGCAACAGTTCCCAATCCATGCCGGCTCCGTAAACAACCACGCCTTCTGTTGACGTGCTGGTTGCGGCAGTCGTCGTGCTCTGCGTGCAGAGCGGGTTCAGCAAACTACAGGTCTCCGTGGTGACCGTGCCGCCGCTGGGCACGTTGAGCAAAAGCCCTCCACCGGCAAGCGCGAAAGGACGCAGGTTCGCAGTCCGAAACGACACGACCCAGTCGCCTGTGATCTCGTGCGCATTGCTTGGAATAGACCCCGATATCGCTGTTGTTCCGATCTCGCAGGGAATGCCGCAAGAAACGGTAGGCGTCAGGCTGTACCCCTGATTGGCGCGATTGTAAGAATAAGTGGCTTCGTAGCCGACCAACGGATTCCTGATCTGCCGAAATTCAACCAATCCGCCCGCCTGGTTGGCGGGACTTTGTTCGGTGCCATCTCCCGAGGTCGCTCCGTTGAACGCCCCGTAGAGGCCGAGCGCTACCGATGTCTGTGCTTGGGACAAGGCGCCAGTCATCGCTGCCAGACTCGCGAACAGGACTGTTCTGAAAGAGAATTGCGTCAATCGCATCGCTGTCTCCTTCCAGGCTTTCGAAATCGGATGAACTGGATGCAGTGCTGAATTCTTGGTTGCTTGGCTATCTTTTTTGGACGTGGAGAGAGCGGTTTGGTGTACCGCCGGCGCGAAAAGGGCCTGCCGGCGAATACAGCATTCCACACGAAATGCGAAGAGGCTAACCAGTTTGTGCACCGGTCAGCCTCAACGCGCTGCAGGAAGGTAGTCCTCTAGTTGCGCGAGCCCCGCCTTGCGCGGCAGGGGCCCGCCGATTTGCCGATAAAAGAAAGCCGGCCTACTGCGCTGCAGCCGCCTTCTACGGGTGGCGCTCAGGCAGCGGCTTGCGCACCTGCGGCTTCACCGCCGTCTCGTCCACCGGAGTCGTACCCGTTACGTCGGTGCTGAAGGTCGCGCCCGCCGGCACCAGGTAGTTCTCCTCCGTTTGCCCTTCGGTCGTGCCCGTGGCTACGCTGATGCGCGAAGCGTCAATACCCTGCTCCGTCACCAGGTAGTCCTTGGCGTTCACCGCGCGCTGCGCAGCAAACTGATCCACCGTGGCGTGTTTGTGATGCGCGGCGTATTTCTGCTCCTTGGCCGTCTTGGTGTTCTCGTCCGCATTCGACTCGCCCACCACTACCGCCTTTGCGTCCACCTGCTGTTTCAGGTCCAATGCAACCTGGTCCAGGCACGCCTTGGCTTCGTTGTCCACGCGCATCGGACGCTTGGGGTCGCTGGCAAAGCTAGTCGAGCACAGCGCCTGTGTCTTCGGTGCCGGAGGTGGCGGAGGCGGAGCCAGAATGGTCACCGTCGTGTTGGCAGACGCCATCTGGTTCTTGTCGTCTGAAACGCCGCACGTGATCCCCACCGCTCCCGTCGGCGCGCCCGCCGAGGAGTACTCCGCCGTGGTCCCGGTACCCGTCACCGTGCCCGCCGTGGCCGTGTAGTTGTAGGTCAGCGGACGGTTCTGCGGACTCACGCCCGCCGACGTAACGGTCGCCGCGTCGCCTGGCTTGATGGTGCTAGGGCTGGCCGAGCAACTGATTGTCGGCGGCTCGAATTGTTTCACCGTGTAGCCGGCAGAGCATTCAGCGGCCTGTCCGGGCTTCAGCCCTTCCTTGCCCTTCTTGCCTTCCTTCACGTCAGCCTTCACGGTGTACGAACCGGGAGCCAGAGAAGCCGTATTCACCGTGGCTGAAGTGCCGTTACCGGTTACGCCGTCTCCGCTCCAGCTGTAAATGACGTTGTTCTTCTTGTTCGTGTCCACCGACCCGGCCGTAGCCGTAACAGACAGTGGATCGCCCGGGTAGACAGTAGGCGCACTGGCGTTGCACGCTAACGTGATCGGTGGGGCCTTCTTGCACCCCATGGGCAAAAGGGCAAAACACGCCAATGCCAGGACCAACAAAACGGACTTCAAAGTTCGTGAATACATGCTCTTACGCTCCACAATTCCGATGATGCACGGTTGAAAAAACGGTTTGAAAAAGGAATTCACGTTCCCTCCTTTCAGCTTCGCACCGCGTGCGCAGCCCTCGATCTTCGATTCATCGTCACAAACCCAGCATAAAAAACTCTGCTG
>JBEKAJ010000365.1:0-3792 GCA_050018295.1 Occallatibacter sp. | reverse complement strand
CCGAGAGCGTCAGGCTGGTCAGGCACGAGAGATCCGCGTCGTTCCAGCGCGCGTCGGGTGTCCCGATCAGCCCGCCGCTGTCTCCGTTGTCGGCAAGAATGATTCCGTAATTCCGGAATCCTGTAATAATGATGGCTGCCTGCGGGCTCGTCGCCGCGCATGTCGGCGCTGCCACTGAAGCTTTCAGCCGGTAGATCTCCCCGGCGGCTCCCGACATTGTGCAGCTTGATGGCGGCGTCGCCTGCGAGATCTCGGACTCCACGGGAATCGCGCCCCCTGAACCGCTTGCTACGCAGCTTCCCACGCCCGCTGTTTGCGTGGCCGGCCATACCCAGTAATTCAGCATGTGATTCAGCGTGAATCGAATGGGATGTTGAACGGTGCCGTTCGGCGCGCTCGGGGTGCCGGTTCCAATCACCTCCTCCGCATTCGCCAGCAGCGGCCCCACCGGCAAGCCCGCGGCATCCGATCTTCCCTGTCCCTGCGGGGTCAGCGCATCCGTCGCCACATTCGGCCACTCCGCGTTCGACGAATCGGTCCATGGCCCGTCCAGATAAACTCCCTGCCACATTTCATAGAGCGACGGATTACTCCCGTTGCCCGGCTCGAGATACACCAGCACATGCCGGTCTCCCGACGAGTTACTCGTGCCCTCCACCGGCGCGTAAGCCGGAATCGGGCCCGAAGTAAAGTACGACTGATACACCGTCGTCGCTACCGAAACGTCGGGCTGGTTATACGGCACCTCGATCGCCGGAATCCCATTCGGGAACGGAGCATTCGAGTTGTTCCCGAAGAATGGCTTGACCGTCGCAGGCAAATAGCCGCTGTACATCGGCGCCGCTGGCGACGTATCCACGGGCAGGTTGGTCGTCGCCGCGTCCACGCGATGGTGGAAGATGGAAGCCGCCGTAAAGACGTTCTTGAGAAAGGCACTGTTGCCGTTGATGGCGAAGCTGATCTGCGCCTTCGCCGTCGCAGACGTCGCATCCGTCACCACAATCTCGGGAATGTACGTTCCCTGGCCGCCGATCAGCGGACTCGTGATCTGCCCAGACGACGCGTCCATCGACAACCCTTCTGGCAGCGGAGGATAGCTGCCGCTGTCGTCGACAGAAAAACTGTACGGCGGAGTCCCGCCCGTCGCGGCAATTGTGCAGCCCGCATAAGCTGTGTTCTGCGTTCCTCCGGGGCAGCTCGTCGTCGTGATCTTAAGCGCCTCGCCCGGCGACGTCAGCGTCACCTTCGCTGAAGCCGTCACCGATCCCGCCGCGTTGGTTGCGGTCAGTTCGTAAGTGGTCGTCGTCTCAGGGCTCACGTTCACTGTGCCGCTCGCCGAGGTCGACGCAAGGTTCCCCGGCGCGATGTTGAGCGTCGTCGCGCCGGATGTCGTCCAGCTGAGCGTGCTGATGCCGCCCAACGTAATGCTCGTCGGGCTCGCGGTGAACGAGCTGATCGTCGGCAGGCTTGGCTGGGTCACTGTCACCGTCACTGTCGACGTCGCAGTGCCCGTGGTATTCGTCGCCGTCAGCGTGTAGGTGGTCGTCGCCGTCGGGCTCAGAGCCACCGAGCCGCTCGCCGACGTGGACGCAATGGTTCCCGGCGTAACAGCGATGCTGGTCGCTCCCGTAGTTGCCCAGTTCAGCGTGGTGCTTGTGCCCGCAATGATCGACGCCGGACTCGCAGAGAAGGTGCTGATCGTCGGCGCGGCAACCTCTTTGATGGTCGGGAACGCCTTCGTGCACCCTGCCATTCCCGCGAAGGCCGGCAAAAGCGCCAGCGCGCAGACGACGTTCCACAATTCTTTGTGCCGGTAGTGGCCCGATTGCGATGCGTGACGCGAGTGGGGGGAGTGCATGCGCCGCCTTTCGCTCGATGATCTGATTCTCTGCTGCTCGTCGCGAGTCTTGCACGGCAACGGTTTTTAAGACCATTCGAGGATGCGCAGCCCTGGGGGGAATGTTCCGATTCAATATCTACTGGTGCTCCATGAACCGGTCAAAGCCGGCCACAGGCCCACAAGGGGTAAAATGCCCTGTCTCTTCACAATGCGCGAAGAATCTGCTTTTGGGTACATGACAAAAGTCACGTAGGTGCGTTGGTCAAAAGTCCGTGCGGTGAGCTCAGGCTCTCGATACAAATGGCCGGAAAAGTCTGGACTGCCCAACACGCTCGGTTTCGCCGCGCGCCCCTCGCAGGCGATTCCGGGCATCCGCAAGCGCGGATGCCAAAGTTGGGGCGCTTCTCGAATCGGCAGTCCTATCCTGCCTTCGCGATGCCGCATAAGGAGATTTGAGCGTTGAATGGTCGGGACGGGCAGATTTGAACTGCCGACCCCTCGCAGCCCTGCATCTCTGCCGGCAATTACGGTGCCGTTCTGAGCGACCTGATGAGCTGAAAAGCCCAGTAGCCGGCTAGAAGAAGACCGAGTATCGGGTACCATTGCACATACGATCCTTTGAGGAATGGGGCGATGCGTTCCGTCCAAAGATTCAGTCCGGCAAACATGGGTTCCTGGCTCAAATTCACCTCGCGGTCTCCGGGAACACGCAACTCTGAAGTCCTGTAAATCTCATTCCGATCGACCAGCTTGTGCTTCAGCAAAATCCACGCGGCGACGTAGTCCGACGGTGCGGAGGCCTGCTCCGATGGCGTTAGCAGGCCTTGTCTGATGATGTGGATCTCTCGGTCCGAGACCAGCACGCCAGGTATCTGCGTCACTGCAGAAACGATGACCGCGGTCGCAATCGCCCATCGCAGTTTTCTGGATTGCCACCTTTCATAAAGAAACGCCGCGGGCAGCAGCCAGAGCGGAATAGCGGGGACAAGCAAGCGTGGCCCCCAGGACCATCCCCCCTCCCATGAGTGCCAGGCCGCTGCGATGAGCAGGTTCTCGGCGATCAGCGCGCAGCAAAGGGCCGCCTCCGCTCGATGTTGCCGGGCAAACGCCCTCCAACCGAAGAAGCCGAGCACAAGGATCGGGCAGTAAATCAGCAGGCCCTTATCGAGCGAACCTAGGAGTAGCGGCAGCGTTCGCCACATTTGCGCAGGATAAAACTCGCTGGCTTCGTTTCCGTATCCGGACTCGAAAGGGCTGCCGAAGCGGACGAAGTTCAGCCATAGATCGAAGCCGCCGGCCAATAGCAAAGGGAAGAGGAACAGAGCTGTCTTGCGGATTCGTCCCCGCAACTCTTCAGGGCGCGTGATGAGATAGACCAGTAGAACCGGAAGATACGCGACATAAACCTGCTTTACCAGGAAAAGCCATGCAAACGCCAACCCTCCAGCAATGATGGCCCGGGGAGTCCTCCGTATGAGTGCATACACGGTGAGCAGAAGCAGGCCCATCTGCATCCCCTCGCTGAAGCCATAACAAGCGTACCGCCAAGCGAGCGTGCCCAGACCTAGACCCAGCAAGCAAATTGCAGCAAACACTCGGGGCACCTCGAACCGGCGAAGAAGCTTGTCGAAGACCAACAATGCAAGAATGACGAACGGGATGTTCGCAAAGGAAAGCAGGAACCCGTCGAACAGTGCGGCGCCTCCGCCCGACCCCTTGACCACGGCTTCGACCGCGGCGACCACCGGGAGATAGTAGAGAACAAGACCGAAACCATACTTGGAATAGCTGCGGCTGCCGGGGCCCTGCGAGGTATAGCTCGCCGAGTACGGAATTTGGAGATGTCCTTGTGTGGCAATCGCCTGAGCCGTCTCGAGAGAGTAGAACGAGTCGGGAATCTCAAGGTAGCCTTTGACGGAGAAGATATACACCACCAGACAAATGGAGAAAAT
>JBEKAJ010000364.1:0-4917 GCA_050018295.1 Occallatibacter sp. | reverse complement strand
GGGGCCGAGGTCTTGGACGTTCCACTGCAGGTGAGCACTGTGGCAATGAAGTCCCGCGCGCGCGAGTTCGTCGCGGAACTCCCGGGCGGTCAGACCGGCAAAGCCCGCGGTTTCCACCTCGGTGTAGCCGATGGCGGCGATTTGCCTTAGAGTGCCGCGCACATCGCTCTGTAATTCCTTCCCGACCGTGTAGAGCTGGATGCCAATGGGCGCTCCGGCGAGCGCGGCGTGGATCTTGCTGGGAGCCACGGATAAAAGCGACGAAGCTCCCGCGATCGCTCCGCTCTCGAGAAATCGACGACGAGAAAATGAGATCATGTCCCCTCACCTTTTCTTGCAAGAAAACTGCTCTCCGCAATCTACAGGCTCTTCTTCATCTCCGCGATGCCGACGGTGGAAACGCCGAAGTCCTGGTCCCCCTTTCCTCCGCTGAAGGCTGCAACGATGTAACCATGTTTCCCGCGCGCAATTGCGCCACCGTTCCAACCAAATTCCCCAGTGAGAGGCGGACGGACGTGACTTCCGCTGTTCTTCAACGTATCGGCCATTTCCGACGCCTTGGAATAAGCAATTGCGAGCAGATTGGAGACCTTTTGGTTCTGCGCAGGCTGATCCTCGATCCCACTACCTACAACGATCATCTTCGAAACCCACGATCGAACACTGTCGCCATCGAAATAAGCCACAACGGCAACGCCCTGAATTCCCAGTTCGTGCGCGCGTTTTTCCATGGCCAGCAAGGCGCGATCCGCGGTGCGATCAAACTTTGCAACGTGAAGGGGATGGCCCTCATCCAGGCCAGCCGACGGTGCGGGATTCCCGTCAAGGGTGGACGGACCTTGCTGAGCGGTTGCGCTCGCGAATGTGAAACACAGGGCGACGGCCAATGCACATGTCCTCGCTGTCCCAATCCGATCCCTGCCATTCACCGCCAATGAAGCGATTCCCATTTGCTTCTCCTCCACTACCATTGATTGGAATCCGGCAAGGGCTGAGTTCCGGTGTAAGGGGAACAGCATGGAGTTTTGATCGGCAAGAACTCCATGAATTCGACCCGCGTGCCTGCCGGTTCGGTCAGGTCCAATTGAAGATTGCCGTCTACTCCGAGCAGGCGCAAAGTGATCCGCGCTGCCTAGCTGTGCGCGTGTTGGCCGATCAGGTAGATAGAGCATGTATTCGATCCAGTCCGTTCCGTTTGGAACTTGCATCATGACCCAATCGATGTCCCCGTCTTTGGCACCGCCCTGCCAATAGAGGTGGAATCCGAGAATGTCTTTGTAGAAGTGATCCATCGCGGCACGGTTGCGGACAACATAGCCGGCATGAATGATATGTGAGCTGAGTCGTCTCGATGCCAGCCTGGGCTCCGGCAGAAAATGAGCTCCTGGCTCGACGAATGCGATCCGGTTTCCCTCCGGGTCATGAACGAGAAGAGTTTTTGAGCCGTCACGATCGATGGTCAAGGCTTGTGGCACAACAACCTGCCGACTGTCCAAATAACGCCGCAGAGACTCCGCGTCAGTTGTGGCAAAAGCGATGGAGTCCAGACGGTCCTTGGGCCCGGGCTCTGGCGGAGAGATGAGCTCAATGTATTGGAGATGGTTCACATAAAAGCGGACTCCGGAGCTTGCTTGGCCTCCAGGCATCATTTCCCAGCCGAGCAAGGACTGATAGAACTCCTGCGACTTCGCCATGTCGTTCGCATAAAGTGTGACGTGGGCAATGCCTGTGATTGGCGGCTGCATATTCGACGAGTCTTGAGCCGAAACGGTTCCGGGAAGAGCGAAGACGATGCACAGGATCAAGGTTCGTATCATGAGCACTTCCAATTCCAAAGCAAATAGGCTCAGCTAAACACCCACCTCGCGCGAGGAAATCTTCAGAGTCGCGGTTGTCAATCCGAAGGCAGCAGCCTCAACAGAGATCGTTCCGGCTTTGCCCGTGGAGCGAATCAACGCAGTGGCAATTCCGGCTGCGGCTCGCACCGGGTTCCCAACACCGCTACGACCGCCAATGAGTTCTCCGTCCCCGCTCACTTTGAAGGTGATCTGGTCGTCGCCATAGGGATAGGTTGTGCCCCTGTTATCGCAGACGTGCGCGTAGATACGCACCCAGTCGGATCCGTCCGCGGCCAGATCGCGGCCACAATCATCCAGAACCAGCGTCAACTGGGTCGGAACACCGGGGGCCTGCAACTCGTGAACCGCAACAACCTCGCCGCCTACGAGCCCTTCCGCCCGCACGTTTCCGATTGCTGTTCCCGGTTTTGCAATGCCAGTGGCAAAAAGCATTGAATGCAATTCACCGAACTGCGAAAGGCGGAATGTAAACGGCGGATGCGGCAAATGAAATCCAGTATCGGGCTTCTGTGTCGCAATTTCCTTGCCGTTCTGCGATAAACGCACCTCCTCGCAGTTGCTGAAGACCATAACTGTAACCGGAGACTGAAACGTCGCGAAGTTGGTAATGTACACCATTGGCCCGCTGCCTATGTTCATTGCCATCTTTTTCAATGGGCGTTGGCTTTGGAACAGGTAGTAGTCGAACTTTGGCAGCCGGAACAAGTCCAGTGGCGAGCCATAAAAGGGTTGATGGTGGTACCCGCGATAGTAGTCAATCCCCGCCCAGAGATCGGCTCCCGCTGCGCGTGCAGTCCCCGGAGCAGGAGATGCGCCCAATTTGGCGTAGATTGCATCCAGAGATTCGAGATGCCGCGCCGACTGGGTTAGCATCGCTGTTTCGCCCCATTCCCTCGCCACGCGAACGCTTCCCTGCTGATCTGTCCAGTTATCTACCTGATCGCCCCATTCCCGGATCCACAAGGGCTTGCTACCGTTGTTTCGCGAGTACTCCACATCCCATCCGTCAAAGCCGGCTACCGGTTTCCAGACGCGGTCGCCGGCGGCATAGCAGCCTTCGACAGGAAACTCCTCGTGAACGATACGGTAAAGATCCGCCGCGACAAGACTGTTGTCTGTCTCGTTGAGTTGGGCTTCCCACAACAGCACAGAGGTATGGTTACGGTCGCGGCGTATCATTTCGCGTGCGTTCTGGCAGACGCGCTTGCGGAACAGCTCATCTCCGATGAATTGCCAACCCGGATTGGAGACGATGGCCAGAATGCCAAGCTCGTCGCAGGCATCCATGAACGCCGGGTCCTGGGGGTAATGGCAGCGATAAGAAGTGAAACCTGCCTGACGCAGCTTGACTGCATCGCAATAATGCGCAGAGGCAGGTAGCGCGTAACCAACATAGGGATGGTCCTGATGGCGGTTGGCGCCGAGAGAGAAGAAATACTCGCCGTTGATCTTGAGTCCTTCGTTTTTATCGATGTGAAAGGTTCGGATGCCTATGCGCGCGTACTGGTCGTCGATCATTTTGGCATCCGGGCCGCTCTCTTCGAGAACCGCAGTGTGCAGCAAGTAAAGATAGGGGCGCTCCGGATGCCATAATTGCGGCGTTCGCACTTCAACGCGCTGAGTCAGCGACTTCGATGTGTTTGGATCGACCTCGAGCCCGCTCTCCGTGGATGCAACCAAGACACCGTCGGCGCTGAACAACTCCTGGCGCACGCGTGCGCGGCGCCGATTGGGCGAGACGTTTTCCACGTCTGTCTGAACCTGAACGGTCGCGCTGTCGGCAGAGACTTCTGGAAAAGTGACAAATGTGCCCCCGCCAGCGATCTTGTCCGACAGGATTGGGTCGCTGATGTGCAGATTGTCCAGCACCTCAAGCGTGACGCTACGGTAAAGGCCGCCGAAATAAACAAAATCAAGCTTGTCTTGCGGCTTGCCCGGCGGCACTTCAGGATTGTCCGAGTTGTCCAGGCGTACGGTGATTATGTTCGATGCATGCTCGCCAAATTGCACATATTCTGAAATGTCCACAGTAAACGGAAGATAGCCGCAATAATGGGTTATTAAGTACCTGCCGTTCAGCCACAAATCGGCAACCTGCATCGCGCCTTGAAACACCAGATGCACGGTTCGCCCGCGCCAATTCGATGACGCGGTAAAGTGTTTTTGATACCAGCAAATTCCCCGATAATTGCGTCCGCCGCTTGCATCGAGTGGTTCAAGACGCACAGTGTGAGGCAAATCGACGCGCTCCCAGCCAGCATCGTCCAAAACGGTGTGATCTGCGCCTTTTTGTAGCTGGGAGGAAAGACGCTGCAAATTGACAGGCGCGTCATCGAACCGGATGAAGCTCCAGTCCCGGTTAAAACTCAACTGCAGGCGTGCTTCGGGCTTGCGTGGCCATGCAGACGAGTTGATTTTCTTCGGATCTGCGGCCTGAGCGGCTACGGTCCCGTGACCGAGGATATTTCCAAACGTTAGCCCCGCCGCCGTAATGGCGCTAGACTCCAGAAAACCTCTTCGTGAAATCGTCATTTACTGCCCCATCCCGTTCGCTTCGAATGTCACAGATGAGAGGGTCTTGTTCGTCAAAAGTTATTGAATCGCTGCCGACAACGTGTGCTGTGAGCGTGGCGCGCGAATGTACGACCGGCCGGATGCGAGTCACCGCAATCGATGAAGCGGTTGCAAGTGAACCGTTGGATTTTTCTCGCGTATTGCATTTCGACAGTCCGCGTCTCTTTCGCGAAGCGATGTTTCCTTGAGAATGGGCGGCGAATTTTCGTCGCAGAATCAGCAATTGCCGTGGGCCACAATCGACACCTTCTTTACCAAAAAGTTGCCAATCTGGCTCCTCTTGGGTGAAGCGTATTTGGCATTAGCTAATATAGGCGCTTCAGTGCGAAGGGGAATCAGCCAAAAGTCTGATTCGAGGCATTTTGCATGGAATTGTGGAGCGAATCGGGGAACAAACGCGCGCATCCGGCGCAAGCTGTTCTGGAAATGGGAAAACGCTTACAGATTTCGCTCATTCCTTGCCTTTAAGTAGCCCGCTGGCGCC
>JBEKAJ010000363.1:0-3658 GCA_050018295.1 Occallatibacter sp. | reverse complement strand
CGTCGAGCTCAGTGGCGGCCGGCTGGAATCCGAGCGCTGTGCCCGATCCCGGCGCATCCTTGCAGGAGAGCGGGTCCTTGAGGTTGACGGTAAAGTCGGCGGTGTGGGCGTCCTTGGCGTCCAGCGTAACGGCCACATTGACCACCGTGATCGCGGGGTCGATCGCGATCTTGTGGATGTGCGCCGGCGTATCGACGAGGACGTCGCCCATGGCGTCGGTATCGGCCTTGACGCCGTTGGCCAGAATGTAGGCCTGAGCGTCCGCGACCTTGAGTTCAGTAGGCGGCGGCGGCACAGCGCCGCAATCGACGGGATTCGTGAGCTTGACGACGAAATCCTTTGGCTTGACCGAGGCAGTAGTCGTGACGGAGATCTTCAGGGCCGTTGCGGGATCCGCGATGATAATGCCGGGCACAGGAGTGGCCTGGCCCTTCAGCAGGGCCCAAAGGCCGGTGGCATCCGCGTCAGAGCCATTGGCGAGAATGTATTCCTTGTCTTCGAGACCCAACGATTTGGGATCGCCACTGGTATAGGCGTGATGCGCCAATTCCGCCGGCGTCGGGGCCGGAACAACCTTGAAGTCTGCGGGCGGGAAGAGGGTTGACTGAGCCTGGGCTTCGATCGCTGCGATCTGCTGCTTGTTGGCAGCCTCGCCATCGAGCGTGCCGTGATAGCGGTTGTACCAGTAATCAAGCTGCGGCTCGATAACTGACTTGAAGGCCGCAGGCGCGTAGTCGAGGGCACGAGCATAAAACCAGATGGCCTTCACTTCGTCTCTTGAGTCGCCGGGCTTGGCATAGGCCTGCGCCAGTTGCAGCGTATCCGCAAGGCAGGGACCAGGCTGGGTGCACGTACTGGGCGAATAGAGCATCAGTTCGGCGGTGTACTCCTTGATGGCACCGGCGAAGTCTTTCTTGGAGACCGCGTCGTCAAAGGCAATGGCCGAGTGGAAGGCGGGGTATGCGGCCGAGGTCAACTTGCTCCAGTCCGCGTCAGACGTGCCGGCCGGCTTCGGGGCAGTGAGGCCTTTCTGCGCGAGGGCCGCGGCGTCGTCGCAAGTCTGTGGATCGGTAGCGACACCGGAGGCGTCGAGGGTCGCACCGCACTGCTGCTTCTTGACGAAAACGGAGACGAAGATGGCCTTCATGTTGTTGGGATCGACCTGAAGCAGGCGGCTGGCCGCACCGACAACCTTGTCGGGCTGGTTGACCTGCTGGTAGCTATCGATCAATTGATCGAGAACGGCCTTCTTGACAACACTCTGTGGATAAGTTTGAAGAAATCCTTCGAGCGTGGCGGCCTTTTGGCCGGGGTCGGTCTGTGTGATCGCGTTCTGATACGCGTTGAACTCGGCTGGATCCTGGATGGTGATCTGGCTGGAGTCCTGGGCGCGTAGTGCTGGCGTGGAAACGAGGCTTAGGCCTGCCAATGCCATCGCAGATGCAAGGACTAACTTCTTCATGCAATGCTCCTGGGAAATGCCGAATTGGAGATCAAGTTTCACTCATTCGCCAGCAAATGGCAACAATCCCGGGCGGCGGTTGAGCGCTGGGGCAACGGTTATAAAGATACCATGGCCACCAGTGATTCGTAGGAGGATTATAAGAAGCCAACACGCCGCTGACAAGCAAAGAGCGATGGGGAATGCGGGGCACGCCGCACGCTGGTAACTGGGCGGGCGGAGGCCTGGCGCGGACCCGCCGGAGGGCCGCGGGCGAGGGTTGCAATTCAAGGCCAATGGACGGGCCTACTGCAGCAGGCGAACCAGCTCCGCTTGCTCGGCGAGGAAGGCGTCGTGGCCGTGGGCGCTGGTCATCTCGCGGTAGTCGGCCTGGGCGCCGGCAGCACGGATGGACTCGGCAAAGCGGCGCACATCCTCGGCGGGAAAGAGCCAGTCGGAGCTGATGCCGATGAAGCTGAGCCGCGCGCGAATGCGGCCGAAGGCCTCCTCGGGCGAGGCGTAACCGCGCAGCGGGTCCCAGGTATCCATGGCGCGCAGGATGGCGAGATAGGCGTTGGCGTCGAAGCGCTCGATGAAGCGGCTGCCCTGGAGATCGAGATAGCCGGCGATGTCGAAGCGCTCGCCGATGAGGCCGGTGCCATGGCCGTCGGCCGCCCACGGATCCTCGCCACTGCGGTTGGGATTGCGGCCGAAGCGCTCGTCGAAGAGGGGCGCGGATTTGTAGCTGATCATGGCGATCTTGCGGGCCAGCGCCAGCCCGCTGCGGGGCGGGCGCTGCGGCAGATAGCGGCCGCCGGCCCACTCGGGGTCATGCTGGATGGCCTGGCGCTGGAGGTGGTTGAGGGCCAGCCCCATGGCCGAGAGCGGGGTGACGCCGATAATGAGCGAGCGCTGGATGCGTTCGGGTTGAAGGATGGTCCAGTCCAGCGCCTGCATGCCGCCGATGGAGCCGCCCAGCACGAGGCGGAGACGGCGGATGCCGAGCGAATCGAGCAGGCGCGCCTGCGCGCGGACGTTGTCGCGAACGCCGACGAGAGGAAAGTCCGGCCCGTAGATTTCGCCTGTTTCGGGATTGACGGAACCGGGCCCCGTGGAGCCGTAACAGGAGCCCAGCATGTTGATGCAGATGACGAAATCGTGCTCCAGCGAGAGGACCGCGCCGGGAGCGAAGATTTCGGGCCACCAGGAGCCGACGAGAGCCGAGCCCGAGAGTGCGTGGCAAACAAGGACGGCATTGTCGCGCGCCGCATTCAGCCGGCCGTAGACGGCGTAATGCAGCGTGGGACAGATGAGGGAGCGGCCGCACTCGAGCGGCAGGGAGCCGTCCAGAACGAAGTCGCCTTCGTAGGTGGGCTCCACTGTTTTCGATCCGGGCGGCGAGGCGCCGCTGCGGCTGTAAGTGTCGGTCATTCCCCAAAAGCTCCTAGCTACTAGCCTCTAGCTTCCAGCTCTATCGCGCTGCTTCTGAACGATGCGATAAATCCTTTTCATCCGCACGAAGCAAGAGGCCAGGTGCTGCTCTTTCTATTTTGCCGCAACGGCCCTGGTTGAGCCGATAAAGGTGTGGCCATTGGCGGCCTCGATTGCCTGATCGAGGTCGGCGAGGATGTCGCGAATGTCTTCAATGCCGACGGAAAGCCGCACCATCTCCGGCGTGACGCCCGTCGCCGCCTGCTCCTCAACCGAAAGTTGCTGATGCGTGGTCGAGGCGGGGTGAATCACGAGCGACTTGGCGTCGCCGATGTTGGCCAGCAACGAAAACAGCTCGAGAGTGTTGATAAGCTTCTTTCCCGCCTCGTAGCCGCCCTTGATGCCGAAGGTGACGAGAGCGCCGGCGCCTGTGGGCAGGTACTTTTTAGTGCGCGCGTAGTAAGGGCTGGTTTCGAGGCCGGGATAGTTGACCCAATCGACACCGGCGTGGTCTGCGAGGTGGCGAGCGACGGCAAGAGCGTTCTGCGAGTGGCGCTCCATGCGGAGGTGCAGCGTCTCGATGCCCTGCAAGAGCAGGAACGCGTTGAAGGGCGAGAGCGCCGCGCCGGTGTCGCGGAGGCCCTGCACGCGCGCCTTGAGAATGAACGCGAGTGGGCCGAAGGCCTCAGTGTAGCGGAGGCCGTGATAGGAGGGATCGGGCTCGGTGAAGTCCTTGAAGCGGCCCGAGGCAGCCCAGTCAAACTTGCCGGCGTCGACAATGACGCC
>JBEKAJ010000362.1:0-22496 GCA_050018295.1 Occallatibacter sp. | reverse complement strand
ACCATTCGTCGGGGTCTTCGGTAGCATCGCGCCGAGGCTTTTACTGAATCTCATGAAAAAGAAGGAGACTTTAAACTTCCGAGTTTCCGCTGAATTCAAAAGAAGGCTGATCGAAGAAGCCGAAAAAGAGCGGCGGTCACTCACAAACTATTTGGAAACTACTTTCACCAAGCTCTGGGATGAACGGGAACTGACCACCCCCAAAAAACGAGAAACCAGCAAAAATTGAGCGCTGATCGAGCGGATTACTGACGTGCTCACGCTCTCATGTGTAATTCCCCTGCCCTCGATAAATAACAAAAGAAAGAGCTGACCCGCCCGGTCCGGGCACGCCTCGGCAGCCTAATGAAAAAGACGGACTGGCGCGTGAGCCTGTCCTCGTGAGCCAGGGAAAGAGCCCGACAGAGAGACCTGCAATATAAAAACCTGACCGCCGTGAAGACTCCCCAAGATTGACTTGGGACGGACCGTGGTAGACATGGATCACCGACCAACCGGGCAGTGAGTTCCCTTGGTGATTTCCTTAAAGTCGACACAGAAGGCTATGACCTCGAGGTGCTGTCGGGAGCTGAACCGCTCCAGCGGGAGCAGCGGGTGCACTTCATCCTAAGTGAATGCGAACCGGTGGCGCGCCCCAGAAACGATTATGCTTTTGTCGATTTTGCCTCCCTGGCCGAGTTTCTTGGTGGCTTCGGGTATCACGTCTTTGGAGTGTATGAACAGCAGCCGGAGTGGGATGGCAGAAACGTGCCCCTCTTCTGGAATGCGCTCTTTATCTGTGAAAAACTGGTCGCTTGCGGCGCGAAATTGCCAAGCTCGACAAACTCACGCACGCTGTGTGTTTCTCCCGTCGCCAGTACGTAATCGCTTGGCTCTGGCTGTTGAACAATCCTCCACATGCCGTCCACGTAATCACGCGCATGGCCCCGGTCGCGCTTTGCGTCAAGATTGCCGATATAGAGCGTCTTCTGCACGCCCAAATGGATTGCCGCCACCGCGCGCGTGATCTTGTGCGTCACGAAGGTCTCGCCGCGAATCGGACTTTCATGGTTGAACAGAATTCCGTTCGAAGCGTGCATGCCGTATGGTTCGCGGTAGTTCACGGTAATCCAGTAGGCATAGAGCTTTGCCACGCCGTAGGGGCTGCGAGGATAAAACGGTGTAGTTTCCTTCTGCGGAGTTTCCTGCGCCTTCCCATAAAGTTCCGAAGTGGAGGCCTGATAGAAGTGCGTCTTGTTCGCGAGGCCCAGGATGCGCATCGCTTCAAGGATGCGCAGGGGCCCGGTGGCGTCGGCGTTTGCCGTGTACTCCGGCGTCTCAAAGCTCACCTGCACATGGCTCTGCGCCGCGAGATTGTAGATTTCGTCCGGTTGGATCGACTGGATGATCCGGATCAGATTCGTCGAGTCGGTCATATCGCCGCAGTGAATCTGGAAATGCGCGTCGGGGATATGCGGATCCTGATAAATAAGATCGATCCGCGCCGAGTTGAACGACGAAGAACTGCGCTTGATGCCGTACACGATATAACCTTTGCTGAGCAGCAGTTCGGCCAGATAGGCCCCATCCTGGCCGGTAATCCCCTGTAATTAATGCAACCTTCGCCATCATTCAATCCTCTGTCAATCGATGTGAACACGTAAGCGTTCGCGCTGTGAAATCTCAAAATTAGCGTGGAGCGTCCCTCGGTGAACACCCAAAAGGGGCCATAGATGATCAGGTGAAAAGCGGCCATAGGGAGAAGGCTTAAGACATTAGCCGCTACAGGGGGCAGTTAGCCTCTGTGGTCATGAGTCATGTCTTGAGCAGAGAGAAACGGGAACAAGTCATTGCATTGGGCCGGCTGGGATGGTCTTTGCGGCGCATCGAGCAGGCAACGGGGGTGCGTCGGGAGACGGCGGGTGAATATCTTCGCAGCGCCGGGATTGCCCTGCGCCGTCCCAGCGGGTGGGGACACCACGGTCCTTCAAAAGCGGCCATAGACCCGATCACCGACTCTGAGGGCGGGGATTCAAAACCGGCCATAGAGGTGCCCACCGACTTTTTGGTGGGGAAGCCGGGTTGCGGACCGGCGAGCAGCTGCGAACCTTACCGTGAACTGATCGCGCTGGAGTTGGAGCGTGGCCGGAACGCGATGGGGATCTGGCAGGACCTGGTCGACCGCCACGGTTTCGGTGGTGGATACCAGAGTGTGCGGCGCTATGTTCGGAAACTGCACGGAGCCGCATCGCCGGAAGCGCGGGCGATTATCGAAACTCAACCCGGAGAAGAGTGCCAGGTTGATTACGGTAGCGGCCCGATGGTGCGTGATCCGGCGACAGGCAAGTACCGGCGCACGCGGCTGTTCGTGCTGACGCTAGGCTCGAGCCGCAAGTCGGTTCGACTTCTCACCTTCCGATCTAGCGCCCGAGTCTGGGCCGAGCTACATGAGAAGGCCTTCCGCCGGCTGGGCGGATCGACACGGATCGTCGTTCTGGATAACCTTTGCGAAGGCGTGTTGTCGGCTGACATCTACGACCCGCAGTTGAATCCTCTCTATCGCGACGTGCTGGCGCACTACGGTGTGACCGCGCTGCCCTGCAAGGTGCGGGACCCGGATCGAAAAGGAAAAGTTGAATCGGGTATCGCCAATGCACAGAAAACGCCGCTGAAAGGCAAGCGCTTCGAGAGCCTGGAAGAAGCGCAGGCATACCTGGACCACTGGGAAGAGCGCTGGGCCGACACGCGCATCCACGGCCGCACCAAGCGGCAGGTGGCAGCCATGTTCGCCGAAGAGAAGCCCTTCCTTCAGCCAGCCTCTATGGCCGGATTTAACGTGATCACCGAGGGGAGCGCCTGAGCACCGTTGCCCCGCGCTCAACGTGTGGCGCCTCGCGGCAATATCCGGAGCTTGTTATCCCAGCATGTGATCATTGCAGCATGTACAGGTATACTGACAGTCAAAGAAGCTGCAGTCTAGCATAAACGATCATCTGGGAAGGCCGGGGGGGAATCAGTGCGGGTTCTAGTCACGGGTGGCAGCGGTTATGTTGGATCACATGCCGTGCTTGAGTTGAGCGCCGCAGGTCATGAAGTCACAATCTATGACAATCTCAGCACCGGCCACCGCCGATTCAGCGACGGCTACGAATTAATCGAGGCGGACATTGCTGACGAAGCTAGGCTCGCCAAGGCGCTGGCGCGAGTCGAGGCGGTGATGCACTTTGCGGCCTCGGCCTATGTCGGCGAGTCTGTCGCGAATCCGCGAAAGTATTTCCGCAATAACGTTGAGGTGGCTCTTAAGCTCCTCGACGCGGTACTGGCCAGTAGAGTACGCATGTTCGTTTTTTCGTCGACCTGTGCAATCTACGGCACTCCACAGACACTGCCGATTACCGAATCGAACTCCAGAGAGCCAATCAATCCATACGGAGCCACAAAATTATTTTTCGAGCACGCGCTCGCTGCGTACGCCGTTTCTCACGGGCTGCGATCGGTTTCCCTACGTTACTTCAACGCTGCCGGTGCCCATGCCAGCGGAACAATCGGCGAGCTACATGAGCCCGAGACGCATCTCATTCCCCTCACGCTGCGGGCCGCGCTTGGAACTGCACCGCCGTTGACAATCTTTGGCAGGGACCTGAATACACCCGATGGCACCTGCATCCGCGACTTCATCCATGTTTCGGACCTTGGTGAAGCTCACGTATTAGCTCTCGAGTACTTGGCAAGAGGCGGTAAACAACGTACTTGAATCTGGGCACTGGTACGGGCACATCGGTAGCAAACCTGGTTGCCGCAGTTGAAGAAATCAGCGGACAAAAGGTACCTTACTCTTATGCTGATCCGAGGCCAGGCGACCCGCCGATGTTGTACGCAGACTCTGCTCAGGCAAGAAAGGTGTTGGGCTGGCAGCCCAGTCGCGACCTGCACGAAATTCTGCGCTCAGCCTGGAAGTGGGAATTAAAGCTGAAAGCCGCAGGGTATCAGTTGTGATGATGAGCATCCAGCGCTTCACTGCCCAGTTCGCATCTCCGCCGCTTCCGGCTTAGCAATCCCCATCCCTATCTCCCTCAAGCAAACGACCTCACTCGCCGGATCAGCACTTCAGAGCTGGGACGAGGGTGGCTAATAGAGGGCGACTACCCTTTTGGACTTAGCTCCCTGAACCAGCTCGCACAGGTGGCGCTATCACGGTGCTATGGGAGAATTGCGTCAAACTATAGAGCCACTAACGATGTGACTCGAGTCAGGCGCTAATAAGTTCCTCAGCATCTTCCCTGACGATCTTGACACAGACGACCATCCCTTATCTTTGTTGCATAGATAGGGACGAGCTTATGAGTGCAGCAGTGTGCGACCATGACCATGTTTTCTCGATCCCCTCAGCCCATCCAATTGGTGCATCCGCACACTCCGTTGGCAAATCATTAAGATTCTGAGCGAAGGTCTTGCCGGAATTGAGTTCGCAGAGCCTGGCGAGAGTGTACTGCGGATAACGGCTGAGCATCTCCACATGCGCCGGTATCGGCGCAACCAGGGCTGGGCGATAATGATAGATCGCTTCTACTAATGGAAAGCCGAAGCCCTCGTACTCACTGGGTAGAATGTACGCCTTGCAGTTGCGGCGCAAAACTTCGAGATCCTCGTCGGGAAGATAACTCGTTATGACGAGCCGCTTTTCGCTGACGAGTCGTTTCCATCGACCCGCCAAAGACTTCCTTAGAGTAGCGATCTCCGATGTGGCAGTCTCGATTTTCTCCAACGGCTCCCCGCACGTCACAACAGCTGGGTCCGTGCCCTTCGCGAGCTCAAGGGCTTCAGTAAGAGCGGTAAATCCTTTATGTAGACCCCAAGCTGCTGGATATAGGTAAAAGCGCCCGGCTTTTAGTCCGAGTCTGTCAAGGACAGTCTTATCGAGTATCGGCGAAACTGTCGTATGGGGCGGGAATGGCGCGAGTGGTGCCGCGATCACACTAGCGGGGGAACGACCATAGGCATCAATGACTTCGCGTCGGGTGACTTCGGAGATCGTAATGACGCTAACTGCCCTTTCGATCCATTCCCTGCACCAGCGATCAATTTTCTCCGGTTCCCGGAAGTTGCCGGGGAAACGAAGCCAGTTCAGGTCGTAAATAAGCACCGAAAACTCGTAGTCCTTTCCAGGTGGCGGAATAATCTGCGGGTAGTTCACTAAGATGCGGCTCTTTGTGTGGCTCTCATCAGTCTTTCCAATCTTCGCATGCACAGCACCCAGCAATGCGTCGCTGGCGGTGGCAGATTGACCAAAGAAGTGCGAGCAAAACCTTACAGATAACACGCGAGGATCATAGAGGGGGCGGTCCAGGTTATGAAAGCGAATTCTTCCGTCCTCCGCAATTATAGGCTTAAAGGATTCGACCACATGGGATCGCCCGCAACACAGAACATCAGTCCCCGATTGTGTAAAGGCCTTCAGGAGTTCTCTCGTGCAGCGGCCAACTCCGCCCGACGCCCCAAAAGTATCTAGAAATAGGATCACGCGATCGCCTTTACGACTTTCATCTGCACGCTTCGGGTCTTTATTCCAGTTGAAACCCAATTCGACGTGCGCGATAATGCGCGTCGGATTGCCATCGCTTGGGGATGGTTGATCAGCAGACGACGCATAGACGGTGTGCTAGCCCTTGATGCACTCTGGATTAGGACCGCCCTCAGCATGCCTCGGATGGTATGACCTCATTGAAGCAAAAACGCACGCGGACGCGAAGAGTAACATCCTTAGGAGCGAACCGTGACAGTTCAAGGTTTTCGAATTGTATGTTTCCGTCTCCCCGAACGCCCGGCTTAGCGGATCGGTCACATGGGATATGCCACGCAGACCATCACTGTTCCGGAATTGGGAGAGGCCTTGAGCAGCTCCCGCAATCAACGCCCAACCCCACCGGACGGGCCGAATATATCTAGAACAACGAGTGGTTCAGGATTGACCGCTGCATTTTGCATCGGAAAATGCGTCGCTGATTGCTTTTGCAATGGTTGTCAAATCAAAATGATCTTTTGCGAACCGGATGACCCGCTGCGAGGCCTCGCACCAGCTAGCAGGATTTTGGCTGATCCTAGCAGTTGCATTTACGAGATCCTCAGACGTTAGCGAAAACCAAACGCCGTTTCCGAGCAGATCTTTGAGCATCCTAGCCGTTGCGCTAGTAGGGTAAACTGGGCCAATCACGGGAATGCCGTGCCAAAAGTAATCAGCGAGACGCGAAGGAAATGAATAGTGTGCCAGATAGTCGGTCACAGGATCGCTGTCCGGGTATGGCAGATAAGCTAGATGAGCTTGGCTCAAGACAGCGTCTCTGGCCTGGTCCGATAGCGCACCTCGATAGTTTACTTCCAGGCCTGGAGGAAAATGCGTAAGGAATTCCCTCGGTCCGACATAGTTGAGTGAATAGGGAATGCGCCTAGTGTCGAGTCCACGACAGTAGTGCGCCAGTTGCTCCATGCCCCGCCGGTAACCAAGGCCGCCAACCATAACGATTTGAAGACATTGCCCACTCCGCGGAGCCTCTGCCGCTCGCGCCGGATATGGCCGGCCAATGCCCAGGAGCTGAATATCCGTTCTTCCGGAGAGCGATTGAAGTTCATCGCGAATCGTCGGTGTGAGTGCGAATACCTGCCGAGCTTCCTTCAGAAGTGCGGCGAACTCCGGGTACGATTCCAACGCGCTGTCGGCGCGATGGTGAAAGTCGACTATGTTTAACACATAGTCGGCTTTTAGGCTGCCGAGAACCGTGCGCGCAATCCTTGCTTCATCTTCATGTGCAACGATCACATACGCATAGGTACAAACCCGAGGAGCGGAAGCCCCGCTCCATTTCTTTTTCAGCCGGATAGTCCGTCTGGCTAGGATTTCTTTTGAGTGCCAGGTAACTCCCAGAGCATGCTCGATGCGCGTCACGAGTCCCTTGCCCCTCTTGAACAACCACCATCGAAGCAGCGACGTATTCAGATTGCACACCGGCCTGTAAGTCTCTTTGATAGGGTGTCCATCGTCCCAGCAGATATGAAGCGCGGAAGGGCTGAGTTGGCGTGCAATTAACGCTAGTTGCACGCCGGTTCCCTGCCGGTAATCAGCGTAGCGACGGTTAATGAGATATGAAATTTGCACAGTATTGTTCATCATCTGGAAAGCGCATCGAGCCCCTGGCGATATCCCGCTCCTTTTTGTTCATCGCATCGTAAACACCCTGGCCGCGCAACCGATAGAGGTGGATGGTCATATTCCCTTGCGTCTGCCCGAACTCCTCGACGTCGCCGTCCGGCGAACCGTCCTGCACAATCACCTCGTGGTCCGCGAACGTCCGGGCGGCTATACTCTGCAAGCTTCGCTCAATCGTATCGGCGGAATTGAATGTCGGCATGATGACTGACAGCATCGGAATGGCAGCATCGTCCGGGAAAAAGGATTGCGCGAAACTCCTCGGGTGCAACGCGGTTGAGCCAATCAGAAAACTTAGCCTGTCAGTAAACGTACCGGCGAATCAAGTGAATCGCCGTCACGAACGCCTCAGACCCGTGCCTGACAAATCTCCTTCACAATGCAGGCATAGTGTCGTACCCACTCTCGATCAACCCTCGCCTTGTATTGTGGGCGCTGTTTCGCAAAACCTTCCTCAATCGAAGGGTCGAATTCAACGTAAACGCGTTTCAAACACGCTGCAAGCTCCTCCGGTGAATCGGGCGAGAAATACACGCCTCGTTGCGGAGCCTGCTCCACGTGAGCATCAATATCTGACAGAATAATCTGCTTGCACATTGCCTTAGCTTCCTCGACCGTTGTGCTCCAGCCCTCAAACCGCGATGGTTGCACCACAGCAAGCGAGTGATGCATCAGGCTAATTAAAACTGAATAAGGTACGGTCCCAAGACAAACGAAGCGATCCTCCAACCCTGCCTGCCGTACCCTTTCCATCAGGCTTGGAATGAATCCTGGAGATCGGTGGTCATCCATTAGTCCCGTACAGAGTACACGAATTTCCGCAGGGGTCTGACGAAGCGCCTCGACGACCACTACGTGATTCTTGTGCTGCCAGAATTGGTTGGGTAGGAAGAAGTACGGACTACGGACTGGATAATGCGCCCCCAGCTCCTCGCGGCTCAGTGGAACGATGTTTACAGCGGACGCGCAAGAGAATCTGAGTATGTACGTCCGTACTTGGGCCAGTTCCGGGTAAAAGCGCCTGAAATCGGACTCCGCAGACTGACTGCTGAGGAGCAAGTGCCCCCACTTGCGAGACTGGGCTACATAGGCATCGCGCTCGGAACATTCCCGCTCACTGAAAAAATGCGGCATCCGTCTATGCTGAAAATCCGGCATCCACGGCAGCACCGGGATATCAGCTCGTATTCGCAAAGCATCTAGGTCCGACGGCCAAACGTGGCTCATCAAATCGATCCGACGATACTTGAGAAGTCCTACGAGTACCGGGTCAATGCCCAGGAATCGCTTGATAGCCCGCCTAGGAACGGTCACTATGTTCCTTGCCGGCATGCCTGGCCACTTGTGAACCCCAATCGCGTCGCTACGATACTGCGCGAGATCCTCAGGATACGGACTGAATAGTTCGAGTTTCACTTCGGGGTCGGGATGCTGCCGGTAGCAGCTCAACAGGTTACGGAAGTAGTTGGTACCCGCTTGCCAAGCATTTGTGAAAAGCAAGATCATTCCGACCCTGATCATCGATGCCTCTCCGCGTTGTACCACTGCACATAGGCGGTCAACCCATCACAGAGCTTCGTCACGAAAAGGGGGCCAAGCAATGCCTCTGCCGAATCGTTGGCTACAAGGCGCCCGGGATCACCCTCCCTGGTATTGCCAACGAACACAGGCGCCTGCCTGATGCCGGCGACGCGAAAAAGTTCCGTGAGGACTTCACGCACCGAAATACCGTGGCAGGTGCCGGCATTCACCACGGGAACATCGGCGCTCGCGTATTTGTTGATCTGCAAAAGGCACTCGACAAGATCGTCGACATAGACCCAATCCCGCTGCTCATCTCCAAATCCGGCAAACTCGAAAACACCTCTGCTCGCCTTCTCCATCGCATCCCACAGTAGTTGCTTGCGCAACCCGGGACCGTAGACAGAAAACGGCCGCACGATCACCGATTTGGTCCGATACATCCGCGCATGGTCCAGCAACAGCGACTCGACCTGCTTCTTGTGAACCCCATATGGCGAAACGGGCAAGCACGCAAGATCGTGATGCGCTTTCTTCTCCTTTGCCTCGCCGTAAATTGCAGCGCTCGAAATAAAGATCAGCCGCGCCTCCGGCCAGTTTTTCCTCAGAAACTCCAACAAGACCACGCTGGAGAAAACCGACTTTAAAAAATCCTCCGGAGGATTCGCAAGCGACGCCGAAACGGATGCCCCTCCCGCAAGATGGAAGACTGTTTCAGGAACGAAATCAACCGTCTCCAGTGTGTCGCGCGAGAGGTCGCCAAAGATGTAACGCGCGCCCTCCGCAAGCTCTCCCTCGTCGCGATTGCCGCCTAGCGAAATCGTATCGCTGCCCAGCCCCGCAAGGCGTCGCACAAGGTGGCTGCCGATAAAGCCGGCGCCTCCGGTCACAAGGACACGACGCTTTGCAAAGGTCTCTAAAACCTCACCACTTGGGCCTTCGGCGACCAGGAGAATCTACTCTCATTCCACTTCAACGACCGGCAGCTGCTTCAGAATTTCTGCCTCTTCATTTTTGCTCAAGAAAGCAAGGGTGCCGTCCGCAGAGCGCGACTCTCGAAACTTGGAGCGAACAAACCCCTCCTTCGCGGTAAGCTCCGGCAAGTCCCGCGGTCGAAGGTCTTCACGAATAAAGAATGCGTTGTTACCTGCCGAGTTACATCCCACAAAGGCATAGCCCTTGCGCTTGCCAAGAAAGCAAAGCGCCGGCAGCGACGCCCCATAGTACAAATTCGAAGAGTGTGCCGTCGTCCTGAAGAAGTCGGCTTTGTATGGAATAGTTACCGCGCGATCGCTGCCGAAGCTGGCATTGTACTCAACGATCGTAATCGCTGGAGATACGCTGTCGATCGACTCCCACACCCAGTAGTCGTTGCCATCCACGTCGATCGACAAAACCCCGAGCTCTCTTCCAAAACCGCTTTGCGCGATGAACCCGTTGATGTTTTCTCTTGTAATGAACGCGCTAACTGCCTGAAGGTCGTATCTCCAGTAATAGTATGAGTGCTTCAATCTCTCCATGTTTGCGGCTGATCCATCCATAACAAAGCCGCTCCAATTATCCTTCATCAGCAGATACCTGCAATTGGACTCTGAGAAATCCTCCACGCCAAACTCAACGAAGGTCCTGTTTTGCGGTTCAACCAAGCGGATCAGGCGTTGGATAATTCCGTCCTCGCCCCATTGCGAAAAGACTTTGTACTCAAAATCCTTCAGGTTTTGCGACGCTTTCGTGGCATGCATCTCATTCAGCAAAATCCCCTGATTAATCTTCAACTGATCCAGCTTTTCCTCTATACCTGGAAATTCGCAGCGCGGCCTCGTCCACCGTCCGAGCGCTGCCCTGAGCGAATTCATCATTCTCGCCATTCCCCTCCGGACCAACACAAAGCCATTCGCTGGAATCTGTGCAGGCTGCCCGACAACCCGCCAGCCGACTTCAGCTCTGGTTCCCGCTCGCTTCAACTCTTATTTGCCGACTTCGCTCGCGAGAAAACTTTGTACCAGGACCCAAATACTTCAAAGGTGATCATGCCGGCGATAATCCGCGCACTGCCTGGGCAACGCCAACCGCCGTTTCGAATGTAAGCGACAACGTGCTTCGCTGTCTCTATCCGCCTGCCCTTCGACCGTGACGTACGAGCCAGGTCAAGGTATGGAGTGGCGTTCGTCTCTCGGATAATCTCTGTGTACTGATACGCTAATTCTTTATCGAGGGCCCTTAGCATTCGCGCAGCTTCATCCAATCGCGTAACGTACGGCAGCGAGCTCCATGTGCCCCCGGGGTGTATTCTGTAAGCCGCCATGATCTCGTCCATTAGCTCTATTTTCCCGAAGCGCGCAATCATTGCCCAAAGGGGCCAGTCGCCGAGCTTCATCTCGAAATACCATTTGGGGAACGAAGGGACTAATTCCCGCCTCAATACAGTAGTGCATGTCACTACGAAGGTGCCCTTCAATATGTCCTCGACAGTATATGTCCCGGCAGGATGAGGAGGGAAGACATCCCACTTAACATCGGAATTCTCCGCGCCCGCTTCATACACGCCTCGGGCGCGGCCGCAGCATATGGCACGATCAGGATGGGCGTCTAGAAAATCGACCTGCTTTTGCAGCTTATCGGTCGCAGTCCAATAGTCGTCACCCTCCAGATACGCCAGGTACTCGGCGCGGCAGGCACCAAATATTGCTGCACCGTTTCGCATCATGCCCACATTTCGATCCCATAAAAGAAGCCTAATTCGGTCAGGGTGGCGACGGTGAAAGTCCATGACCACGGCGCGGGTGCCATCCGTTGAACAATCCTCTCCAACAACGATCTCATAATCAAAATTCACGTTCTGGGCGAGTACGCTCTCGATTGCCTGGGCAATGAATTTCTCGTGATTGTAGGTGCTCATCGCCACACTCACCTTGGGACGTGCGCACGAAAGCTGATCGAGAATGTGGGGCATATGAGTAGACATGGGGAAAAACCGAGATCAGGCGGTCAGGGCGGACCGGACGGCCGCTGATTGTGACAAAGCGGTGCGGATAATTCCGCAAATGCTTTCCACAATGGCAACATCCACTGTTTGGCCTGTGGGCAGAAGAAGAATCCGACTGGCAATCTGTTCTGTTACTGGCAGCAAAAGATGAGCATTGGGTTGCAGAGAGCGATACGGCTCCATGCGATGACAGCCTGGCCAGAAGTACTTGCGGGCCAGAACATTTTCAGAGTGAAGCACCGCCACCAATTCGTCTCGATTCAGCGGCGATTGTTCGGGGTCCACTTCCACCACGATATACTGGTAATTATTCCGTTCAGCGGGGTCATATCGGATTAAGCCTATACCAGGCAATCCTTGCAACTGCTGTTGATAAGCCTCATAGTTGCGACGGTTAACGGCAATCAAATCATCAATTGCTTCCAATGACGTTAAGCCCATAGCGGCGCAAACTTCGGTCATCTTGCCGTTGACGCCGAGATAGACCACTTCATCGTAGCCGCCAAACCCAAAATTGCGCATCAGGCGCAACCGATCGGCAAGAATATCATCGTTCGTGACAACTGCGCCGCCCTCGAAGCTGTTAAGGAATTTGGTAGCGTGGAAGCTGAAGACCTCGCAGGTTCCGAACCCTCCAATCATCCTGCCTTGCCGTGAACAGCCGAAAGCATGGGCGGCATCATACATTACTTTCAGCCCGCGTTTGCGGCCAATCTCTTCAATAGCGTCTGTGTCACAAGCCCGCCCCCACACATGCACGCCGATAATGCCGGTGGTTCGCGGTGTGATGAGCCGTTCAATGCTGACTGGGCTGATGGTGTGTGTAGCCGGGTCCATGTCCGCGAAGACCGGAGTGATTTCTTGCCATTGCAGCGCGTGGGCGGTGGCGATGAATGTATAGGCCGGCACGATAACTTCGCCTTTGAGTTCCAGGGCGCGGAACGCGTTTTCCAGAGCCATTGTGGCATTGCACATGGCGATGCAATGTTTCACGCCCACGTAGCGGGCGATTTGCGCCTCAAACTCTCTCACCAATGGCCCGTTGTTGGTAAACCACCGGCTGTCCAGCATGGCGTTGATGCGGGCGAGCAATGCGGCACGATCGCCGATATTAGGACGACCGACATGAAGTAGTGGGTTCATTTTAGGATAGGCAGATACTCTGTGATGGAGTTTGGTGCCTTCGGTACATAATTGAACGAGTGTCCTACCTACTCGTACACATGGAGCTATGTTGCGTGTTTAAACAAACTTCTACCACAACAGATTCCACTCGACTCCACGGTAGGCAGACGTAAAGCAATGACGCGATGCGGTTGCGAATCGGTTGGAAACAATAGGGGCAATTGAACTTGAAAATCCAGCTGATGCCCCCAAATTTTCGCACGCATACCCGCCCATTAATTCCGGCGGCTTTCAACTCGGTCTCCAGGAAATTCTTAAGTTGCGTGGGGTCAAAAAAACGCACCTGAAAGAGCTTGTCTTCTTTGGCTCGGCGCTCAAAATCGCGCACCATACGCTCGTTTCGTGCATTATGCACCAAGGCAAGCACGGTTGTCCTTGTAACCCGAACCTGCTCCTTGAAAAGACTTGCAATTTGTGCGTCATTCGAGAATAAGATCCAGAACCCCTTGTGGAAGGAAACATCGAACTGTTGATTCGGAAAGCCCAGATTGAAAGCGTCCATAACCTGAGCGTTCATGTTGGCAGGGAGATTGGTTCTCTTACAGCAAGCCACGACCGCCGGGGAAAAGTCGATGCATGTGACCGTCCGGGCGCGCCCGGCGAGGTATCTTGATTCACGAGCGCTGCCGGCGCCAATCTCGAGGAAGTCCAAACCTTCGGGTGGAAAATGGACTTCCAACCACGAACCAAGTCTTGGTATGCCCCTTGAATATTGATGAAACCACTTCTGCCAAGTGTCATCCCATTCCGCCGCCGTTATGAGACCGATTAGCTGTTTCATGCCTTCTCCACGTCTTCCGCAGCGGGTCCTGGGATGACCTGCAATTTCTTCATCATAGTAACACCACGCTGGTATCGCGCCAATCCCCTTATCCGTTTTTTGCCGGCAAGCATCTCGAGAATCAGTCTTGGGAAATCTGCACCCGCCAGATGTGACACCGGGTATCCGCCGCCGAAGCGCGTATTCAACTCCAGAGTCCATAAGGTGCCTCCTGCGTCTTGAATAAAGTCAGCGTCAAGGGGACCAATAATGCCAACTTCCTCGATCAGTCTCACCCCTAATTGGACAAGGTCGGGATCATCAATCGTAATGGATCGTTCCGTTTCTCCCAGCCGTGATAGAATTTTTCTCCACGGCACAACGGAAATCGCCTTGGCATTCAGGTCTCCAAGACCGTCGACATTGAGGGCCACCCCTTCCACAAACTGTTGGACAATCATGTCATCGGCATACTCAAAGAAAGCGCGAAGCTGCGGTATGTTCTGGGCTACGAATGTATTGAAGCTACCAAATCCGCAGCGCGGTTTCACAACCAGAGGGAAGGCCATCTTGCCACTCTCCAGCCACTTCATCGCAGTAGCCAAGCTTTCCGTCGTCAGCGGGACTGAGATGGAAAGGTCAGTTAGAAATTGGAATGTCTTGAGCTTGTTGAAACCTATTGTTGCTGCAGATTCCCTTGGGAGCACTGGGACAACGCCAATGGAGCAAAACTCGTCGTAGTGACAAGAAAGGCAGTAAACATCGGGATCAAAGAAGGACAGGATCCCCCTGACGTCATAACGGCAACAGGCATCCAACATTGCCGGGATGTATTCGCTGGATGAAATCGGAGGCATAATTACGGCCTCATCACACGAACTGAATCCCGGTGTCCAAGGCGTGTTGCTCGTTCCAATAACTTTGCCCGCGCCTTTAAGTTCTAGGCGGAAATAGTCGGCTATGTAGCTTCTCTTACCAATGCAGGAGAGTAAAATGTTCATGGAATAGGGCTGGCTATGCTTTCATGGGCGATGGTTAAGCGCCACAGCATCCGCTGCGGTGAAGGAGACAATTCCGTGGTATTCGCAGGTAACCTGGTTATCATTTAGCATAATCAGGAGTTTAAGAGAATACGAGCCGTGCGAAATGCACCGAGCACCACGCCACAAAGGTAGGATGGCAACCAAACTGTCTTGGGGGCCAGGAACGATTCGAGCAAACGAAACGCCGAACGCCCGGTGGCCAGTTCGATCTGCCGGCCCGATAGAAATCTGGGCGATTCAATGACCATCGGATCTCCTGACGGCTGGAGCAACTCTAATCCGAACATCCCTCCGATAATCTTCTTAGACGAAGTCGCGGTCATTGTCAGTCGCCAAGCAGACAAGTGTCCCAAGACAGCGGAACTTGGACAACGCCCGGTTCGCGGCCCATCTAAGCGTGCTTGCGCTCCGCGGTATCCTGCACGCTAGAGCCTGTTATTAACTTTATTCCTTTGGAATCATCGTGCTGCCTCATTCTCCCATGGTGATTGACGATGGAAGGATGGGAAACAAGGGTCAGATCGGCTATCCCAGCGATGTAAGCGACGAGGAGTGGGCCTTTGTGGCACCGTATCTGGCGCTGTGCCGGGAGGATTCCGAGCAACGGGAGTACAGCCTTCGCGCGGTGTTCAATGGGCTACGCTACATCGTGCGTACCGGCGGCCAGTGGCGCTACATGCCCAACGATCTTCCTCCCTGGCCGGTGGTCTATCAACAGACGCAGCGCTGGATTCGCGCCCGATGTTTCGAGACCATGGTCGAGGATCTGCGCATGCTGTTGCGCGAGTTCGCAGGGCGCAAGTCGCAGCCGACGGCCATGATCCTGGACAGCCGCACCCTGCAATCGACGCCGGAGTCTGGCGCGCGAGCCGGCTACGATGGAGCCAAACGGCGCAAAGGATCGAAGGTCCATGCGGCTGTGGACACGCTGGGCCATCTGCTCGCCCTTCATGTTACGCCGGCCGATGAGCAGGATCGTGCACAGGTCGGCGAACTGGCCCGGCAGGTGCAGCAGATCACGGAGGAGAATGTCGAACTGGCTTACGTGGATCAAGGCTACACGGGAGAGGCGGCTGAAGAAGCGGCCGCCGAGCATGGCATCCAATTGGAAGTCGTCAAGCATACCGAAGCCAAGCGCGGCTTCGTCTTGCTGCCGAGAAGGTGGGTGGTGGAGAGAAGCTTCGCCTGGGCCGCCCGCTTCCGCCGCCTGGCGCGCGACTACGAAAGACTCGCGTCAACCCTCGGAGCCTTCCACTTCCTCGCATTTGCCTGCCTCATGATCGCTAACCTCTTCAGGTTGCTCGCATGAAGTTAATAACAGGCTCTAAACGCAGCGATACCGTCGTTTTCATAAGTGACCCTGTTTTCATTTTCCACAATCAACAATTTCAGAAAGTAACCGCCGCTATTCAGTAAATGCGCCGGTAGATAGCAAACCGCCTTGTAAAAACCCGGTTTGCGTACCTCTGGCGGACTACCGCTGGTCAAGACTGTAATACCTTGGTCGTTCAATAGATGACACGTGGCGTGTGTCTTGGGACCGTCTTTAATGACCCAAAATTCGGTTTCTATTCGCAGCGGGGTTTGAAGTCATTGCCGGGGGCGGTCCTCGGATCGGTCCATCTCCGCTCTTCGCTGACACCTTGAGCTTCCTGCAAGTAGCGCGCGATCACCAACGCCACCGGGCCGTTCTCCATCATGCGTCCCTCGGCGAGCATCAACGCCCGTTGGCAAAGAGATTGAACCGCCGTCATGTTATGGCTCACAAACAAAACGCTCCTTCCGTGTCTCGTTACGTCCTGCATCTTTCCCAGGCACTTCTTCTGGAACTCCGCGTCCCCACCGACAGGACTTCATCCACGATCAGTATCTCCGACTCCAGGTGCGCAGCGACGATCAACTTGCAACCACAGAACGGCATGCCAGAGTCGGCTGGGACATCAACGAAGAACAAAATGCACTCGAAATGCCCAGTGTTGCGGGCAACATCGAGAACGACTTTTCCGTGCCCGCCGGCACCCCAAATCACCAACGAACTATTCATGGTTTTCAGCAATAGGCTGCTAAGGCTTGGCAAAGAGAACCGTTTCTTCGGCGTGAATCGTGAAATGACGGAGGTAAAAGCGGTAGCCGAGGCCAAGTTGCGCCAGATACTGCGGGATTGTCCAGAAGTCCTTGAGATCGTGATAAACCGTGATGGCCAATTTAGGCTTGAATTGTTTCAGCACGCCTTCCGCACCGCGCAACGCCTCCAACTCCGCGCCTTCAATGTCCATCTTTATGAAATCCACGCGATCCAACCCGGCGCCTCCGATCAGGTCGTCCAAGCAGACGGTACTCACCCGCAGCGCAACAGGACCTGCTGGTGCTTTGTCAACGGTCGTTCCCGGCCCATTCGCGTTGACCGCGAGTGCCTCACCACCGCTTGACCAAACGGCATTTTCGTGAACTTGAATCCGATAGGCTAGTTCCGGATTCAGGGCAAGATTGCGTCTGAAAACTGCCAAGTTGGCGGGAAGAAACTCGAACGAAGCAACGTTGCCCGTTTTCCCCGCCTTGTAAGCAAAATAGAGCGCCGTATCGCCCCAGCAACCTCCGGCGTCAACAACTCGGTCACCTTGCTCCACTTCGATTGTCCCCTCGCCGGTCTGGCAGCGATATTGTTGCTCGACAAAACCACACACGACGCCCGCGGGCGTGGAGAAAAGCCGGATAGGATACCCATACTGGGCAAGATCCATCTTGTGGAGCTGCCATCCTAGAAAACCTGTATCCAGCTTCTCGTAGGCGACGGCCAGCTTCTTGGCATCCTCGATTCGCGCCCAATGGTCTGGCGAGTTCAGCGGGAGCTTGATTTTACGGTGGCCAAGAGCACGAAACGCAACGAGCTTAACCAGTGTCTGATAAGACTCTTCATCAGCAAGGTGCGAATAGAGCCATTCCAAGTTTTCAAGGTGTGGCACCACAAATTGAATGCCGTTCGATATCGTCAACTTGGCCTCTCCCGCCGTGACAAGGCCGCACCCGTGCAGCGCACGACGGATTAACGATGAAACTCCGACAGCACATTTTTCCCGCGGCCCAAAGCGGTCTTGATCGTAATTGTCGGAAAAATCTGCTAGGAGTGCTGCGGTGACAGCGTTTGTATATTCTTTAAGGAAACTGATCATAAAATGGCGAAGTAATGTTTAGGCAATTTCTGTGCCTTGTCCACTGAAGTTCCACTTCAGCAGGGGCCGGACTACTCCGGGCCATTTGCCATGCCAAGCTCCGTTGCGAGGCGAGTCGTGAACTTCGAAAACGAGTGCGTCGTTCACCACTTGGATCGCCGTAGAATCACTGACAATCATGACCTGCACGGAATACACCCCATCGTTAAGAAAATTTGCCGGCATTGAGCAAACGAACCAATTGTCCCCAGCCCCCAGCTTCTGCTGTGGCGACGGTGCGGCGAATATCACTTCACCGCCCATGGACGAGAAGTGAGGGCTTAAGTTGATGGTGACTTCGCGCTTGGAGTGAATGCAAAAAGATAGCGTGAAAGGCATGTCCACACGAATAAGTTCTTGGGAAGCATCTTCCAAATCAATTCGCGCCTCCTTCAAATAGAGTCCATTCGTGGCAAGCGATTCGCCCAAGGATGAGGCGTCCCACTTCTTTTGCAGTAATTGCCGGTAGTCCGCGCATTGGTAGGTTTGGATGATTTCGTCCGGAGAGCCATCAGCCACAAGCTGTCCGGACCTTAAAAGCATAGCACGGCTACAGAGAGAGCGTACTGCCGTCATGTTGTGGCTGACAAATAAGACGGTTCGCCCTTCTTTGGTGGATACATCTCGCATCTTGCCCAGGCATTTCTTTTGAAACTGGGCATCGCCCACGGCCAGCACCTCATCCACGACCAGGATCTCCGGCTCCAGATGCGCCGCCACGGCAAACGCCAGCCGCACATACATACCGCTGCTGTATCGCTTCACGGGGGTGTCGAGAAACTGCTCGGTTCCGGCAAAATCCACAATTTCGTCGAACTTCTTTTTGATCTCCGCCCCGCCCATGCCCAGAATCGCACCGTTCAGAAAAATGTTCTCGCGGCCGGTCAGCTCGGGATGAAACCCCGTTCCTACCTCCAGCAGACTCGCCACCCTGCCCCGGATGCGCACGCGGCCTTCGGTCGGCTCGGTAATGCGGCTCAGCACCTTCAGGAGCGTGCTCTTGCCGGCCCCATTGCGGCCGATGATGCCCAACACCTCGCCTTGCTTCACCTCGAATGCGACGTTCCTCAGCGCCCAGAACTCCTCGCGCCGGGACCGGCCATCGCGCTCGTTGGCGGAACGTCTCTTGCCCCCCGGAATCAGCGCCCGCACCAGCTCGGCTCCCCTGTTGGAAAGCGTCTCGCGAAGCGTCGTGCCGCCGCGCCTGGCTTTATCGTGCATGATCTGATACTTCTTGCCGAGATTTTCTACCGTGATGATTGCGTCAGACATTGGAATGGGACCGGAGCGGAGGAGGTGCAGCTTCCCGCTCGCTTCAATTCGGTTGATTCGTGTGAAAGTCAGATGACGTCGGCAAAGGTTCTTTCCGTTTTGCGGAAGTACCAGATGCCGCTTACGGCAAGCACAAGAGAGATCGCCACCGAAAGCAGGAGCACCGGCCACCGGAGGTCCATCTGGCCCCGCATGAGCGACCAGCGGAAGCCATCGATGATGCCAACCACTGGGTTCAATGAGTAGAGCAGGCGCCATTTTGCCGGAACCACGTTGCTGCTGAAACCAACGGGAGAGACATACATTCCGACTTGAACAATAAAAGGCACGACGTGGCGGACATCCCGGTACTCCACCATGAGTGCCGACAGCCAGAGACCGACCCCCAAAGCGCATCCAAACGCGAGAATCATAAACAAGGGCAGGAACACCAACCGCCAGTCCGGCGCAAATCCATACCAAAGCATCATCGCGGCCATCAAAACCAACGTGATGAGGAAATCGACAAAGCTTGTGACAATCGCGCTGGAGGGAATGATGAGCCGGGGAAAATAGATCTTGGAAATAAGATTCGAACTTCCCACCAAACTCTCACTCGATGCGCTGATAGATGCTGAAATAAACTGCCACGGCAGCATCCCGGCCATAACGAGGATTGCATACGGAGCGGTGCCTACGCTTGGCAGTTTCGCAATCCGGCTGAAGACGATCGTAAAGATGGCCATGGTAAGAAATGGGCGCAGGACGGCCCACGCGACACCAACCACGGTTTGCTTGTAGCGCACCAGAATATCGCGCCATGCAAGAAAGTAAAACAACTGCCGAAACCGCCACAGATCCGTCCAGTAGTTCTTCTCTGTGCGTCCCGGCTCAATGATTAGGTCTGCCATATGCGAAAGTAACAATTACGTGCCTGGTATGTGTCTGGGTTACTGAAGCTGATGTGGTTTCCCCTCCGCCGGCGAGGTAACGCTCCAATCTAGTTGCGATGCTGCATTAGGGCCTGCGCCAAAGCTAAGGGTGCGTTCAAAGCTCGTGTTTCAAGTACTCACTTCATGCAACAGCAAAGCGCAGGGGCACCTTGACGGCTCGTCCAATTTTTGGCCATTGGGCGCCTTTCTAAATGAAACCAAGTGAACGATAGGCATCGATGTACTCTTTGGCGGCAATCGTCCACTCCAGTTTGGTTTCAGCAAACTCCCTGCACTTCTTCGATACGGCGGATGCAAACTGCGGTTCGGTGAGATACGTGGCCACGAGGTCGACACAGGATTTGTCGTCATTGTTTTTAACCAGCGGGAACATCGTATCGCCGCCGTAACTTCGGATGCCTCCGGTATCCGTTGTAACAATTGGCAGCCCGCAAGCCAATGCCTCAACCACAGCACTATTTGCGCCACCATCTTCCATCGGCATCAGCAGTGTGGTCGCCGTCTGGTAGAGGCTTCTAAGATCTTCGTCGCTCAAGTTGTGATGCCACCTCAGCCTCGGATTCCCGAATAGGGTTTTAAGGGCGGCATCGCTTCTTGCGTGCATCGGCACGATCAAATCAAAGGTCACGTCTGGAAACTTGCGACTGATCTCGGGGACCAGCCGGGCCAGCATCGCAGTATTGCGCAGCCACGCCCCGACATATAAAAGCGTTTTCGGGATCGTCTTATGGAGCTTGGTATGCGGTTTAAAGAAACTGGTGTCTACTCCGTACGGTAAAACCTTAATTTGAGATCGGTCGAGGATGTCGTCAAACTCATCGCGCATAGAATCACACAGGACAAAAACACCCGGAAGGAAGCCAAGAAGTTCAAGATCAGAAGAGCTCCAGCATCTTCTTGGCAGGTGAATTGTCCCAATCCAGCGTTGAGCGTTTGACGGACGGGGAAGAAATCGAAGATGCTCCTCAAGGAAGAGCACGTGACCCGGGCTCTGATGGAGACGCATCCCGAACAAGAAATGACATTCGGCGGCCGCCGCGAACTGATTGCGAGGCGGGTATCGCTTCCAAGTCGAGTAGGATTTGCCGATGGCTCTAGCCAGGAGGCCCCTCTTCGGCTTGATCACGATGTTTCGGCAGCCATTGAGCTGAAGGCTTCGGGGGAGTAGCGAAAATCCAGAATGGCTGGCAAGCCATGGGTACGCGTTATCGAGCAAATGAATTGGCATTGTCGGGGCGATGCCTAATCTTCGGGACGGAATAGCGTGCTCGGGACGTCGGCGGTCATCTTTGGCGGCTGGTGCGCTCCCGACGTGATTCGTCGTTCTTCGGTGCACGATTACGACTCGCTCAAGTTTCTTGAGGATTTGGTACACCATTTACCGTCTCAGGCGGAACATAAGCGCCGTTGCGCCCATCCAGGTTCCTGATGCGCGCACGCCATATCCCTGAGGCTTACTTAGCTCACGTTAAGAAGGACGCCTTTCACGGCTTCTTGAAGTGGATCACCGGATCTCGGTGACAAACTTCCACGTCCGGCTCGACAATTTCAAAGCCCACGCGATCCATCGCCTGGCAAGCCCTCTCAACGCCCCAGTGGTACCAGCCGAACTCCTCTGTGGCGCTCCAGAGATTCTTCTCCCTCGATTTCAAAACCGGATCGATGTCCATCTTGTTTCGGAAGAACCGCCATGTAAGAAGATAGGCGAGTTTTGCTGGCAACCAAACCTTCCGTGCCTGGTCGGCAAAGAAGCGCCTGATCGAAAGACGGTTCGCTTCGGCGCGGCACCGCTCGTACTTGTCAAAGTCGGCGATCATGAGGAACCCGCGGCTGCCATGCTTCATCTTTCGGTGTATGGCCGGCAGGTAGTCTTCACACATCTCAGGCTTGAGATGACAGAAGACTCCGTAAGAAAAGAAGAAATCGATTGAATCATCTGGAACGCCTGACAGGTTCAGATCGTCGACTACGATATATTCCGCGCGTGGGTCTTTTCCAACATATTCCCAAAAGTGCGTTTGTTCAGGCCCCGCCACGTCGACAGCATAAAGCTTTCGGCAATTGCGGTGAAGAAACGTCTTTGACCAAGCCCCCCTGCCCGGTCCAATTTCGAGTACCACTGTGTCGTTATTTACGTAAGGCCGAATACAGGCTGAATAAACGGTGTATAGGACGCTGTTATACCCATATACACCGTATGTGGACGGCGCCATCGGATCCAGCGGGAAACCTTCGAAGTACCCACCAGGAAATGCCTTCTTGAATTTTTGCAGATGCTCCACGGGCTTTACTCCCTCATTCGTAGAGACATGTTTGGAATCATCGGTGCTTCCCTTTTGAAGGCTCGGAAACCCAGCGAGGGAAATCGTAACTTCTTATCTCGGTATGCCAAGCTTCTGATCGAGGCC
>JBEKAJ010000361.1:0-35627 GCA_050018295.1 Occallatibacter sp. | reverse complement strand
ACTGCCACTGTTCATCCGTCAACAGCTTCTGCCGCTTCTTCATGACAGAAGCTCATCAGCTAACCGGCCTCACACGTAAGTACATGATCTGAGGCCGAACCTATTTATGAAACACGCCCTAGTATGCGGAGATCCTGTGCGACAGTTGGTGGATGATGACACATACAATCCTCGAGGCCGATCGGCCCAATAAGGCGAAAGAGAGCGACCATGAGCCGAATTTTTGATGCGCTGCAAAGATCCGAAGGTGAGCACTCTGAAATTGACGTCGCAGGGCTGCCCGAGGGCCCAGAGTTGCTGCGACGTGTGGAACACCGGGTTGCGTCGGAACGGGGATCCGCGGTTTCTTCTCATCAAGACCGCGAAGCAGCGCGAGTCAGTGGAGATAACGGTTTCTTGAACCCGGAAACGGCGCATTCCGATCCGTCGAACCTGCAGGGTTCAGTCGCGCCAGAGGCTTTGTCCGCAGAGGAACGTTCGGCGCTGTTCGGTACTTTTCGGTCCTTGTCCGTTTCGCTCGCGTCAGAAGGACGGTTGGTGTGTCTTACCGATCGAATGAGTCCGACCGCGGAAGCCGTGCGTCTTTTGGGCGTCCGTCTCAGGGACCTTAGACGGCTCCGGCCCCTGAAGAAGGTACTTGTTACAAGCTCGATCCCGCGAGAGGGGAAGACCACGATCGCTGCCAATCTCGCCTGCGATCTTGCCTATGCCAGTGAAGAAAAGATCTTACTAATCGAAGGTGATGTGCGACTCCCTGCTTTACGGCAGATGTTTGGGATCGAAAGAATCCCGGGTATCTGTGAATTGGTGCAGGATGGACGCAGCCTGTCGGACTGCATCTTCCACCTTGACGGTGCGGGGGTATGGATTCTGCCCACCGGAAACATTCCGACGAATCCGTTAGAAATCCTGCAGTCGCAAAAGCTCCTTGTGCTGATGGATCAGTTGGCCGCGTGCTTCGACTGGATCATAATTGACTCTCCTCCAATCCTGCCCTTGGCTGATACGAGCATCTGGATGAGGCTCGCAGATGGAATCCTCATGGTCACACGTCAAGGAGTAACCGAGAAACAACAGTTGCAAAAAGGATTAGAAGCCCTTGAACCGCAAAAGGTGCTCGGCGCGGTCTTAAACAGTTCAGTCGCATCGGCCTACAGCGGTTATTATTACCGCTCAACCACCTAATCCTAACCACTCGACCTATAACTCGACACGATGAGCCAATTTCGACAAGCTAAGCACCGCCCCGCCGCTGCACGGCTTTTGCCCTTTCCAGCGAACGGGCATTCAGAGTGGGTTGCCATTGAGGCCACGCTTGCAGCCTCTACCAGGATGATAGACGAAAAGCCACAAGACCATTTGCGCGTAGCCCTGCGGACGGAGATCAACCGAAAAGCACGCGATTACCGAGAGAGGAGTATCTGGTGACCCTTCCACATCGGAACAATGCGCCGAATGCAGATGACCCTTTGCTGGGGTCCGCCCCTGCCGTTAAACGTGTACCTCTGGAAGAAGCGACGTTTCGGCAGATGATTGCTGTTGAGCGCAAGCGGACGGAGCGATCCAAATCGCCCTTCTTGCTCATGTTGCTTCAAGCGGAATCGACGGAGGGCCGGAAAGACGAAGCCAAGACCCTCGACTGCATCATGAAGACGCTGCTCTCATCCAGTCGCGATACAGACCTGATCGGCTGGTATAAAGACCGCACCATACTGGGCGCGATCTTCACAGGTCTTGTGGTGAACGACAGGCGATCGGTCCTGGACACGTTTCTAACTAAGATCAATAACACGCTTCGTGAAGAGTTGACGTCGGCACAATTCGGTCAGGTGCGGATATCTTTCCACCTTTTTCCGGATGACTGGGATCATGGAAAGCCAGGCCCACCGACAAATGCCGCCCTGTACCCTGACTTAGTTAGCCACGACAAAGGTCAGCGCACTCTCCTCATTGTCAAACGAACGTTCGATATCGTCGGAAGTTCGATCATGCTAATCCTGCTGGCGCCACTGTTCTTCGTCATCGCTCTCGCCATCAAACTTTCTTCCAGGGGGCCGGTGTTTTATCGCCAGCAAAGGGTCGGGCGCTACGGGCAGACTTTTACTTTCCTCAAATTCCGCTCGATGATAGTGAACAACGACTCTAACGTGCACAAGGACTTTGTAACGCGGCTCATTGCGAGTAAGCCTGGGGAAACGGCGTCAGAAGAGAGCGGCGCGAATGTCTATAAACTCACCAACGATAAAAGAATTACACGCGTGGGCAAGGTATTGCGGAGAACCAGTCTCGATGAGCTTCCTCAGTTTCTCAATGTACTCAAAGGAGAGATGTCGCTTGTCGGCCCGCGTCCTCCCATTCCCTATGAGCTGGCCGCTTATCAAACATGGCACCGGCAACGGCTGCTGGCGGTGAAGCCGGGAATTACAGGCCTTTGGCAGGTTATGGGCCGAAGCAGCGTCCGGTTTGATGAAATGGTGCGGCTCGACCTGCGTTACGCTTCCACATGGACTCCCTGGCTGGACCTAAAGATCCTGCTGCGCACTCCGGGGGCGGTCATCAAGGGTTCTGGAGCGTATTGAACTCTGATTCCTGCAATCTTCCCGGGCCGCGCGCTTGGGGAGTCAATGCGGCAAGCTTCTGTAGCTGTTGCATCGGCGGGATCCCATCGACGAGGTGCTCTGCGGCACTCGTTCACTGAAAAACAAGACTTTCGCGACGTGATTCTGGTTGCACTCAGAGCGGAAACAATTCTTGTGCCCTCCGAGTGAGCCTGGCAGCGCGGATCGCTAAGTCAGAGAGAAGAACTTATGGACTTCGGCGTAATCGGATACGGCTACTGGGGTCCGAACATTGTCAGAAATCTTGCCGGCCTTGATGGCGCGGAGGTGCGCGCCATCGCGGACGTGAGCCCAGCGGCGCAGGCGCGCGCCCGCAGGGCCTATCCCGGTGTGACCGTGACAGCTAGCGCGATGGAGGTGATCACCTCGCCTCACATCGATGCAGTGGCAATCGTTTCGCCTGTCTGGACTCATTACGAATTGACTAAAGCCGCGCTGGAGAATGGAAAACACGTCTTTGTCGAGAAGCCATTTACCAGTACGGTCGCTCAAGGCGAGGAACTGGTCAACCTTGCGGAACAGAAGAATCTGAAGGTGATGGTTGACCACACGTTTCTTTTCACGGGCGCGGTGAAAAGGATTGGACAACTCATCAGCGAGGGCGCGCTGGGAAACCTGTATTACTACGACTCAACGCGCGTAAATCTTGGCCTCTTTCAACACGACGTCAATGTCCTTTGGGACCTTGCACCTCATGATCTCTCGATCATGGATCACCTCATCAAAGCCAGTCCCGAGGCGGTTGTCGCGACCGGGCAAGGGCATCTAAACGGCCATGAGGATGTCGCGTTTATGACGCTCTACTTTCCCGACAAAATCATCGCCCACATCAACGTGAACTGGTTGTCACCGGTCAAGGTGAGGACGACGCTGATTGGCGGCGAGAAGCGAATGATCGTGTGGAACGATCTTGAGGCCGACGAGAAAGTGAAGGTCTATGACAAGGGAGTCAAGATTACTAGCCGTGAGGGCGTTTACGAGCTCTTGGTGAGTTACCGCTCAGGAGACATGTGGTCGCCGCAGCTGGAGCAGGTTGAAGCCCTGCGCCAGGAGCTCAACTATTTCGTAGAGTGCACTACGACCGGCCAGGAGCCCTTCAACAACGGGCACGCGGGGCTGCGGGTCGTCCGGATGCTTGAAGCCGCTAGCGAATCACTTAATAGAAAAGGAGCCTTCATCCGCCTATGAATCCCTGTAATTCAGTTGCAGCAGACGTCAAGCTCGGGGAGAAAGTGCAGCTGTCAAAATTCGTGAATCTCTATGGATGCGAGATCGGGGCCGAAACGAAAATTGGCGCTTTCGTGGAGATTCAGAAGAACGCCTACATTGGCAGGCGCTGCAAAATTTCGAGCCATACATTCATTTGCGAAGGAGTTACGGTTGAGGACAATGTCTTCATTGGCCACGGAGTTATGTTCATCAACGACACTTATCCTCGCGCTACGACTGAAACGGGGCAACTCCAGACCGAAGCCGACTGGAAAGTTGAGCAAACCGTTGTCGGTGAAGGCGCGTCCATCGGCTCAAACGCTACGATTCTCGCCAATATCAGAATCGGCGACAATGCCATCGTGGGTGCTGGGAGCGTGGTCACGAAAGATGTCCCGCCGCACGCAGTTGTCGCGGGAAATCCGGCGAAAATATTGCGCTTTATCGGGGAAGCTAAAGGGGCCGAAGCACCCGATACGGTGCCCTTTCTTGATCTGATTGCACCCCATTTGGAGTTGGAGCGCGAACTCGTCGGCGCTTTTCGTCAGGGCCTTCGCACAGCGAATTTTGTAGGTGGTCCTGTTGTGGAGAAATTCGAAGAAGGATTCGCGCGTATCTGCGACACGGCCCACGCAGTCGCCGTCAGCAGTGGCACTGACGCGCTGCGTTTTGCCATCATGGCGTGCGGGATTGAGGCGGGTGATGTCGTGGTGACCGTGCCCAATACTTTTATCGCCACCGCGGAGGCAGTATCGCAGGCACGTGCAATACCTGAGTTTGTCGACATCGACGAGCATACTTTCAACATGTCTGCGCAAATGCTTGAGCGGTTCCTCGAGAAGCAATGCGTCCGAAACAGTGGAGGGAAGCTTATCAGCCTAAGGAGCGGCAGACCCGTAACTGCAATTGTGCCGGTTCACCTCTACGGCCAAATGGCCGACATGGACGAAATCATGAACCTGGCCGACAAGTACGGCCTGACGGTAATTGAAGATGCATGCCAAGCGCACGGCGCCGAATACTTTTCCAAACGGCATAATCGCTGGATGAAGGCCGGCTCCATGGGCCGTGCAGCGGCGTTTAGCTTCTACCCCGGCAAGAACCTGGGTGCATGCGGAGAGGGCGGCGCGGTCACAACAGGCAATGCGGACGTGGCGGAAAAGGTCAGGATGCTGCGTGATCACGGCCAGGTAAAGAAGTACTTTCACGACATGGAGGGATATAACGGCCGACTGGACGCGATTCAGGCCGGAATCCTCTACGCAAAACTGCCGCATCTAGCGGAATGGAACGAGCAGCGGAGGGATCGAGCAGCAGAGTACAACAGGCTTCTATCAAAGGTTCACGGTTTGAGCTTACCGTTTGAGCCGAGCTGGTCTCGCGCAGTCTATCACCTCTATGTCATTCGAACATGCAACCGCGAAGGCCTAATGAATCGCCTAAAAGAGGGGCACATCGGTGCAGGAATACACTATCCGATTCCGTTGCATCTGCAAAAGGCATATGTCTCGTTAAACTATGCTTTGGGAGACTTTCCGGTGACGGAACGCGCTGCCGGTGAAATCGTGTCCTTGCCGATGTTCCCTCAACTAACCATCAACCAGCAGGCCCGGGTGGTTGAGGCAATCGAAGCCTACCACTCTGGGATCCTTCTAAATCGCGACACGAGCGAGCTGAGTCAACCGGCGTCGGCGAGGCTAAGTGCATAGAACCGAAGGACCATCAGACCGGTAATTAATCAGGAATTAAGTCACAATCCCTCGCGGGCAAGCGGATATGCCGCGTGGTGCGAGGACGAAGGCATTCTTGAGTGGGATCACGCTTCGAAGATTGGCCGAGGACTCGAGTTATTTTACAGCGATCAGTTGCGATGACAGGCAGGGATGAACTGTTCCTGCGTTCAAATAGGAGGCGAGTGCATGCAGGTTCGAATCGAAGCGAAATATCTCGACGAAGTTATTGTTGTTGTCCCAGATATCTTTCAGGACGGACGCGGCTTTTTTTCGGAGACTTTTCGCGCTGACCAATTCAAGGCGCTTGGATTGCCGACGGGTTTCGTGCAGGACAATCATTCGCGGTCGGCCAAGGGGGTTGTTCGCGGGCTCCATTTCCAGTGGGATCCGCCGATGGGCAAGCTCATGCGTGTGACCAGGGGGGCCGCCTTCCTCGTTGCGGTAGATATCCGCAAGGGATCGCCAACAGTTGGGCAATGGGTCGGAGTAGAAGCCACGCCGGAAAATCGACGTGCGGTATGGGCGCCTGCATGTTTCGCGCGCGGATTCTGCGCACTCGCTGACGACACCGAGATCCAGTATAAGTGCACGGGAATTTATAACGGCAAAGCCGAATCGGGTCTTCGGTGGGATGATCCCGCAATTGGCGTTCAATGGCCGCTTCCCGATATAATCGTCTCGGAGAAGGACCGCAAAGCCAGGAGTCTGGAAGACTGGCTCCTGTCGCCGGAGTCGGATAACTTTCCATACTTGACGACATCACAACTCTAATCGTCTGCGCGGAGGTACGACATGAGAATACTTGTTGCCGGCGGCGCCGGCTATCTTGGATCGGTGCTGATTCCTAAGCTTCTGGAGCGGGGCTACAAGGTCGACGTGGTTGACCTGTTCTGGTTTGGCAATCATCTGCCCGGAGATGCAGGTATTCTTAACAAGGACATTTTTCAACTGACTGCCGAGGACCTCGCCGCGTACGAGCAGGTAGTGTTTCTTGCCGGTTTATCGAACGATCCCATGGCGGAGTATTCTCCATCCAAGAACTTCATTTTCAATGCGGCGGCGCCGGCCTATTTGGCCTATATTGCAAAGATTGCCAAAGTTAGGCGATATATCTACGCGTGCTCTTGCTCCGTGTACGGATATACGGAAAATGAGCTTTATGACGAGACGCGCGCGGTCAGCTCCAGCTATCCGTATGGAATCTCAAAGCTGCAAGGGGAACAGGCCGTTCTTCAATTTGTGAGCGACGACTTCTCGGTGATTTCGTTGCGCAAGGGAACGATTTGCGGTTACAGTCCGCGCATGCGGCTTGATCTGATCATCAACACTATGTTCAAGTCGGCGATAAAAAGTCGCACCATAACGGTAAATAATCCGTCTATCTGGAGACCTATACTGAGCATCGAAGATGCCGCCACCGCCTATATACGGGCCATCGAATCGAGTTATGGCATTTCGGGTATTTTCAATTTAGCGTCAGGAAACTACACCGTCGGCGAAGTCGGCGATCTTATTAAGCGCGCCCTTGAGGAGCGTCTGGATATACGTGTGAAACTGTGCATCAAACACATTCAGGACTTCAGGAATTATAAGGTGAGCACGGAGAAGGCGGCGAACGTTTTGAGCTTTCATCCGTCCGGAAGCGTCAAGTCGATTGTAGATAACCTTATCGATAACATGTCTAAGTTTGAAGACTTGGATAACCCGGTGTATGCGAATATTGAGTGCTTCAAGACTATCGAGAAGAAGTTCGAAATTCACGATATGGCGGGAGCTGTATGATGAGGGTCGCTGTGGTCGGATCAAACGGCCAGCTGGGTGCAGATATCGTCTCGGTATTCGCCGGTCGTGGGGACGAGGTCACCTCGCTTACACATTCAGAGATTGAGTTGTCGTCTTTGGAATCTGTAAGGAGCTGCCTAGAAGGAAGCAATGCGGAGTTTGTCGTCAACACGGCTGCTATGCACCACGTGGAAAAGTGCGAACAAGACCCGGAAAGAGCGTTCGCGGTAAATGCGGTTGGGGCAAGGAACCTGGCGCTCGTCACCCGGGAAATGGAAGCTGTACTCGCTCATATCAGCACAGATTACGTTTTCGATGGTACGAAGAGGGAGCCTTATGTGGAAGAGGATGCCGCCTTGCCGCTTAATGTTTACGGCAATTCGAAGCTGGCGGGTGAAGGCTTCGTCCGAACATTGAATCCGAGACATTTTGTGCTCCGGACTTCGGCGATCTACGGAAAGCATCCCTGCCGAGCGAAAGGCGGCCAAAACTTTGTCGAGCTGATGCTCAGGCTAGGGCGTGAACGGGGCTCTGTCCGAGTGGTGGATGATGAACATGTTAGTCCTACGTCTACGATCAGTTTGGCTCGCCAGATTGCAGCGCTAAGCAAATGCGAGGATTATGGCCTCTATCACGCCACCGCTGAGGGAAGCTGCTCCTGGTATCAGTTCGCGAAGGAAATATTTGCCGCGGCCAAACTTCCGGTTCGGGTGGAGGTTGCGGCCTCTTCCGAGTTTCCTGCTAAGGTGCCACGGCCGCACTATTCCGTTCTCGAGAATCGACGGCTCAAAGCTGCCGGGCTGAATATGTTTCAGCCGTGGGATGTGGAACTTGCGGAGTATCTCGGCGTTTCATCGGCCGTGAATCTAGTTTAGGGATCTCTACGCAGGCTTTCGATCAAAACAAAGGAAGAAACGGGCGGTCAGCCCAGAGAACCTTTGCGATTTTTTCACGATCGCACAGCGTTGGTCCAAATATGTCGCAGAATCTAGTAGCAGTAGAGTCAGAAAAGCGCGAATATACTCCCACGAGTGTGGTTTACGGAAGGACTCGTTTGGCTGATCGAGACCGAAAAAATTACAAAATCTGGATCGACCTCGAGAACTCTCCGCATGTCCCGTTCTTTCTTCCCATCATCAAGGAGATGGAGGCGCGAGGATATGAAGTTGTTCTCACCGCTCGAGACTGCTTTCAAACTTGCGAACTGGCGGATCTCGCGGGTCTCAAGTATAGAAAGATCGGCCATCATTACGGCAAGAATCCGATAGCTAAACTGACCGGTCTGGCTGTTCGAATCTTGCAGCTTGCATCTCTGATACTCCGGGAAAGGCCGCAAATCAGCGTTTCGCACTGTTCTCGCTCCTCGATCGTCCTGTCGGCCTTACTCGGTATTCCAAGCATCAATATTATTGACTACGAATTTGCAGATCAGCGCTTTACGGGCTTGTTCGGCTCCAGGCGCAAAAAGTGGGTTCTCACTCCCGCGATTGTTCCCTCCGAAGGTTTTGAAAGATGCGGCACGCTCGCCGATCATATTCTGCACTATCCCGGGATCAAGGAAGACGTCTATGTCCCGTTCTTTCAACCTGACCCATCTTGGGCCAGCACCTTGGGAATCACACCCGAGGATATAGTCGTCACAATCCGTCCGCCGGCGACCGAAGCTCACTATCACAATCCTGAAAGCGAAGAGCTTTTGATGGCAGTGTTTGACGAATTGGAAAGCCATCCGGAGGTCAAGACGATCCTACTTCCCCGCACACCAAGGCAAGAGGCCGAAATTCGGCAGGCGAAACCGCAACTGTTTGAAACCGGACGAATGATTGTTCCCGAGCATGCTCTGAATGGGTTGGACCTGATCTGGCGATCCGACGCAGTGATCAGCGGAGGAGGAACCATGAACAGGGAAGCTGCGGCGCTGGGCGTTCCGGTGTACAGCTTATTCCGTGGAGCGCTTGGGGCGGTGGACAAACATCTGGCAGAAACGGGCAAACTGGTTTTGCTTGGGAGCGAATACGATGTACGCGCGAAACTCAGCCTCGCGCGCCGCGAAAGGCCAGTGGCTTGCAGACCGGCCAGGGCAAGAACGCTCGACGCCGTGGTGAACCATGTTCTTGCAGTTGCAGGGAGCCAGGGCTGAACAATGCAAGCTGCGACTCAAGGCGTGCTGGAACGAAGCCAGTTGAATGACGGCAGGGTCCACGAACTGTGCGACCTTGCTGCGGCAGGTCTCGTCGAAATGTTCGACTCGGAGAGGCAGCTCTTTTGCCACACCTACACTCGAACTAAGGAGGGGATGAGCCGCCAGGGATTCTCGCAGCGCTACACGATGATGACGCTGCTCGGGCTCCACCGTTACGAGGCTTCAGGTCGACGCTCGCCGGTGGCGATTGCTTCAGTTCTCGAACGGCTCCTTCAAGACACCAGTTGGCTCGCAAGTGCGGGAGATCTCGGTCTGCTCCTCTGGACCTGCGCGGAGCTGATTCCGGACCAATTGCCTCAGGTGTATCGGAACGCGCAGGCGGCGGAAGCGCTCACGCGATTTCCTGATGGGCGGCAAGGCTGCACGATGGAAGTCGCCTGGTATCTGACCGGCCTGGCGACATGCTCCTTGAATGGTTACTCCAATCTTCCCAGGCAATCCGAGCAAATTGCGGCCGCGCGCAAGATTCTCGAGCTAAATTGCGGTCTGTCGGGAGTCTACGGTCATCTCTCCCAAAGCAATTCATTCAAAACGCATTTCCGCCGCAGAATTGGCAGTTTTGCCGATCAGGTCTATCCCACCATCGCTTTTGCTCGGTTGTCGCAGGCTCTCAATGACATCGATGCGCGCTACCAGGCGCTGCGCACCGCGACAATAATGTGTGAGCTGCAAGGAGCCATGGGTGAGTGGTCCTGGCATTACGATTCGGCGAATGGAAAGGTCGTCAGCCGGTACCCGGTTTATTCCGTGCACCAGCATGCCATGGCGCCGATGATGCTCTTTGCCGCGGCAGAGGCTGGAAGCTGCGACTTCAGCGAAGCGATCTATAAAGGTCTCGCTTGGATCAGCGGCAACAACGAGCTGCATCTCAACTTCATCGAGCCGTCCGTGAGTCTGATTTGGCGCTGCTTATATCTCGCGCAGACAGACGCATACATAGATTCAACATTCCGCCTTCTTAAGTTGCGGCGCGGAACAGCAGATGCCCGGCCACGAGTCCGATACGAATGCCGACCTTATGAACTCGGTTGGCTTTTGTACGCCTTTGCCCATCTGTAGATCGACTCCTCGATCGCTGCAACTACCTTAAAGATCATCAGTCATAGAAGACACCTCACGCAGCCCTCGTCGGCTCTTAACGCAAAGTACTCATCGTTGAGCGATATGGAATCAGTGAAAACGAAGAAGATCATGATCGTAGTCGGCGCGCGGCCCAACTTTATGAAGGCCGCGCCTATCATCGCTGCAATTCGCGATCACAACGACCGCGTGGCGGGTTCGCCGAGCCGGACAAGGTCCAATCAAGCGCAGATCGCCTTCCAATGCGTATTGGTTCACACGGGCCAACACTATGACGCGGCAATGTCAGACCAATTCTTCGCTGACCTGAGGATTCCCAAACCCGATGTGCACTTAGGAGTCGGGGGCGGATCACATGCGGCGCAAACGGCCGAGATCATGAAGAGGTTCGAAGAGGCGCTCGAACGTGAGAAGCCGGACCTGCTCATCGTTGTAGGCGATGTAAACTCCACGCTCGCCTGCGCTCTTGTTGCCGCGAAGATCTCGTATGACACATCCGGGTCCCGGCCGCTGATTGCTCACGTGGAGGCGGGCCTTCGTTCCTTCGATCGGGGCATGCCGGAGGAGATTAACCGCATCGTTACAGATCATTTGGCCAACCTGCTGTTTGTCACCGAGGAGAGCGGGATCAGAAACCTTCGCCAGGAAGGGGTCGAGGACCATAAGATCCACTTCGTTGGAAATACGATGATCGACTCGCTCCTTGCATTCAAGGATCAAGCGCGCCGATCTCCTATCTTGAGCGCGCTTGGCCTCCGCGCCGGCGACGGTCTGTCGGAATCAGATAGCGGCATAGCGCCCTATGCTCTATTGACACTGCACCGTCCTTCCAACGTAGATGAGCGCGAGAGCTTTCTGAACATCCTGGAAGGACTGAACGAGTTAGCTTCCTTCTGTCCAATTATCTTTCCTGTCCATCCAAGGACCCGGAATAAGATTGCGGACTTCGGTTTCGAAGGTTTCTTCCATCGTCAAGAGGGAGCCGTGAACAGCTCCAAGCGAGCGCCAAACGAGACGAACGGGCGCATTTGGCTGATTGACCCGCTTGGCTACATCGATTTTCTCTGCTTAATGGAGCATGCCGCTGTGGTCGTAACGGACTCTGGAGGGATCCAGGAGGAAACCACATGCCTCGGCGTGCCGTGTGTCACGGTTCGGGAGAATACTGAACGGCCAGTCACGATTGAAGTCGGGACAAATGTTCTCGCCGGAACAAGTGCCTCAGGCATCCGGAATGCTACGCGGCAACAACTGGAGTCGAAGCGCGATGCCGCTGTGCCAAAGGCCTGGGATGGTAAGAGTGCGGAGCGGATTCTCGATGTAATTTGCGGTGAACTTTTGAAGCAAGAGGAAAGGCTGCTTGCATTGGTAAGTGAGTAAGCTCCGAGGACGAGTGGACTGTACTTTCTAGTGAGCGGCCATACCCGGCGCCAGAAGAATCATGCGATACGTCATCATCACTCCAGTTCGTGACGAGGAACAGTATATAGGGGGCACGATCAAATCGGTGTGCTCTCAAACTGCACGGCCAGCGGAATGGATCATAGTGAATGACGGATCCAGTGACCGCACAGGCGAGATCGTCGAGGGCTATGCCTCGGAATACCCGTGGATCCGCGTCGTTCATCGGGAGAACAGGGGCTTCCGCAAGTCAGGCGGCGGTGTAATGGAGGCGTTCTACGAAGGCTACAAGGCCCTTCACTGCAAAGAGTGGGATTTTCTTGTGAAACTCGATGCCGATCTCACCTTTGACCCCGACTATTTCGAAAAATGCTTCGAGCACTTCCGTCAGGACAATGAACTTGGAATAGGCGGAGGAGAGATCCGTCATCAAATCGTGGGCGAACTGAAAACGGAAAAGAATCCGCGTTTTCATGTGCGGGGAGCAACCAAGATTTACAGGAGAGCGTGTTGGGAAGCGATAGGAGGTCTCTGGTCGGCCTCAGGGTGGGACACGATTGATGAAGTTAAAGCCAACATGAAGGGCTGGAAAACCTATACGTTCACGGATCTGGGCCTCCTTCACCATCGTTTTACAGGATCGGAAGAGGGATTCGTTCGCGATAGAGTGAAGCATGGAGTCGCTTGCTATGTTTCCGGGTATCATCCGCTTTTTGTGGCAGCGAGTTGCATGCGTCGCCTGGCTCAGAGGCCAGTCGTGATTGGTTCCTGTGCAATTATGTACGGATTTCTCAAGTCCTATCTTACGCGGCCTATACGCCTGAAAGATCAGTCGTATTTTACCTATATTCGGGGGCAGCAGTTAAGACGGCTCTGTGGGATGTCGACGATCTGGAAATGACATCCGTATCGATGTTTTGAAAAGCCATGTGCGGAATCTGCGGCAAACTCGCTTTTGACAGAGATGAAATCATCTCGCCCACACTCGTGAAGGCGATGGCAGATTCAATACGCCACCGTGGGCCGGATGATGAAGGGTATTATATCTCAGGCAATGTCGGTCTGGGCTTTCGCCGCCTCTCGATCATCGACCTCAAAAGCGGCCATCAACCGCTCTCGAACGAAGACGGTTCGATTTGGATTGTGTTCAATGGCGAAATCTATAACTACCAGGAGCTGCGCGCCTTCCTCTTGGGAAAAGGGCACGTGTTTAGTACTAAGACTGACACTGAGGTGATCGTCCATTTGTACGAGGAACTTGGTCCAGCATGCCTGGAACGGTTGCGCGGAATGTTCGCCTTTGCGATCTGGGACGGAAATGCGAATACACTTTTCCTGGCGAGGGACCGTGTTGGAATTAAGCCACTTTATTACCGGCTAACCGACGATTCGCTTGTATTTGCGTCTGAGATCAAAGCGATCCTCACTGATCCATCGGTCAAAAGAGAAATAGCTCCAGAGCTGATCGACCGTTTTCTGACATTTCTGTATGTGCCAGGGGAGGACACACTTCTGAAGGGAATTCAGAAGCTCGCCCCCGGACACTTTCTCCAGGTTACGGATGGCAAGGCGATGATCCGTCAATATTGGGACCTGGCCTTCGCAAAAACTTTCGCGCCCAGGCGCGCTGAACAGGCTGAGGAAGAACTCCTCTCTCTCCTGGCGGAAACCGTCAAACTGCACATGATCGCAGACGTGCCGGTGGGCGTTCTCCTTAGCGGTGGAGTCGATTCTACAGGGGTGCTCAGCCTTGCTGTTGATCAGACCGAGAAGAAGGTAAGTACCTTCACCGTTGGGTTTTCAGGGAAAAACTTTGCAGATGAGAGACCGTTTGCGCGACTTGCCGCCGAGAGGTTTAATACACAACACTATGAGATGACGATCACCGCGGAAGATTTCGGAGCGTTTCTGCCTAAGTATGTTTGGCATATGGAAGAGCCCGTCTGCGAGCCTCCGGCGATTGCCCTTTACTATGTCTCAAAGATGGCAAGGGATTATGTCACTGTCCTTCTCTCCGGAGAGGGTGGGGATGAAGCGTTCGCAGGATACAGCAATTATCGGAATCTTGTTTGGCTTGAGCGTATCAAGCGGGGCGGTCCCGCGCTAAATGCTGCCATTTCCAAGGGAATCTCCGTCTGGAGCACGCTGTTCGATCCCTCTCGCTTTGCAAAGTACGGCCCGTTAATGCATGATTGCTTTCCGGAATATTACTATAGCCGCACTTCGAACCCGCATCGCACGACGGGAAACAGTTTGGGCAAGGTGTACTCCGCGGATTATCTAGACGCCCTCGACCGCGAGCACAGCATTGAGCCGCTGCGTTTGTTGCAGGCGCATGTGCGTGGCCAGGACAAGCTCAACGCTATGCTCTATATCGATTCGAAAACCTGGTTGCCGGACGATCTGCTGATCAAAGCGGACAAAATGACCATGGCCAACTCCCTCGAACTGCGCGTGCCATTGTTAGATCACAAGGTATTGGAGTTCGCGGCGTCGCTGCCACCCGGGATGAAGCTAAACGGGCACAGGACAAAGTACATTCTGAAGAAGGCGCTTTCGAAAAGAATTCCCAAGGAAATCCGCAATCGAAAGAAAGCCGGATTTCCCGTCCCCTACGGGTCTTGGATCCGGACTGAACTTAAGGACGTCGTTTGGGACGTGTTAATGGATAGCAGAACGACTAGCCGGGGCTACTTCCGCAGGGACGGGATTGAAAAGATGCTTCACGCAAACTCGCAAGGGACTGACTACTCTAAAGAGATATTTTCATTGCTCAGCTTGGAGCTTTGGCAGCGGATATTTTTGGAAGATCAGCAAGTGACCTTGCAGTAGCTTTTGTTAAGCGGCTCCGGTCCTGTTCGTTGTGACATGCCGGAGTATCGCAGGCTCTTTCGGAAATGCAAGTATGGTTGGCCTTTCCTATTCATTACGATGCGTAGTTTTTCACAACATCTCGGCCACGCAGTCACCGTTCACGGCTGGGATCAGCGTGAATACTACGCCGCAAAGTTTCGAAAGAACGCTGAGGTTTCTGACTGCCCACTATCACCCGGTGCGCCTTGAAGACGTTCTAACCGATTGCGATGGACGTGGGCTACCATCCCGCGCTCTTCTCGTGACCTTCGATGACGCCTACGCGTCGGTGGCTGAATACGCTGCGCCGCTCTGCAAGCAACTTGGGGTGCCGGCTGTTTTCTTTGTAAATGCCGCATTCATCGATAATCAACGGCTCGCCCCGGACAATCTCGTCTGCTATGTGGCCAATGTCCTGGGAATCGCCTCGATCAATACCGCAATCCGCGCGGTTTGCGGCGATAAAGCCGTCCCGGTTGGTTCTCTCTCTGAAGTGTTTGGCATCTTTTTGCCGGCCCTATCGCTGGCTGAACGAGAAACTTTCCTTGAGGTTCTGCGCGAATTGGCAGGCATTAGCGAGAGACGGACCGCTCAAAAAGCCGGTTTGTATTTAACCGCCGAGCAGCTACGCGGGCTAAAATCGTTCGATTTCGAGCTCGGAAATCACACCTATACCCACACATACTTCCGGTCCTTGTCGCGACAAGACTTTGCCCCGGAGATTGATCGAAATAAAGAAGAACTGGAGTCCATGTCAGGAACAAATGTCCGATCCTTTAGCCAGCCCTATGGTTCTTCGAAAGATCTGAGCTCTGAGTTGAGAGATCATCTCAAAATCTCAGGGCACCGCGCGGTCTTTTTGAGCGAAAGTGTCGCCAATCCCCGAAGACCGGATCTATTTCGTTTAGACAGGGTCAATAGCCGTGCCAATACCGATAAGAGATTGTTTTTCGAGGTTGAGGTGCTACCGCGTCTTCGGGCGATAAGGAACCAGATCTTTCAGAATGCCGCGGAAGCTTGAGAGCATAAATTCACTGACATTGTTGACTGAAAGGCGGAGGTGAAACGTGATGATACCCGCCAATGAAGAGATGGGAGAGCCTGTGGCTGAGAATCGAGACAAGATGAGCCGTGCCGCGTTCCTTTCAGAGATCGATGAAATTCTTGGTATGCGCCCTGGAACACTTAAAGGGGATGAGAAACTGGAAGATCTGCATAACTGGGACTCGACTGCGCTGATTGGAGTTATCGTTCTGGCCGAAGCAGCGAGCGAGAGGCATATCTCTCCCGATCAGGTCGTGACCTGCTCAACCGTCGCCGACCTGTTACGGCTAGCAGGCGTGGACCGCAGACCGTCTTGACCGGGAAATGGTTGAATAACATCGTGGAAGCGCCGGCACCGAAGCAGCCAAGCGGGCACAGCACTCCAAGCGCCGCTGATACCGCGGCCATCAATCTGAAATAACCCTGCAATGGCATCGGAGACGAAAGTGACGCAATCAGAAAGCCTGAGGGACTTGCAATTCCCAATCACTGCGTCGAAGCTCATCCGCAAACGCCATTCCCTCAGCAAAGAGCTGTCTGCACAGCCGAATCTGATTCCAACGCGAATTGCAATTCTAGGTGGATCGACTACAACCGAAGTCAGAGGCATGCTGGAGTTGTTTCTCCTGGCCAATGGAATCCGGCCTGAATTCTACGAATCCGGCTACAACCGTTATTCCGAAGACATCCTGTTCGAGAATCAGGATCTTTGGAAGTTCAAGCCCGATGTAGTCTTGATTCACACAACGTGGCGCAATGTTTCGCAATTCCCGGAGTTGATGGAGCCGGAAGCGGAAGTTGAAGAGCGCGTGCGACAGGAAGTTGCCAGGTTTGTAACTCTCTGGCAGAAGATTCACTCGAAGCTCGGGGCGCTAATCATCCAAAATAATCTCGACCTCCCAGTTCTAAGACCGCTTGGGAACCTGGAGGCGTCCGAATCTTATGGCAGAGTGAATTTCCTTATGAGGTTGAACGCCGAATTTGCGGCGCACGCGCGTCAGCACCCGTGGCTCCTCATTAATGACATTCACTATCTTTGCGCGCAAGTAGGTTTAGACGAGTGGCAAGGCCGCACTTATTGGTATAACTTCCATATGGCTGTGAGTCCGGCGGGAACAATCGCTTTGGCGCAAAGCGTTGCTGCGCTTATCAAATCGATATTTGGAAGGTCTAGGAAATGTCTCATCCTCGACCTGGATAACACACTTTGGAGCGGGGTCGTTGGCGACGATGGTGTACAAAACCTAATACTAGGGCGTGACCATCCTGTCGGCGCATCTTTCTCGGACTTTCAGCAATATGTAAAGGATCTACGGAATCGCGGAATCATCCTGGCAGTTTGTTCAAAAAACGAGCTTGAGAACGCGAAGGGAGGATTTTTGCACCCGGAGAGCATCTTGAAGCTGGAGGATTTCAGTGCATTTAAAGCGAACTGGAATCCGAAACCGGAGAACATCCGCGAGATCGCTGCAGAGCTCAACATTGGTCTTGATAGCATTGTTTTCGTCGATGACAACCCGGCAGAGAGGGCCTTGGTTGCCGGCCAACTGCCCGAAGTGGCGACGCCGGACCTGGGCTCCGATGTTGCTCGTTTCGCTGAGATACTCGAGTCCGAGCACTATTTCGAAGTGCACCGTGTAGTTGGGGACGATCTCAATCGTTCGGCCTACTACCGTTCAAACGCACAGCGAAACGCATATCAGGCCAGCTTCAGCGATTACGGAGAGTTTCTCGCATCACTCGAAATGACCGCCGAGATCGCATCATTTACTCCCGTGTATTTCGAACGAATTACGCAGCTTATTAACAAAACGAACCAGTTTAACCTCACTACGAGGCGGTACACGAGCGCCGAGGTAGAGACTATAGCTCGAGAGTCCGGTTTTGTTACTCTCTACGGCCGGCTATCTGACAAGTTTGGCGACAATGGCCTGGTGTCAGTGCTCATTGGGCACGGAATCAACGACACGTTAGAGATAGACCTTTGGCTGATGAGCTGCCGCGTTCTCAATCGTGAGATGGAGCTCGCAATGTTTGATGCCCTCGTCGAACAGTGCCAGGTTCGAGGAATTCGCAAGATTATTGGCGTTTACATGCCATCGAAGAAAAACAAGCTGGTTGCGGATCATTATCGCAACCTCGGTTTTAACGCGAGCGGCGAAAGCTATGAGGGACTCCAAAGGTGGTGTTTTGACGTTCCGCAAAGCCCGATGCAGAAAGCTCGCTACATCCGCCGAACGCCAAAGCGGTCAGACGTAGTTGCTGAGAAGAGGCCAGCACTTGACGCTGAGGCCGTAATCGCTAAGTCCTAACTTTTATTAACAGTTCGCGATACTGGCACAAACAAGCCGGTCTGTCGCGCCTGATCCCCTCATGGATTGAGTCAAGCTGCGTGTCCAGTTCAATTTGGCAAGTCGAAGTCGACCGAGCGAGCTCTGAGGAATGGTCGCAGATGCTCGACCTATTTGACGATGCGAATATCTATCAGACCGCTGCTTATGGGGAGGTCCGCTGGGGTAAAGGAAGCCTGAGCCGGCTGGTGTTAAGGCGAAACGGAGAAGTAGCCGCGATTGCGCAGCTTAGAATCATCCGTCCCACCCCAATGAAGTTCGGCATGGCTTATCTGCGTTGGGGTCCTCTCTGGGAGCGGCGGGGCTGTTCCCTCGATCCCGAAGTTCCCCCCCGCATGGCTCGCGCCATTGAGGATGAATACCTAAGAACGAGGAAACTCTTCGTGCGTATTCTCCCGAACGCTTTTGCCGGATCGCCGCGTGCCGAAGTCTTTCAATCAGCCTTTTCGGATTTCTCTTCGGAAACGCAGGAACAATGCGATGCTTACCGGACGTTTCTTGTGGATATTACTCCGGCGCCTGAAGAGCTGCGAAGCGGCCTTGATGCGAAATGGCGAAACAAGCTCAAGCAATCGGAAAAGAATCATCTGACAGTGATCTCGGGGAATGGGAGCGAAGACTTCAGGGCTTTCTGCAACATCTACTCACAGATGCGCAAGCGCAAGACGTTTGAAACGTCAGTGAATCCCGAGGAGTTCTTGCGCATTCAGGATGCTCTTCCGGAATCTCAACGCTTGCGCGTTCTAGTCTGTCAGGATAAGGACGTCCCCGTGGCTAGCATCGTTGTCTCAGCGATGGGCGATTCTGCGATTTACCTGTTGGGCGCCACCAGCGACGCCGGGTTGAATACCAAAGGCGCCTATTTCCTGCAATGGACGATGATTTGCTGGCTAAGAGAACGCGGCATTAAGACGTATGACCTTGGAGGCATCGATCCGGAAGCGAATCCCGGCGTCTATTACTTCAAGAGAGGGCTTTCGGGTGTAGACATTTGTCAGATCAACCCGTTCACTGCGTCAAAGAGCGCCGCCTCCTTCGCGATGGTCAAGGTAGGAATTGCCGTGCAGCGCACATTTCGCGCCTCCCTGCGACCCTTACATTTCGCCCGATCATTAAAGCATCGGGCCGCAATCAGCTAAGAAAATGTCACCATTAACTGAGCCCGTAGAATTGTCAGTCGTCATTGTCGCCTGGAATGCCAAGCACTATTTGGAGTTGTGCCTCGACAGCCTTGCCAAAGCTCCTCCCCGGCGCACGATGGAAGTCTTCGTTGTGGACAATGCGTCCGCAGACGATACCGTTGACATGATCGAGACTAGATTTCCGCGGGTGAAGTTGATTAAGAGCAAGGAGAACCTGGGTTTTTCCAAGGGAAACAACGTGGCCATCCGGCAATGTCGCGGACGCTATATTGCGCTGGTAAATCCGGACGTGATCGTGTTTCCTGGCTGTTTGGACGCCCTTGCGGACTTTCTCGATCAGAATCCAAAAGTCGGGGATGTGGGGCCGCGCGTGTTTAACCCGGACATGACGCAGCAAAGCACCTGCCGGCGTTTCCCCACGTTGTGGAACAACTTTTGTTCGGCGACCCGCCTGGAAAGCCTATTTAAGGGCCGCCGCTTTTTCGCCGGCGAGCACATGTTCTACTTCCCGCATGACCGCACGCTTGCAGTCGATGTGATCGTGGGCTGCTTCTCGATGATTCGCCGAGAAGCATTTGACGATGTGGGACTGCTCGATGAGACCTTGTTCATGTACGGCGATGATGTGGATTGGTGCCGGCGTGCTTGGAATGCCGGATGGCAAGTATTCTTTTGTCCCGACGCGCAGGCAATTCATGACCGCGGCAAGACTACGGCTCCGTTTCCAGCTCACTTTGCGGTCGCACAACAGCGCTCTGTCTTGCACTATTGGACCAAGCACCATACCTTCCTGGGCGTGCTGGGAATCCGGTGCATCATGCTTTTCCGTCATTTGCTTCGCTATGTGAGCGCGGTTTTGTCAGACCTTGCGCACTCCCACAAAGGGCCACAAAGCGATGCGCGAAAACAGGTGAGCGGCGCATGTCTGCGGCAGCTCCTCTCCGGCAGGGTGCCGGCCAAGCCTGAGCAACAGGCGGCGTCATGAGCATTGCGAATTCCATTTCGCGCCTTGCGGAATACTACCGCCGACATGGCTTGGCGGCCACGATGCGCAGAGTAGGAGTCGCTTCGAAGCGAGGCTTTTTCACAAGCCGCATGGTGGTCTTCTATTACGACCTAGACGAGCGCCGAGTTCCTGAGGTAAACACTGTCGAAGCATTGAAAGTGGAGAGACTGAGGACACCGGCGGAACTGAGCCCGAAGCATTTCCAGGAAATGACCAGCTTTTGGAGACCGAAGGTAGCAAGCCGGAATATTTACGAACGGTTCAAGAAGGGAGCCTCGCTGTGGCTGGTCGTGTGCGAAGACGAGTTGGCCGGCTACGGCTGGACGTTACAGGGATGCACGATGGAACCGTATTACTTTCCGCTGGCGAAGGACGACGTGCATCTTTTTGATTTCCACGTGTTTCCCCGCTATCGTGGCCGTGGTCTGAATCCCTATCTGATTGACCGGATCCTCGACGTGCTTGCGACGAAATGTGGAGGCCGAGCATTCATTGAGGCAGCGGAATGGAATGATTCGCAGTTAAATTCTCTTCGCAAGACGCACTTCCGCAGATTGGGCCTGGTCAGGTCGTTTACGATTCTCGGACACACTTTCGTGTCGTGGACTCGGAACAAGCCAGCTGCGCAGATGATTCAAGGCGCCGAACCGATCGACCAGATGCTGCAACCGGTGATGACTAATGAGCAGAAGAACACTGCATCGGGTCCGCATGACGCTCCCGCACCGATCTCCCCTCGGTGACGGTTTGATTGAATCGGTTAGCACACTTTGCCAACTCAGGGAAAGATACTCATATCTAATATCTTCTTTGAGGAATGAATGATAACAGAGCTTCCTACTCTCGACAAACGAAACGTCACTACATTCACAGACGACCAGCTGTGCAAGTGGACAAGAGTTGTCTGCAGAATAATCTGCATCGGGCTCGCCCTCTTTGAGACCTGGCCACAGAGACATTTCCTGAATGAGGACGGCGTTTCCTATCTGGATATGAGTGATGCGCTGCAGCGGCACAATTGGCACTTATTGATCAACCCCATTTGGAGCCCGCTTTATCCGCTGCTGATTGGCACAGTGACCTGGCTAACACACCCCTCGGCACGATGGGAAATCCCGCTGGTGCACCTCGTGAACTTCGTCATCTTTCTGGCGGCACTGGCATCCTTCGAGTTCCTCCTGCGCCGGGCGATCGGCGTCCTCCGGCAAGAAAGCAGGCGAGACGACAAGAAATCAGCAGTCGCTCTGCCGATCTGGGTGTGGCAACTCTTGGGCTATAGTCTCTTCGTCTGGAGCACCTTTGGGATGATATGGGCCCCTCGCGTGGTCACTCCGGACCTATGTGTAGCAGCATTCCTCTATCTTGACGGTGGTCTTCTGCTTAGTCTTGGTGCCGGATCTCCTAAGTTAAGAACGAGTCTTCTGCTTGGACTTACACTTGGCTTCGGCTACCTCGCCAAAGCTATCTTATTCCCGATGGCGTTCCTTTTTATGGCCATCGCTTTTTTTGCGATTGGCGCCTGGAGGAGGGCGGTTCTTCCCCTGGCCGTTACGTTTCTCGTCTTCTGCGCCGTTGCTGCGCCACTGGTTATCGCAATGTCAGAAAGAGTCGGCAAGCCTAGCTACAGCGAGGCTGGAAACTTGAATTACGCCTGGCACGTTAATTACGTTAGACAGGACAAGCCGCCGGTATGGCCCTTTTTCCGCGCCGAAACCGGTCCACCCGCTTATTTGAAACACCCTGTGACTCTCCTCCATAGTCACCCCGAGGTCTATGCTTTCAAAGAGCCGCTCGCGTTGACATACCCGCCACGATCAGACATGGCGTATTGGGGCGCCGGCACAAAAGTGGTATTCAATCTACGAAACCAACTTCTGACGACAATTGGAGGTCTCGTGTTGTTTTTCAGAGACCCTCACATTTTGCCGTTGTCAGTCTTAATTGTTGCGGGGTTCATTGTTGTTTTCCTGGGGCCACTGTCGCCCCGCGGATTGAAGAGCATTCCGCGAAGCTGGCCACTGCTGATTCCAGGCATCGTCGGACCCTGTCTGTATTTGTTAATCGCGGTTGAGCCGCGCTACGTCGCCCCCTTCTTTGTGATGGTCTTGGTTGGGCTGTTTCCCGGAATCCTTCGCCGGAATTCGCTGAATAATGGCAGACGGGTGACGGTCTGGCTGTTAACGGTGGCGGCGAGTTTGATGTTTTTTTCGGCGTCCCTGGTCGCCTACCATCTGGCAGGTTTTCCTCGTGCGGAAGATGGGTCAGTCTTTCTTCAGGTTGGGAGTGCTCTGAACCGGGCGGGGGTGCGACCTGGTGAGGAGGTTGCCATCATGGGAGAGAGTTCGGATGGGTGCCGGTGGGCGCGGCTGGCGCGGGTTCGGATCGTTGCCCAGATCCTTCGGGAAGATGTCGGGGACTTCTGGAGAATCACAGATCCTCATGAAAAGGCTGAGGTTTATGACGCTTTTGTGAGGGCCGGAGCCACGGCGGTCATCGCGGAGGATACCCCACCCTCTCGCGCCATCGGCGAATGGCAACAACTTGGCGATACTCATTATTACGTCCATCTTCTGTCCCCGACAGGTACCAATTGAATCGTGCTCGGATCGAGGGCTTGACCACTCGCAAGTCATTCGTAATGAGAAGGACGTGTTCCTAGAGCACGGAGGCGGCGAACCGAAAGAGGGATTCTTGAGCTGCTGCCAATTCGCAGGCGCCCACTCAGAGCAAGGAAATAGATAAGTCGTTTACTATCATCGCGATGCGAGGACGATCACCCAGGGCGCGACTTCCTTCTTGCTGTTACGAAAGTTCACCTTGCCATTGCTGCATTCATCGGTGCGCGCTACCCTGAAGTGTGCGGCGCCCGGCAACTTGGAGGGCAGGAATGAATTGAGGTTTCTTCATGAAAGGTAGTTTGGCAACTTTCGTAATCGTATTCGCGGGTATTTTCCCTATCTCGTCTACATGCTCTGCGCAGGGTGTTTGTCCTGCAAATGCCCCTATGGCCGGCAATCATTGCTACTTCGTTGCGGCGACGGGATCTGATTCCAACAACGGCACGAGCGAAAGCACTCCTTGGCAACACGCGCCAGGAATGCCCAACTGCACAGCCAGCTGCGCTGCCCTGAGTGCGGGCAATGGTGGAATCGGTATCATCCTCCGGGGCGGGGATACGTGGCACTCCGGCAATTCCTCTGCGTCACCATACACGGGCGGAGAATGGGATCTTTATAACTGGTTCTCCAATGCCTACGCGAGCAACATCGCCAACTGCGTCTATGAAGGAGCGCAAACCGGATGCCTCTATATTGGCGTGGACACAAATTGGTATTCCGGCGCTTCGTGGGCGCGGCCAATCCTTACCGGGGATAACCCAGCCGTTCCAGGCAGCGGCAGCTTTGCTTCGTCGTGCGCCTATCAGATCGCGGGTTCGGACTTTGGCAGTAATAACTTAGTTGTAATGCCCGGATGGACAATCGTAGACAGCTTAGAACTGACTGGGCTTTGCGCATCGAGCGCCAGTACCTCTTCCGGGCAGTATTACTTTGCCGGTTGGGCGGCTGGTGGTTCCTCCGTACCTGTATCGATGCTGGAGAACGTCTATATGCACGGCTGGAGCGCGACGAGCACTGCGGGTACAGGCAGCAGCTCGCACCCCGTCACGATCCTGGGAGGCGGCGGCGGCGTGAACCAGGTATTCGATCACATCGTCATTGACGGTAGTGATTCAAACCCGGAAGTGGGCGCATGGGGCACTTTTCCCAATTTCGCGCACATGCGTGATTCGATGGTTCGTTACACGGATCAGGGAGTAGGCCAGGGCTGCCACGACATCCACGACAACATCTTTGAATACTTCACGACAACGATTCTTGACGGCCACACAAACGCCTTCGAGTGCAACGCAGATGCCAGCGGCCCAACGCCGAACGTCTTTTACAACAATGTTTTCCGGCATTTTCAGCCGTCATTTGGTAACGGCGAGCTCATCTGGTTCTGCCCCAACACGACGCCTGAATATTGGTTCAACAACTTGATGTACGACACGGTAACTCCCGGCCACGGCCAATCCTGGAATGTTGCAGGGACACCAATTTACGCAGGCTGTCCTAACACCGGCGGCCAGTACATGTTCAACAACACGCTCGTTGACCAGACTTCGGCACCGTGCTATTTGGGAAGCTGGAACAGCACCGGCGGCCAGTATATCCAGTCGTACAACAACCATCTCATCAACACGCCTTGGGATGGGTCCGGCAGCCAGACAGGGCACTGCGCCGGAGGACCGTCGAGCTCTGGCAATCTTTCCATGACCGACGCCCAGGCCACGAGCCAGGGGTATACGACGGGCAGCCCCGGCACCGTGTCGAGCAACACGTGTGCTAATGACTCGACGGCTGCGTGTTCACCTTCCGCATCTTCCGCCGCTACGAAAGGAGCGGGAAGCAACCTGCAGTCTTACTGCACGACGCTGGCCTCTTACAAGTCAGAGCCTGCGATCAGCTTTGACGCAGCCAACGCCTGCAAGAACGGGACATCAGACGGTTGCGCCTACAACACGACGACTCACACGATGAATTGCCCGGTCAACGGGGTCATTTCTCGTCCCGCCACGGCGGCATGGGACACCGGAGCATACCAAAACTACGGAATTCAGGCCCCAACGAATTTGAAGGCTACCACTCCGTAGATTCGTGAGCACCACCTTATTCTCGCGCTGACCCACAAATAGTCGGCGCTGTCGAGTGCGGCAGCGCCCCGGCCGGTGCGAGCTTATCCAGGTACTCCGCGATTTCAGCACAGAAAATCGGCTGACGCCGGCAAAATCGGAGCAGTTCAAGCGATCCGGTAGAGTCTCGACGCGCACTTACTTCTAACCATGGTCCCAGAAAATCTTAGATTCGGTGGCGGAGCGGCCGACTCGGTAATCAGCCCCTTCGTAGTCGTGTGGCTGCTCCTCGCCATCGTGCTGATCGTGGTCCTCCCGCGCAGAACGGCTATCATGCCCTTTCTGATCGCGTTTTTCACGATCCCGATCGGGGAAGTCGTCGTCGTGGGTGGCATTCACCTTACCGCTCTGCGCATCCTGATTTTGGTCGTACTGGCGCGGCGACTCACCTTCTCGCGGCGCGACAAGTACCCCGGAGGAATCAATGGAATAGACTGGGTCGTCATCCTGTGGTCGGTCTACGCGGTCGTTGCATTTTTCCTCGAGTTTCCGGGCACAGCGGCTCTGATCCAGGGACTTGGTGTTCTTCTGGACACACTGGGCGGATATCTCGCCGTGAGGTCTTTGATTCCCGATGGGGAAGCAATGCAGCGCACGATTAAATCCATGGCGATTGTTTGTGTCATTCTTGGCGCCTGCATGATCAACGAGCAAATCAACCACATTAATCTATTTGGTTACATGGGCGGAATCAGTAAGATACCGGTTGTCAGAGATGGGCGTCTACGTGCAGGCGCCACGCTGGGCTGCATACCCGCGGGTGCTTTTTCAGGGGTCCTGATCCCTCTTTTTGTCTGGTTGTGGAAGCAAAGAAATTCCCGGGTGGCAGCCTTGGCCGGCCTGGCCGGAGCCACAGCTATGGTATTTACCTCGTCCTCGAGCACCTCATGGATGGCCTTCATGGGAAGCCTACTTGGTCTCGCCGCCTGGCCGCTGCGCAAGCAGATGCGTTGGATCCGCTGGGGGTTTGTCATGGCATTGGCCGGGCTCCAGTTGGTCATGAAAGCTCCGGTGTGGGCCTTGATTGCCAGGGTAGATCTTACTGGCTCATCGTCTGGATATCAGCGTTACCAGCTCGTCGATATGACCATCAAACACTTCAGTTTATGGTGGCTCATCGGCACTCCGGATTACGTCAACTGGGGGTGGGATAGCTGGGATCTCTGCAATCAGTTTGCAGCCGTTGCCCTAACGGGGGGGCTGCTGGCTCTGATTTCTTACATCGCAATCTTTAAGCGCGGCTTTGCAGCAATTGGGAATGCCAGGAAATGGGTGAGTGGGGATCGCCCGCAAGAATGGCTGCTTTGGTGCTTTGGGTCCAGTCTATTTGCAACAGTGGTGGCTCAATTTGGCATCAACTATATGGCCCAACTGATTATGGGGTTCTTCCCACTGGTCGCCTGCATCTCCGTGGCAACGTTCGAGGCGAGACAAGCAACGACCCAAGCCGTGGAGTCTCCCAGCCGAATGCAGTTCGCATGGGCGCCCTTTGTTGCAGAGACCGATCCGGCCATTCCCGAAGCAAAGCCGCTGGTGCAAAAAGATGCTTTTAAGGGAAGAGGACAACGATTCATTCCGTGGTTGAAGAGCTAACGTCCGATAACGAAACGTTCTTGACATAAACAGAAGAAGACACCATGAGCGATACAAAAGATCACATTCGTGTGGTATTCAGCTTCCCACTCAGACTGGGCGCGGATCGAATCTGTGGCATTGCGTGGCAGCAAGTTAACGGCCTGGCCGCTGCAGGAGCGGACGTTGTGGTTTTCCCGGCCTCGATTTTGAGAGCGGTCCGGCCTGACGTAAAAGCTGTTCCAACTCTGGCTAAAGGGGAGCTGCGCGTTCCTTACAGGCTTGTGGGCACGGCGCGCGCTTGCGCGTGGCATGACCAGATCGTGGCGCGGCGCATCGAGAAGATGGCGGGACAGATCGATATTATCCACACATGGCCAACAGGAGCGCTCGAAACATTGAAAGCTGCGGCTCGGCTCGGCATCCCAACTGTGCTGGAAAGACCCAACGCTCATACTGGGTTTGCCATGGAGGTAGTGCAGAAGGAGTGCGACCGTCTGGGTGTGACGCTGCCGCCCGATCACGAGCACGCCTATAATGCGGAGAAGTTACAGAGAGAAGAGGAAGAATATCGTCTTGCCACGCGGCTCCTGTGTCCATCGGAATTCGTGGTAAAGACCTTTCTCGATAAGGGATTCGAGAAGAAGCAGCTTGTCCGTCACATCTATGGGTATGACGAGCGAGTGTACTATCCCAATACTGAGCCGCGAGACCCGGAGCGCGGGCTGACCATGTTGTTCGTCGGCGTCTGCGCCGTACGCAAGGGCGTGCATTATGCCCTTGAAGCATGGCTCAAGTCTCCGGCCTGTCATGATGGCACCTTTCTTATCGCTGGAGAATTTCTGCCAGCTTACCAGGAAAAACTTGCGCCGATGCTTGCGCATCCCAGCGTGAAAGTTCTCGGTCACCGGAACGACGTGGCCGAGTTGATGCGAAAGAGCGACATTGTCGTTCTGCCGAGTATTGAGGAGGGCTTCGGCCTGGTGATCGCGGAAGCGATGGGTTCAGGTTGCGTTCCTCTCGCGTCGGAGGCCTGCACAGAGATTTGCAGCCACATGAATACTGGGCTGATGCACAAGATCGGAGACGTCGAAGCCCTGACTCAGCACATCACGATGCTGCACCAGGATCGTGCGCTGCTTGCGAGGCTGCGCGCTGCGTCGTTAAAGGCGTGTCCTGAGTTCACGTGGACGGCAGCAGGAGCGCGGCTCCTCGACGCCTACCGCGAAACCATTGCTGACTATAAAACCGGTAAGCCGGCCCAATATTCCCGGTCTCCCGATACCGTCCACGCAACAGCCTGATTTCACCCTCGGCACATCAATCATTGAGAGCCTTTGTGAATCCCAAGGTGTCTGTCGTAATTCCGACCTATAACCGTGCAGAAAAGGTTCGAAAGGCCGTCGAAAGCGTCTTAGCGCAAAGCTTCACGAATCGTGAAGTCATTGTGGTGGATGACGGATCGTCCGATGGAACCGGGAAATCGCTTCGGGAGGCCTATGGCGATCGCATCCGTTACTACTTCCAGCCCAATCAGGGAGTCAGCGTGGCCCGGAATAAGGGTATCGAAGAAGCGCGGGGCGACTGGATTGCATTTCTGGATTCCGACGATCTGTGGGTAAAGGAAAAGCTCGAATGGCAATTCAAGGCCTTGGAGCGCTTTGCTTCCGAGTGCGGCGCATGTTACACCGACGTCGGGTTCTTTAATCACTCGGAAACGCGAACCATGTTTCAATTGGCTGAGGATAATTACCGGCACGAAGACGAGATGGGCGTCAATACCGAAGCGCTCAGACTTTTGGTAAAGCCTGGAGGGGCAGGCATGGTCGTTTGTCTGTCTTCTTTGCTGGCGCGCAGGGATGCGATAAGGGAGTTGGGAGGATTCGACGCCCGCCTCTTGTATACGCAGGACAGTGAGTTCATGTTTCGTCTCGCCATGCGCACGGGCTTCTGTTATGTCAACCGGCCGCTCGTGTTGTTTGACAGATCACCTGTTGAGGATCGTCATGTCGGAGTGAGTTCAGCCTGGAACAAACTGGAATTCTTTCTTCAGGATAGTCAGCTCAGGCTTGAAGGGCTTTTGCGCTTGACTAAAGACCAGCCACCCGCGATTCGGAACCTGATTCGCAAACAGCTCGCCGGGATTCACAGCGGGTGGGTCAACTGCTATTTAGAGGCGGGAGAATACAGGATGGCGCGCGCCGCCGCCACGAAAGCAGCGCAGTTGAATTTGACGCTTAATATGGTCTTGAAGTGGCTCCTAACCTGGATAAGTCCTCGGCTAGCCCTTCGATCGGTGCGGCAACGGGAAAGCAAGAGAGCGTCGGCGTTTACGGTATAGGAACGAGAGATTCTGGAATCCATGACCAGCAGCACATCATTCGCGCCAGCTCCGGACTCGGAGCTTGTCGGGGACAGAACAAGCGGAGCTTGGGGTTGCAGACCGGGGCCGTGTCCTATTTGTGCGCATACCGGGGCTCAGGAGTGGTTGCGGGGTCCGGACCGTCTGCACGGCCGGCGTCAGCAATACACACTCGTGCGTTGCCCCGGCTGTTCGCTGGTGTGGCTCTGCGAGCCGCCGAAACCCTCGGAAATGCATCTGCACTATACGGACGCCTACGACAAGCTGATTTCAGCGGGCGGCGAAAGCCCCGCACGCTGGGGATTTCGTAAGGAAGCAATAGCCCGGTTCAAGCAATCCGGAGAGCTTCTTGACCTCGGGTGCAGTGCGGGATCGTTCTTGGAGTTAATGCGCGGCGAATCGTGGAATCTATTTGGGATTGAGATGTCCGCACAGGCTGCGAGGACCGCTGAAGCGCGAAGCGGGGCCAAGGTTTTTATCGGCGATGTCCTCGGTGCTCAGTTCCCGAGAGAATCATTCGATGTTGTCACCTGCTTCGACGTGCTCGAACATCTCTATGAGCCGCGGAAAGTGATCAATCGCGTCGCCGAGTGGCTGAAACCTGGAGGGATTTTTTATGTCCTGGTGCCAAACGTGGATTCCGCCGAGGCGCGCGTGTTTAGAAGTTATTGGCATGGACTTGAGTTACCGCGACACCTGTTCCACTTCTCGCCAAAGTCCTTGAAGTTGCTCGCCGAGTCGGCGGGACTCCAAGAAGTATGCCTGGAAACGCGCCGTAATGCCGCCGTGGGAACGAGTCTCCGCTATGTCTGGGATGATGTCTTCCGCTCCGTGGGCATTCGGCGGACGCCCGTTGTCTATCGGGACGAACCGAGCCTGCCGTGGAGGGCGGGGCGGAAGTTAGTGCGAATGACGATTCTGCGCGCCATCCTTGCGTTGGCCCCCATTGCCGGACAGGGCGAGTCAATCCATGCGATCTTCCGTAAGTCAAACCTTTCCGACTGAACGATGGTGGCCCCTTTCATCAGATATCTACAACCTCAGAAGGGCACTAAGACCCATCTGGTTAAAAAGGTGAGTTCAAAAGTTATGGACCCCGAACGATGAATCTAACAGGACGCTATGAACAAATTAGAACTCGAGTCAGCGGCCTTCTGCGAGGTGAGGCGCTTAGGGCCAAGGCAATGCGGGGTGGCGTGTGGCTAGGAGGAGGGAGCGTCGCGGAGCAGGCCACTCGCCTTGGCCGCAACATGGTCTTGACTCGGATCATGGCGCCGAGCGCATTTGGTGCTATGGCGATCGTCATGTCTTCTTCGGCAATCGTGGGCGCTTTGACCGAAGTTGGCGTGAGACAGGCAGTCATTCAGAACCCCAGGGGACGAGAAAAAGAGTACTTGGACGCTGGGTGGTGGTTAGGGCTAGGCCGGGCGCTTATCACTTACCTGATTATCTTCGCCATGGCCCCATTAATTGCGCATTTTTATGGATTAGCAGACCTGTCCGCGCTGCTTCGAGTCACCCTTCTGGGAACCCTGTTCGATGGAGCGATGAGTCCCCGCTCCGCTCTGGCGCAGAGGGATCTGAAACTCGGTCGATGGATGGTCATCAGCAACGGCGGGGGTATTTGCGGAGTTATTCTTACCTTAGTTTTAAGCTTTGTCATACGCGACGTCTGGGCGCTTGCCATTGGCTTTGGGAGTGAAAACGCATTCCGATGTATTCTGTCGTACGTTTTGTACCCAGGATTACCCTCATTTAAATGGCATCGCGATGCTGTGCGAGATCTGTATGGGTTCTCAAAGCAGGCTTTCGGCCTATCGTTTCTAAATCTCATCTTTTCGCGTACAGACATCTTTGTATTAGGCAAACTTTATCCAGCAGCAGCGTTGGGAGTGTATTCGATGGGAGTTGCACTGATTGTGACTCCTTCCACCTTTCTGACGAGTATGTTTGCGCAAACTCTCTTCCCGGCCTTCACCCATGTTCAGGATGACAAGGAGCGCATCAACCGCATTCTCATTGAAGTGACTTCGTGGCTGGTTCTTCTAGGACTTCCCGCCGTGGCTGTCATTTGCCTTTGCGGACGCTCCCTTCTTTCGGTCATCTACGGAGCTCGATATGTCGCCGCGTCCGGGCCACTCGCTGTTGCCGCTGCCGTCGTGCTTCTGAACCTCCTCAATGCTGCGATTACATGCGTCTTTACCGCCGTAGGACGTCCAGCATTGCACCGCCGCGCCGTCGCAGCGTCTGCCGTGGTTATGCTCATTGTTATTTACCCTGCCTGCAAGTTATTGGGAATGGTCGGCGGGCAGGTAGCCGCTCTTCTGGCGATCATTGTTAGCTATTTTCTTCAGGTAATTCGACTGCGGGATCTCACTGGGCTCGATCTCCTTCGTTATGGAAGGACGGTTGTACCGGCGACACTCGTCTCTGCTGGAGTTCTTGTTGCGGGATATGGTTTTCGCTTATTCGGTTTGGCGACAGGACCGGTAGCGAATATGACTCTTGGGGCAGGGGCATGCATCGTTGCTTATGGTCTTTGCGCACTGGCTTTCATTCGAAGAAAGCACGCCGTGGAGCGGTAATTCGCTGGCTGATGCGCAGTGTCGCGAATGAAAATTAGCGAGAAGCGGTACCGTGATTGCCATGATGCACGCTCTTGAGGTACCAGATTCGACTAGTCATATGGAGCCGATCGTGAAAACTGGATGGATGTTTCGTCGATCGTGAACCTGATCGACTGAACTGAGATGCCCATCTTTGAGTGAAGTAAGTACGATAAGTAATGCTGGTAAAGTAAGCAAGATAACCAAGGTGAGTAAAATGAGCAAGACGCCGTTTGTATCAGTTGTGATCCCGACGTTCAATCGAGCGGGGCAGGTTCTGGCGGCACTGAAGAGCGTTCTGGCGCAGACATACCGAGAGTTTGAAGTGATCGTTGTCGATGACGGTTCGACCGACGAAACCGGGAGCGCCCTTCGAGAGTTAATCTACGCACACAATGGCAGAGGAAATGAAGTCCGTTATTTGTTTCAGCCGAATCAGGGGCAGAGTGCGGCCCGGAACAGGGGGGCCAGGGAGGCGCGTGGAGAGTGGGTCGCATTTTTGGATTCCGATGACGTTTGGCTTCCCGAAAAGCTCGAGTTGCAGGTCGGAGCACTCGAGAAATTTGCAGGCAAGAGTTGGGCCTGTATAACGGATGCGCGGTACATTGATAATCCTGATAAGGACACAACGACCTTTCTGAGGGGCGGCAGGCGTTATGAGCAGATGATTGGGTTGGATCACGGCGCGATCGAAAGCCTGGCGAAGATGCGCGATCCCTTCTGCGTCAGCACACTTTTGGTTCACGCTGGTGCCGCTAAACAAGTCGGATGGTTTGAGTCTGCTATCAAATATGCAGAGGACCACGATTTTCTTCTTCGCTTGTCCCTTATTACTCCCTTCTGCTACGTGAATAAGCAACTGTGCCTGATTGACCAGAGCACTTCTCCGGAAGGATCGAAATGCCGTCCGTGGGACCAGATGGAAGTGCGTCTGCAGGGCTGGCAATTCACATTGGAGAAATGGTTGAGATTGGACGGGAAGCTCCCGGCTGCCGCGAGGAAGACGGTCATTCACAACTTACGGTGTGTGCATAGCAGTTGGGCAAATTGGTATCTCGAGCATGAGCGTTATGATGATGCGCGGAATGCCGTGCGCAGGGCGCTAGAGTACGAGGTAACCCCTGGACTCCTGATCAAATCGGCCCTGACGCAGGTTGCTCCGGGCCTCGCGAGCAAGGTCGCGCCAAGACTGAATGTGTATTCGCAGATGCTTTAGAGCCGGATTGAATATTGCTGTTTGTACGATCACCACAAGATCGTGGCAAAGGAGAGCAGCGTGCCTAATGCGAATTATCGTCGGTGGAATGACGATCCCTTAGATCTATTGGTAAGGACCCCTACGAAGATATACAGTGCCTGGGTCAGGCTCGTCTATCCTTTTGCCTCGATAGGTCGCAAGGTGTCATTTCACTTCACCAGCAAAATATATCGTCCGCGCGCGTCGAGGATCAGTCTTGGTAGCTCGGTAAGCCTGAGAGAGTATGCGTGGCTCAGCGTCGCTACCGACGATCCCAAAGGCGAGCCCACCATCGTGCTCGAGGACAATTGTCACGTGGGGTTCGGCAGCATCATATCGGCCAAGAACCGAATCCACCTGGAACGCGACGTGTTAGTCGGCCAAATGGTCCTCATTGTGGACCACAATCACGCGTACGAAGACATTAATGTGCCAATTATCGATCAAGGCATTACGGAAGGTGGCAGAATTCTTATTGGTCAGGGAACGTGGATCGGACATGGGGCCTGCATTATTTGCCCGAGAGGGGAGTTGAGAATAGGCCGGAATTGTGTTATTGCCGCAAATTCCATGGTGATGCGAAGTATCCCCGATTACTCTGTAGTTGCAGGGTATCCGGCATCGGTAATCAGACAATACGACCCGGAGAAAAAAGCCTGGCGCGCCGGCGGAAGACACGGCAAAGCGGCGCGAGAGGCAGGAAACAGTCTGCAGTCTAGCCCCGTGACGCAGAATGCCGGCTAAGTTATTGTTCCGCTTTTGCCGTTTTTCCACTCTTCGAGACTCGGTCGAATGGCCGGTCACCGTTATCGAAGACTGTCTTTTGAAATCGGCGCAAGAATATTGGAGCAAGGAGGGATCGGATGGCCGGAACCACAGGTGAAGCTGATCCGTTTTCGTTGCGCGGCAAAACGATTTTGGTTGTTGGCGGCACGCGCGGTATCGGCCAGGCCATTTCGATTCGCCTCGCACGAGCCGGTGCCTCGGTCATCGCGAACTATCTCCGCAACGAACAGGCTGCCGGACAACTTAAGGCAATCGCTGCGCAGGAGCAATTGGCGATTTCACTGTGCCGAGCTGATTTGACAAGCGAAAGGGGCCTCGAACAGCTTGACCATGCAATCCAAGAACAAGGGCCCAATCTGTCCGGGTTAGTCTACTGCGCTGCGACAGGGATACACCGTCCCTTGGAGGAGCTGACTGATCGCCATTTCGACTGGACCTTCGCCCTCAATGTTCGCGCTTTTTTCAAGCTAATCAAGCTCGTGAAAGCGCGCTTTTCAAAGGGATCGAGCGTAGTGGCAATCAGTTCCTGGGGTGCGACACGCGCTCTTCCATACTATTCGTTAGTGGGAGCCTCTAAAGGTGCGCTGGAGTCTCTTGCACGACACCTGGCCGTCGAGCTGGCGCCGGAGGGCGTCCGAGTCAATATCCTGACCGCGGGAGCGGTGCTCACCGATGCCTGGAAAGCGATGCCGGATAGCGAAGCGCGCATTGCCGAGACTATCCGCCGGACGCCCACAGGGCGCTTGGTTACGGTCGAGGAGGTAGCCTATGGGGTGCAATTCTTGTGTTCCGATGCGGCCGCAGGGATTGTCGGCCACACTCTGATTCTGGATGGTGGTGCAGGAATCCTGGGCTAAGGATTGAAAGAAATAAACTGGCAATTCAAGACTCAAACGAAGGTGGAGGAAGGATGAGCGATTCAGATTACGTTTTAGGGAAAGTTCGAGAGGCCTTCAAGGCTGCATTCGATGTCGATCCGCAGCAAGTGACGCTGGACACCAGTGCGGCTGACATTCCGCTCTGGGATTCCGTGGGACATTTGTCTCTTGCCAGCAACTTGGAAGAGGTTTTCGGGATAAGTCTCGATGTGGACGAGTTGATGGAGATGGAGAACGTGCGGGAGATCGTGCGAGTCATCACGCCCAAGCTTTCCCAGAAAGCACACAGTGGCAGCGAGTAGCGAATGGAATTTTGCTGGGCGTCTTGTCGAGCGCCTGGGCCCTCGGTCATGCATCATCGATGCAGCCACCGGGTACACAATTGACGGCGAGAAATTGCCTGGGCTGATCGCAGCCTATGGCAACTTCTTAGTATCTGCCGGCCTAAAAGCAGGTGATCGAGTGCTGATTGGCTGCGCACTATCCCCTTCGAGCGCTTTAGTCTATCTGGGGGCCATATATGCGGGCCTGGTGGCGGTGCCGGTCGACGAACGGATACTCATCGCTTCTGCACCGTTGCTTGTGGAGGCGACAGGCGCCAAAGCCGTGTGGAACGAAACGGGCTTAGATGCTGAAGGCACCCGCGGACTCCCTGCCATTTGTCTGAAGGGCGAACTGGCCAGGGAAACAAACGACGTGATGCCGCCCGCGGCTTGCGCCGCCTCGGACCTGGCGGCGTTAATGGCCACCTCGGGATCGACTGGCGTCCCCCGCTTCGTTCTGGTCAGCCATGAGAACCTGATTGCCAATACCGAGGCGATCGTTCCCAGCCAGGGCCTGGGCAACGATGAACGAGCCCTGCTCATTCTCCCGGTCAGCTACTGTTTTGGAGCCAGCGTGATACACACGCATCTTTATCAGGGGGGCTCCGTGGTGTTCGACCGGCGCTTCATGTTCCCCAATAAGGTGCTGCACACCATCGCTCAATACGATTGCACCACATTTGCCGGCGTACCCACTGTCTATAATGTG
>JBEKAJ010000360.1:0-15196 GCA_050018295.1 Occallatibacter sp. | reverse complement strand
GAGACCCGTGACACCGTTTGTCACTGCTTCCGCAGTTCCACCGACATTTGTAACGATGCATGGCAGTCCACAAGCCATCGCTTCCAGCATAGAAAGCGGAAGTCCCTCTGTACGAGACGTGAGGATGAATGCAGAGCCTGCTTGCAGATATGGCCTCACATCCGCTTGAAAACCCTCAAACAACAGGTGCTTTCCCAGGCCAAGCAAATTCGCTTCTTCCACTAACCTCTCCCGCAGCGGACCGTCTCCGAGGATGATGCATTTGCAGGAGACGCCCCGGCGCAGTGCACGCGATAGGGCATGGATTACAATGTCAACGCCTTTTACCTTCGAGAGTCTGGCCGTGCATACGAGAAGAAACTCGTCTGGACCTATCTCGAGGCGGGCTCGAAGCGACGCTCGATTCGTTCTGGAAGGTGCAAACGTCTCAGTGGATACACCGTTGTGTATCGTGACAGTCCTGCTCGGCGAGAATTGCAGCGTCCGCACAAGCGCATTTCTTACCGCCTCACTTACGCAAATTGTCTTTGTACACAGAAGCCCGGCAACCCTCCAACGGAAAAGCCGCCGTGACCTCTTGCCCAGCAGCCGCCGGAGCGTGCCATAGGGCCCTTTGCCTGGGTACGGAGGCGGAATATCAGGAGGGACGAGGTGTTGAATTGCGAACCGTCTGCGAATCCCCGTCAAAGCTGCTGCGAGATTTGCCTGCCACGAAAAGGAAAGAATCCATCCGTAGCAGAAGACGACAATATCGGGACTGAATTCTCGAAACAGCCTCGCCCATCCGAAGAAGGTCTTTGGCTCGATCTTCGTCAGCACCTGTACGCGGGGCAACCAATCAGGATTGAATTGGCTGCTTATCAGATCAGGCCCGAAACAGATGATGAAAACGTGAATATCGGACTCAAGTAACTTCTCTAAGAGCTGAAGAAGGTGCCTTTCCAGTCCGCCGAATTCATCGCTATTGGGAAGAAGAAATAGGATCTTCTTGCTTCCCCTTCTCAAAAACATCAGTTCTCTCTTGCTGATGAATATACTCGTTGGGGCCGACGATTCACGCGTAAAACAAGATACTCGAAATCGAAAAACGCGCCGACATTTCCATTTCAATACTCCACGGAGCAGTGCAAGTCAATGGAGGATGGCAACCTTGAGCTCCTCGATCTTATTGTCTATATCGAACGAGCGACGCACCGTCTCGCGAGCCCTAGTCGCCATTTCTGCGCATTCGTGCGGGTGGGTTGCCAGATACAGGATTGCGTTCTCGGCTTCATCCAACGATCCAGCAGAGATCACAAGACCCGTGACGCGATCTGTTACAGCCTCAGCATTCCCGCCCACATCTGTCACAATGCACGGGAGGCCACAGGCCATTGCCTCCAGAATAGAAAGCGGTAACCCCTCAATATAGGAAGTAAGTATGAATGCTGAAGCTGCCTGGAAATACGGCCGAACATCCGTTTGAAATCCTTCGAAAAACACGTGACCGCTCAATCCCAGTGAGTTTGCCTGTTTCTGGAGCTTCTCTTTGAGCGGACCCTCACCTAAGATAATGCACTTGCACGAAACACCCTGGCGATTCACCCGCGAGACCGCAGGAATAACGATGTCAATTCCCTTCACCTCAGTCAGCCGTGCAGCACAAACAAGGAGAAAGTCCTCTTCACTCACATCGAGGCGTGCCCGCACCGCGATGCGCATGCGCTTACTGGGGACAAACGCAGATGTGGAGATGCCATTGTGGATCGTTATCGTCTTTCTAGCTGGAAACTGATATTCCCGCACAAGAGAGTTGCGCACGGCATTTGATACGCAAATCGTCTTCTGACAGATATGGCCTGTCAGTCTTACCTTGAACAAATCGCGCGCTCTGGCACCAATCCTGCGTCGCAACTTGGCCTTCAGCGACTTCCCACCGTCAACCGGTGGCGGAGGCAGCGGAAGAAGATGTTGAATTGAGACACGTCTCGGCACTACTGCAACCAGGCTGGCCAAAGGAGCCTGCCAGGGGAAAGACCTGAACCAGTTGTAGCAAAACACGATGACGTCAGGGCGAATCCTTCGAATCAACTGAAACCAATCTCCGAACGTCTTTGGCTCGGGCATGCACCTTACCGTCGTGCTCGCCCGCAAGTCGTCATCCATGTAATCAGAGATTGTTTCCTGACCGAAACAGGCAATCACGGGTCTCTGTACTTCTCCTTTCAATCCTTGAAGAAGTGCGAACAGATGTTTTTCAAGACCGCCGAATTCCGCCGTCTTGGGCAGCACAAACAGAATGTTTCTGCCATGCTCTCGGAAACCGGAAACTGCCTGATTCCCTGCCTTTTGCGCTTCTGTCCTGCGGTCCTTGGGAACCTCTGGAATTCGTGAAGAGGTGGGCGCCTGTGGATCTACCGCCGATACTCGCGAAGTCGAAACCCGCAGATTCCGCAGCAATCGCCTGCGGAAGAGCTCATCCCTTGAATAGACAAAAGTGCCCTCCAGGGGGAGGCGGTTTGAGTGGTTGTCAAGATACTCGCGCAATTGGACCGACTCGTGTCGCCAGGGATGCTCACTGCAAATCATGTTCTCGATGCGTTGCGATACTGTCCGGCGGAATTTAAAGTGGTGCGTCACACCAAGCATTCCGCTTGCTCGAGGTTCACAACCGAGCGGTGGATGGTGATTACCTTCTTCCAAAACACGTGTTCCACTCGCGCAGTAAAAAAGAGGGAATTTAAAGATATCGCCCTTTATTCCCATTCTTCTGTACAGGTCCACGGAACACAAAGGAAATACCTCGAAAGGATCATCAATAAGGAAAGGCGTATCCAGCGAACCATCGCTTTTCATCCGTTGCAGCATCGGGGCGGCCATCAGGTTAGCATTTGCGAGACTGAGCATCCTGATGGTTTCTGGGATGTCTGCATAAGGGAACTCCACAAATTCATCACTATCGACTAAAACGACCCATTGATCGGCGCATCGAGCAAGCACTGCATCCAGCCTGTTCTTTTTCTCCTCGCACTTAAAGGGTCCCTGGTATGTGTCCTCGATCGTGACGGGGTAATCATTTGCGATCGTAAGAAGTTTCTCATTCTCCGTCGACGCACCGTGAATGATCAGGTGAAATTGATCAATGCCGAGTCGACTATAGTACTTAAGCCATGCTTCAATGAGGTCACTGTCATTATTCACGTGGCTAATCAGTTTCAGGGTCATGGCAGAATGATGTGAGTACGCGAGCTTAAGCTGCTGGGCTTCGGTCCTAGTCGATAGCCGGAGTTGGAGTTTTGAGCCCTGTGCCCCTGCGTGATTCCGCGGTACGATAATTCTCGACAACCTCTCCAAGCGTCAGCATTACCCAACATTGTTGATAGAAGCGTTCCTTCGGTTTCGCCGCTAATAGCCAACGCATCAGTCGAACAGGCAAAAAGTGGCAGACGAGATTAACAATGCTGATGAATTCGCGCGGAATCCCCAAGATCGACGGTCGAGCCGGACGTTCCAGGATTCGGGTCCTCCCAAAAGCAAACCACCACTTGCGAAAGTATTTCTTCTTAAGACGCTCCTCTGGAATTGGATGGTGAACGACGGCGCCGGGCTCGTAGCGCAGGTGCTCTGCGGCCGACATGAGGCGGTTCGCAAACTCCGTGTCTTCCCCACTGATTAGATTGCTGCCGCAGCGACCAAGCTCGACGCGAAACATGCCATATTTGTCGAAAGCGCCTTTGCGAAAAGCCATGTTCGTTCCGTAAGGCGCTCTGCTTAGTTCACTGGGTTGATCTCCAAGGTCAAACAAAGCCAATGCACCCCCCAGGTCCAGTGGCCCGCCTATGGGAAGCCATTCTGGTGGCTCAAATCCGTTCGGCGGAACGATCCGCCCGCCGGCGCCCGCCCAGTTTCCGCTGAACAATGAAGCCGTGAGGTTCTGCAACCAAGTTGGCTCCACGATTACATCGTCATCCACGAAGGCAATGACTTCCCCACGCGCTGCCTTGATGCCCGTGTTGCGAGCTCTGGACAACCCTTGACGTGCTTCGAACAGGTACCGGAATCGACCCGGATAACTGCGCATATAATCCCCGACAACGATCCGGGTCTGGTCGCTTGAATTATTGTCGACTATAACAACTTCCCATTCGACCCCGGCAGGAAGGCGTTGTGCAACGAGACTGTCAAGCGTTTTGGGCAGGATGAGGCAGCGATTATATGTGCACACGAGAACGGTGATATTCATGGTTTTCAGTCTTCGATGAATTCGTCAGGATCAATTTCGTGGCGAATTTGTAGACCAGATCATAGGTTCCCGGAAGGAGATCCATGGGAGGCCATGGCAAGGCTCAGTGCCCGATCCCGTGCAACATATGCTGCGTGCTTTGAAAATAAGTCTGCGTACGCCCGGCGCGCAGCGCCCTCCAAATCGTTTTTTTTTGAGAGCACATTGATGATCGCATCGGCAAAGTCTTCCGGGGTGTCATATGCCCGTAAACCTGCATTGACTATCCGTTCCATCGGCATGCCCCGGTACGCCTTCGGAGTTCCAACGAAAGGTTTGCCTAGTGCCAATGCTTCAACGGTCTTGATCGAGATGCCTGTCCCGGAAACCATCGGCGCAAAAACGCAACGAGCGGCTCCATAAAAGGGAGCGAGTTCCTCGACTATTCCGGTAAAACAGGACTTGTGTGCCTGATAGATCGCGGGCAATAGCTCGCGTACTTTTATTTCAATCTGACCTACGATCTTAATCTTGTACCTGCGCTCAGCAATCAAGGGCCAGACTCTTTCAAAGAACCATTCGATGGCAGCACAATTTGCGTCGGTACGCTGGCCAACGAAAAGCAGATCGATTGTGCGGTCCGAGACGTTGGAAGCGTTTTGCGCTGCGGAAATAAAGGACTCGTCAATCGTCGGTAACGCAAGGACATGTTCCTGATGCGGCAAACGCTCTTGAAAGAATCTGAAATCCTCTTCGGACAAATGGACAAGAACCTTCACCTCTTTGAGATACGATATTTCCGATTCGACCAGCCGTTCCGTTGAATCGAGGCGGTGTGTCCAGGGGTTAATCTCACTTCTCTCCTCTAAGGCACGGGCTTGTATGTCGTGCGTCTCCAAGATGATGGGGATATCCCGAGCAGAAGGCGAAACTCGGCGAATCAGACGCTGCGCAAAGCGAAGCGTAAAGACATGGTTGACGTGCACCAGCGCAACGTCTGATTGGCGGAGCTCATGGATGACCTCCTGAGGCAATTGCGCTGCATTCCCTGTAGATACGATCCAGTCCAGCGCCGTGCCTCGAAATGCCGGCTTAATCCATGGCCTGTACTTCACCAGCCGAAACCGCTGCCGGTCAATTGGGGCAAAGAAAGCTCGATCCGCTCCCAGCTCTTCCATGCCCTTCTTGACGTCCTCCCATTCAGAAAACGATTCGGTCCACCACCAAAACAGGGCAACACAGATAAAGATGGTCTTATATCCGCGGTCTCGGTAAAAGTCGACTTGGCTCTGCATAACGCGAGCAGTTCCTGCCCGCGGCCATGGAGGACCCACAATAATCACACTACGATTCGTGTTTCCTGGCTCTTGCATTGCTAAATTCTCACCGTCTCTCAGATCCCCGATATCGTCTTTGGGAAGTCCGTCGTCGCATAAGCACTCACTCACTTGCCGACGCAGTTAGGCAGGAATCCAGCGGCTACCGCGACGCTTGATCTTATTGAGCGGTCCTATTTACTTCGTAAACCGTGACGTCCTCCCCAACCCTGAACGCCTCACCTGCCGACAGTTGCTTGGCAAAGAGCTCATACTTGGGCGCTCGCTCATTGGTAAATGGAGGGTACAACGCCCTCTCGTCCTGAAAGACAACTAAATCACACTCGCGCATCGTTTGAAAATCCTGCTCGATCGAGGTTCCATAAAGAGGATTCACCGAACTCACTACTGCGGTGTCTCTCCATGCTGAAACCGCAACCGCAAGTCTCATCAGATCCGCGTTTAACGTTGCACTGTCGGTAGCGAGCAAGATCCGATTTGCATTCAATTTAGCAGCCTCAGCTAACACCGCGTTGCACCTCGCTATGCAGCCTCTGTCGGGGCGATGCAACATCGGCGTTGCGGCTATAACGAGCCCACAGAAAATGAAAATTGAAGGAAGGACTGAGGCTCGGCGCGATACTGAATCTTCCCTGCCAGAGATCAAAATCGCTGCTATGAACGGTATAGATACGATCGCCGGGAATGAGAAGCGAATTAATCTATCTGTGCTCGCCAGCGTAATCACGCCAAACCCAATACAAATCAGAAGCGCTATCAGCGTTGGCCCTTCAACAAGAGTTCGCTTCTTGATAATAACGTAAGCGAGAGCACCAACTACAAAAGCCAGCGTGAGCAGGACGCCCGGGGATTCTCGAATGACACCGTGAAGAAACGGTAACAGCGGAGTGTAATAGAAATCCGCAGTCCGCCCAAACGATGATGTGGTTGCCTGACTCCAAGCCAGTTGCCCGTACCGAAGCCAATATACAGCAGCGGGCACCGAGCATAAAGCCAGGGCGGCGAGCGAAACGCATATGCTTCCGATATCTCTACTGCGATACCTAATGATCAGAAGAATTGGCAGAATAAGAATAACAAAGTAAAAGAAACTGACCTTCGACAGCACTCCCAACGAAAAGATTGATCCCCAGAGTATTCCCCGCAGGATATCACTTTTCATCGACAGGCTTTTCTCCTTCGCCTCGAAAGGAATGAGAAGCAAAGAGGCGAGGCTTGTCCAAGCGACGAGATTGTCCGCCATAAATGCAGTTGCATTCCGATGCGCTCCTGATCCTGTGTAAAGAGGACCCAGGCCCATTGATCCAAAGACGCATAGACTGCCAATAACCAGGGCAATTGGTCTAATTCCAATGCGCAGCATCAGATATAGACATATGCAAGCCAAAAGCGACAACAGTGTAGCCAGGCTGATAAAGCACTTACCGGCCGCATCCCAGGAGGTCAATGGTCCCCAAGGCAATCCCAATAACATCATTACAGGGAGCCGATTACTGTGAATTCCCATAACAACTTGGTGCAGATTTCCCGACCAAAAAGCCCTGCTGACCGTAATGGATCGCTGCAAATAGTCGGAATCATCCCACCGATAGGCGTACGGCATATAACTAATGAAGGTCGGTGCGATGCACAGGCCAAACAGTGCAATTGCCGCGTAATGTGCTACTTTTTTGGGTATATAGATCACTCTTCGTGCTCCTGGCGCCGCGGTGAGAATTGCTATCCTTGGCTATTTCTTGCAAAGAGGCTTGGACCTTGCGCCCTGCTGTAGACGGCTACGGCCCACTTTCGCACGGAAAGCGAAGATGCTGACGGATTATCAGAATGGCCCGAAATCTGAGATTTGGGAGGACTTCAAATAGAAAGGCGTTAGGTTAGGAACGGCCCGTGCCGGTAGACTCAGCGACTGGCACGCTTTTCGTATTTCCCGGGGCTTGCTTTCGCAAAAAATTGCGCCGAATCGTCCCCAAAAACCGGGAGCCGGCCTCGAAAAGGCGATTCCGACGCGGCCAAAGATACTCACAGGTGCGTTTCGGGTTCCCGGCCCAGTCAAGCAGGACGATCAGAATCCATTTCGCCATGAATGAGAAGGTGAGGTGATAATTTATCGATGCGAGACGCTCTCGGTGAAAATCCCAGAACTTAGCTTCGCGCCCTTGCAGGGCAGACTGTCCTAGAAAGAAGAAATATTGATGTTCCGCGCCTTTCAAGTATGCCCGGTATTCTTCTTCGGATAGATAGTACCTTCCATAAGCAATCAGCTTGGCCACATGGCAAAATAACTCGAAGGAATAGGGGCGGATTTTTGAAAGGGTTGACTCATTGTCCCGACGAGAGAACGTTAAAACCTGGTGCACAAAGCCAAAATTCCAGGTTCGAAGACCCTCAAGACAAACGAAGAAATCCGAAAATGGTGCGTACTTCTCGTCGTAAAAGGAAGGATTTCGCGATCGAACGAACTCGGATCGCATAAGCACAGAGGTCGGAGTGCCGAAAAGGGGGATATACTTCAGAAAATAGAGTCTGCAGATGTCCCGTCCAGGCACCTCGGGGCTTGGATACGGCAGCCCCCCTAGAGAGGGGTGGTCGCCCTCTAATTCGTAGGCTGCCACAATACCGACCCTCGGATGCTCCTCTGCCAGCTCCACCATACTTTTGAGGCATTCCGGGAAGATCCAATCGTCTGCCTGGACCATCTTGCAGTACTTGCTCGCCGGCGAGATAAGAGAAAGCGCGTAGTTGTAGTTTTTCAAATGAGAGAGAAATGAGCCGTTGTGTACAAGACGGATTTTATCCGGGAACCGGTTTACGTACGTCTGGGCGATCTCTTCCGAGCCATCCGTGCTGCAATTGTTTACGAGAATATATTCCCAGTTGGTGTACGTTTGCCGCAGGACGCTCTCGATACACTCCGCAAGATATTCTCGAGTGTTGTAAAAGGGCGTGACGACACTGACCAGGGGATTAGAATCCATAGTTCATTCTCAGATTCGGGATTGACAATGATCCAGGGCTAGTCCAGCCAGCAAATCGTATTGTTGCGTAAAAGAAGAATTGGACAGGATTCCCCGTCTGCAGGATTCAATCTGCTTGACGACCGCGGCCCTGCTTCCTTGAATGAGGTCGAGGATCTTGAGAACATCCTCTGCCGTGAAATCACGAATGTCCAGGCGATAGTCGCTCTGGTGAAGATACTCCAGAACCCAGTCCACTTTGGATGCAAAAGAGATCGCAATAACTGGAGTTTGCGTAATGAACCCAAAAATCGCGCCGTGCAGTCGACTTGCGATCAGATAGTCAGAAGCGCGGAGCACCGAAATGAGTTCTCGCCACTCTGCAATTTTGGGAAAATGAATCTGACTATGCAACCTTGTTTTCGTGTCGTCGTCAAGATGCTCCATAATATCCGGGATGACGCTTTCATCGTCCCCTCGAGAAGAGCAGGCGATGACTACGAAATAACCTCTCTCGCAAAGACCGGCAAGAACCCTTGCTGTTTCCAGGAGATAGCGGTCATGAAGCGCACGGTCCGGAGCAGGCCAATTGACGGGTTTGGCAAAGGCCATGGGACTTAGTGCAACGACAGGTCGCCCGCCTGCCATCGTCCGTATGAATCTGGCACTCTGTGGAAGTTCCGAATCTGGCAAACTTAAAGCCAGATCGGGTACAACGTTGTCATTCGATGCGCGATAGAATAGGATTCCTGCGGCGGCTCTGCTTCTCATTTCCCGAAAAGATCTGTAGCAGCACAGGCGAAGCGCTATTGAGATGAGCTTCCGCGAAGTACCCGAATTGATAATGCCAACGCCAACACTTGCCATCGCGCAAGGAACTCCTGCGAGCCGCGCCAGCAAAGCCCATTTGCAGAGCGAAAACGGAAGACCCCATGGTCCCCCATAATTGTCGTCCAATTGCCCGCCACCGGAATAAAGCAAGAGATCATGCGAGCGAAGAAATCGATATCCTTTGACCCAATGACGGATCTCTGATTGAATCGTTCTTAATCTGTTTCTTCCCTTTTTCAAGTACTGTTTTATCCTTCTCGCCCCTGGAAGATGGCGAAGCACATTTCTAACTCTTCGATAGCGGACACTGCGATCATTTAGACCTTCGCCTGGCGGAGTCCACTTGATTTCCATCTGAAAGAAAGGGATACCAGTTCCCACGAGGGGAAAGGCAGCTGTGCCGTGTTGCTCTATGAAATTCTGGCAGTTCAGTGTGATACCCGAGAACTGAACACCCGGCAGCCGGCATCGAAGGTTCACGACGACTGCGTCCTGGATTGCCGCATCGCCGAGATTGCCTCCCGTATACGGCGTCAAAAGCGCGATCCGCGGATTCTTCGGAAACCTATCATCGAATCTGCGCACTGGATGCCCGTTCCCACCCGGCAAATCAGTCGCGCGCGTACGCCCAAGAGATTCTTCAGTTTGTTCGCGGCTTTTGCGGTTTGAGCGCTGCATGCGCGTAATCGAACTTGCTGGGTGCAATCGTTGCGCGAACCGACGTGGTTTGGAAACGTTCACTACGAACGGCCGTAGAATCTCCGCCATATTTCATGACGTCTTAGTCCGCCGTCGCGGAGAACCCTGCGAATTCGCATTTGGACGCCTTGCCCCGCAGTCCCGATGAACCGGCCTCTTCGGGTCCGCGAGCCATTCAATACAGTGACATTTCTTCAGTTACACTTCGCAAAGTCTACTTGAATTTGCGATCTTCTCAGACTCGATGACTGTTGGAAAGCAATTGACCGCTCCGCGGACGGCCATCGTGGATCCCACAAAGATCGTGGCCGAGCGATTGTGGCGATCATAGCTCATTTGACGATCATATCGAAACACGTCGGAACCCAAATGAAAGCTGCCATGGGCCATGTTGAGCTTCAGTTCAAAGGTGCAGCGGTACCTCTCCCCTGCGAGCAAAGAAATGGGCGCAAGCCCGAGTCGTTCCGTTGATGTGCTAAAGATCATGTACTGTGTATCATCCGTAAACCAGATAACTACGGATAGCCTCTCGACGGTCTCTTGAGCGGTGATCTCAACATCCACCCACGCCGTGTCACCGGATTCAAAGGTAGACTGCTCGCCAGCTCGGTCGCGAATACAGGCCTTAGAGACATAAACCGGCTTGTTGCCCTCTTCAGCCTCCGGCAAGGCGCCCAGGTATCTACGAGCGACGACGTCTGTTTGATCAATCGCAACCACCTTGCCGTGCTCGAGAAGCATCGTGCGGGGGCAGACCTCGGTAACTGCTTTTAGGTTGTGCGATACAAACAAGACAGTGGTGCCAGTCTTGATCACAGATTGAATCCGCTCGATGCAGCGCTGCTGGAAGATGAAGTCACCCACGCTGAGAACTTCATCGACAATCAACACCTCAGGATCAACGTGAGCAGCAATGGAAAAGCCGAGGCGCGCATACATTCCCGATGAATAACGTTTCACAGGAGTATCGATGAACTCCTCGATTCCCGAGAATGCGATGATCTGATCGAGCTTCGATTGAATCTCCCGCCTGCTCATGCCCAGAATCGTGCCGTGAAGGAAGATATTTTCCATTCCGGTGAGGTCGGGATGAAAGCCTGCAGCAACCTCGATAAGCGCAGAAAGCCTTCCGTTGACGATCATGTTACCCTTTGTGGGCCTCATGATTCGGCTCAGAATCTTCAACGCGGTACTCTTTCCCGCCCCATTGTGGCCAATGATGCCAAGTGCCTCGCCGAGCTTGACCTCAAAAGAGATATCCTGTAGCGCCCAGAATTCCTGCTGATTACTGCTATCGAGTTCCTGACCGCGGAAAATCTTGCCGGTCATTGCCGGCAGCAGATCGCGGAGAGAATTGTACGTCTCTCCCTTGCGGAACTTCTTGTAGATGTGCTCCATGCGGAGCGCAATATCGGACATTGAACAGTTCCCCTAAATGCTCTCCGCAAAAGCGGGTTCGAGATGCTTAAACAAGACAAATCCGCCCATAAATGCGATTACGCTAAATGCGAGACTGTACAGACACCACGAAAGATCCGGGGGCTGGTGGCGAACTATACAAGTGCTGAGCCCTTCGAGTAAGGGCGCCACCGGGTTCAGCATTAGCCACTTTGCATTGTTACCGAACATGCGAACGTCAAAGAACACCGGGGTGAAAAAGATACCGAAGGTCAGAAAGATTTCGACAATATACTTTACATCGCGGAAAAAAAGGCTCGCCGCAGATATAAACAAGCCGACGCCCACACAAAGCAGAATTATAACGGCCAGGAGTACCGGTACCCAAAGAAGATAGATGCTCCATCCGATATGCAGCACAACAAGAAGAATCGATAGTGCCAAGAAGGCCACTAAGAAATCGAAGAGGCACGCGAGGATCGCGGCCATGGGAAATACTTCCTTGGGAAAATAGATCTTAACGACCAGACTGTAGTTGGCGAATAAGCTACTGCAAGTGAATCGAATGCTCGAAACAATAAAAGCCCACGGAACCGACTTTACGGCTACGCTTGCGATATCTGCGCTTTTGAGTGGCACGTGCGCAACCATGGCATAGGCATATCGAACGACAACGCCAGACATGACGATCAAAATGGGCATGAGAACAGCCCACAGAAAGCCCATGACCGACTGCTTGTACCGAACCTTGATGTCCCGATAAGCGATCGTGTAAAGAAGTTCTCGATACTTATACAGTTCTTTTAACTCGGCGATCACCAGGCCCCGCCTCCAGTTTCCTTGATTGACTTAGGTGCGAGAACCGTCCTGCGGACGATTCTCCTTTCCTTTAAAGCGATGTTTTGTGGCAGTGAAAGCCCTCGGCATATCCACTGGCCGCATTACACTCCATTCCCCGTATGCGCATGAGGCCAAGAAAAGTCTCCCGCTCGAACCAGCGTTTCGAGCGTTGTGATTCAAACGCCTCAAACAAATTGCTGATCTTCGTCTGGCAATGTTCAGGATCCAGGGGGACAAAAAGGTTTGGACGCCCGAGATCGCCATCGTATTTTGGAATCTCGTACTCCAAGATCAAATGATCCCGGAATGTATTCCACGTAAGTTCGGAGATCTGTCGATGGTCCTGGTGTGCATCCCCGCGCCAATGCGTGAAGATCACGTCCGGCTTCACTTCGCCTTTCAATTCTTCGAAAGAGTCCTTGATTTCCTGCCCAACATAAGGAAGAAATCCATCGCGGAATTCGCGAATGACGATCTTGGCCTCGCATCCAGATGTAAAGAGTTCTGCGGCCCTCCTTGCCTCGAGCTTTCGTATTCCCGATGCGCTGAAAACAACCCAGTGGAATTTCAGCCGGGGAAACATCGTCTTGAAGTGCAGAAGCGTCGCACCGCAGCCAATTTCAATATCGTCCGAGTGGGCTCCAAGGCAAAGCACAGTGAGCGGTTCTGCACTGTTGTTCGGTATATTCAGCCGTATCACGCGACACTTCCCGCTGCATGCTGGTCATTCTTCCAAAGGCGCCATGGCGCCAACCCCGAGGCCTCAAGCTCTTCGAGAACCTGCTTGTCCTTGAAGGTATCCATGCACTGCCAGAAACCATCGCAGCGCTGGGACCACAACTTGCCTTCCGACATGAGTCGGCGGAATGGCTCACAAATCAGTTCCTCGCCTGGATGAAGATAGCGGAAGATCTCCTTCCGCAAAATAAAGTAGCCTCCATTTATCCAAATGTCCGCGTCCATCATACTCTTGATGGCACGGACATGTCCCTCCTCGTCGGTAATGACGGTATCGAGACTACTGGAGCGCGGTTGCACCGAGAGGAACGAAGCGTAGCAATCGCGACGCGAAAACTCTTGGATCATCTTGGGAAGATAGAGATTGGTCAATCCATCGCTGTAGTTTGCCAAGAACATTTCGTCTCCGTGGAGATAAGGTTCCACAAGTCGCAAGCGGTCAGCGATCGTCGCGCGCAAACCTGTATCGACGAACGTGATGTTCCAATCATCTATGTCGCGCTGCATAAACTCGAGCTTTCGGCCGCCCTGCGAGAAAATGAAATCGTTTGAAACGGACTCTTCATATTCAAGGAAATAGTTCTTGATGGCGTTTGCTTTGTAACCCAAGCAAAGGATGAAGTCCTTGTGCCCGAAATAGGCGTAGTACTTCATGACATGCCAAAGCACAGGACGTGAACCTATTGTGACCATCGGTTTCGGAACATCTTCCGAATAGCCCCTAAGGCGCATTCCTTCTCCGCCGCAAAACAATACGACTTTCATGACTTTCCTCGCATTTACACAGTCTACGACCAGACACCGACAGCCAGAGCATAGGGCCGGACGTCGTGTACTGATTTAAGTGCTTGATTCACTAACCCGGAGTCTTCTTTCCCGGCTCACGACGCGTGCCCGCCGCTTCCAATCGGCCGGGTCTTTGGAGCAATGCTGCTCGCCAGTGGCGGAGCGAGCCAGGTGAGAAGAAACTTGGCGATCGTTCCGGGTGCCGCTTTATACCGCACTGCCATGGTGACGGACTGACGCGCTTCAGCGTATCGCGAATTTTCAAGATGCCAATTCGCGCAGTGCGAATGCAAAGACCCCAAAGTTCTTTTCACAACCCTCCGGACATCTGGCGACAATCCGGAGTCCATTTGCAGCCAGCTCTCTAACATGAATTGTTGCTGACTGAACTGCAGCTCTTTCTTGTCCCACGGCCGGCAATTCGAGCCAGGAGGGGATGGCGTTCTGTCGGTTCGAATCAGGAGCTTGTTCACGTAAGCAATCGACGTAACGAGGGACAAGCGAAAGAAGATGTCTCGGTCTTCGACAAATGAAATCTTCGGGTTGAATGCACCGATCTGCCGAATCGTTTCGGCTCGAACGAGCAGGCTGGACACCCAAAAGCAAAACGACCGCGCAAGCGATTTTGTCGCATCCTGCTCGATGCCTATTGCTTCCTGATAGTGTCTTCCCTGGGATTCAAAGCTGCCACGATCCAAACCTGCGGCGTCGACTAGACGTGCATCCGTGATGCAGGCGCTGCACTCGTCTTTGAACCGCTCAAGCGCTTTGAGTTGCCATTCCAGCTTTTCAGGAAACCAAAGATCATCCGAATCGAGGAAGCCGATGAATTCCCCCTGGGCTTTTGCAATTCCAGTGTTTCTCGCGGCGCTTGCCCCCTGGTTTGGCTGGCTGAAAAAGAATACCCGATGTCCCGCATTGAATTTTTGATTGACGAACTCCTCAACCACTTTTCCCGACCCGTCTTTCGAGCCGTCATCTACAACGATGACCTCGACGTTAGGATAGGTCTGGGCGAGAACACTTTCGACGGCTGCTACCGTCTGGGAGGTACGATTGTAGGTCGGAATAACGGCGGAGACTAATGGACCCTTGTTCATGGCTTTCTCCGGGAATGCCTGAGATGACGTAATCCGCACAGCCGAGCGGCATGGAGGGGAGCGCGCAAACCATTGCTTCCGAGAATACGCGAATGCAATGGGGGACGAACATGGGCCGCGATGCAGACATCGAAAAGTGAAGTCTGACGATCAGCTGTCGAATACTCAGACGACAATTCCAAAGAAAGGATTACTAGAGCATGTTTCATAAACAGTGCCTCAGCGTAATCCAGAAGCAAGCGATGTAGAAGAAGGCTTGGTAGGTGGAGAGCAGATGCTCATGGCGAACCAGCAATCGGCGGAATTGACCAA
>JBEKAJ010000359.1:0-4801 GCA_050018295.1 Occallatibacter sp. | reverse complement strand
TCTCGCTCTTGAAGCGCGGCATCCTTGGTTCGTGGCATAGGGTCTCTGCAAGGCATCTGCCAGCCTACCTTGAGGAAGTGACGTTCCGGTTCAACCGGCGCGGTCGTTCCGATCTGTTCGTCGATACGCTTCGCCATATTGTCACTCCTGATCCGTTAACGCTTGAGAATCTGACGGCGTAGATGATTCTTATTCTCTCTCGTCGTCGAGTGATCCCTTCGGCATGCCGAGCCTATAGAATTCTTTTGGTCCGAATTTCTTGAAGCATCGGTCAAGGAACCTGTAGCCTTTTTTCGATACGCGGCAGGAAGAGATTTTCCCCCCTCGCTTCGGGGGGATTAGAACCGAAATTGCGTGCTGATTACCAACGCCGGGAGCTTTTGAGCCTAGTCTCGCCGCTTCATATACGTCATAGAGGGTATGGCTCAAAGGAAGGTCGCCTTCGTGGTCCCTCTGAAACAAGACAGACTCGGCGATGTCGCTACCGCTTCCGATTACGGCGAAATGCTCGCTTGCCTCCACAGAGCAATCGTCACAAACTTTGTAGATTCGCTGTGCTCCATCGATAAATGAGCACAATAACAACTGGCACCCAAGGTCGAGTCTCTGGATGTCAGCAATGATCTCCTCGAATTGTTTTTCTGGAAGAATCTGTTTGCCGTTTGTAAGAAAGTCTTTGTATGTCATCCCCAAGAGGGCACCGACGTATTCGTTCGCAATCTTATATTTTTGCGCTATCGGTGGTTTTTTCATGTGGTCGAGCAGTGTGGTATCAGTGATCTTGATCTTCTTTTCCTTGAGGCTCCGGAAATACTCGGCGTATGTGTCAACGAGTTCAATCGCACGCGTGATAGTTCCCGCGATAAGGACGGCCCACTCGTCTCCAATCCAATACAGCTTGTCCTGTATCTCGGCTCCGGATGATGAATTTTCGATTCTCCAATCGCTTGAGATGACGATACGCAACTTGCCTCGATCTTCTCCAGCAGCAGCAATGCAAAGTGTCACAGACTCCCTCCCGGGGCCGCTGCCGCCCCTTTTTGAACGGATACCGGCGAAACGGCCTAGGCTTAGGCATCATTGGACGCCTCTGCCGTACCCTTCGTCACGAGCATAATCTTGCCGGTGAGTAATATCTCGCAGGGGATTGGCGGCCCGAGTCTCGGAAATTCATGGTGACGCGGCTTGACTCGCGGCGTGCACGGGGTCAAACTGGCGTGCATGCAAACACTAGGGTTGTCTGGCGAGCGCGCCTTCCGCGACGGGGCTTTTGAGTGCTGTCCGCCGCTGGTTTGACGCTCCGAATTGAGGCACCTATAATCCCCTCTAGTTCCCGGCGATGCCCCCGTGCGCAGGTGTGTTGTGAGCAGGTTTTATGCCGGACGGGCCTCGAGTACGATGACACGAGGTAGTTTGGCCCGAGACCGCCGCGCTGAGGGGACCGGCACGCGGGAACTCCGAAGGAGTTATTGAATCGCATGAAGCGTCTGCCCATATCCGCTCTTTTGTTCGCCCTAGCGTCTTTCATTCCAGCCACCGGCCAAGCGCCCGCCGCACCGGCTGCGCAAAAGCCCAGTGCAGCTCCTGCCGCCGGCCCAGCCAAGGTGGCGGTGATCGCTTTCCAGGCAGCGGTCAGCCAGACCAACGAGTTCCAGCGCGACTTTGCCGACCTGCAGAAGAAGTATGACCCCAGGCGCCAGCAACTGAAGAGCCTGAGCGACGAGATCGACACCCTGACCAAGCAGATGCAGGATCAGGGGGCGCAGTTAGGCGAAGAGGAACGGATCAGCAAGACCCGTACCCTCGACGACAAGAAGAAGCAGCTTGACCGCGATACCCAGGACGCGCAGAGCGACTTCCAGAGCGACATGCAGCAGTTGTTCAACAATGAGGCTGTCAAGGTGGGCGCGCTGATGACCGACTACGCCGCGAAGCAGGGCTATACGTTGGTGCTGGACGCGGGCGACCAGCAGAGCGCTACGGTGCTCTATGCCGTGCCGTCCACCGACATCACCAAGGCCATCATCGACGCCTACAACCAGAAGTCGGGGATACCGGCGCCTCCTGCCCAGGGAACGGGCGGACGCCAGCCTGCCGTGGATGCGCCTCAGCCACAGCCGGCGCCGGCACATTGAAACAGAGAACAGAGAACAGAGAGGTTTGACGCTTGTTCCGGGGCGAGGTGTTGATTGTCGACCGGCCCCTGTATAATCCAGATAGTCCCTGCTGACGTCTCAGTCCGCGTTTTTTTCAACCCTTGCGCCGACCGGCGCGGAGTTCCCGTGGAAAAGCCGTGAGGTTAGTCAGAAGAGTCAGGCACGTTTATGCGTCTAACTGAAGTACCGGCCCCAGGAATTCCGAAGGAGTTTTCGACTTTGATGAAGCGTTCGCTAACACTTGTTCTCCTGCTGGCCTCAGGCCTGGTCCTGAGCGCCACTGCCCAAACGCCGGCCGCGCCGGCTGAAACGGCTCCGGTGGCCGCCGCTCCCGCCGGCCCTGCCAAGATTGCGGTCATTGCCTGGGAGCCTGCCGTGGCGCAAACCAACGAGGGGCGGCGCGACTTCGCCGATTTGCAGAAGAAGTACGCGCCCAAAGAGGCGGCCCTCAAGACCCTCAATGACGAGATCGAAAGCCTGACCAAGCAGTTGCAGGACCAGGGGCCGACCCTGAGCGATGTGGAGCGCGCCAACCGCAGCAAGGCCATCGACGACAAGAAGAAGCAGCTGGATCGCGAGACAGAGGATCTGCGCAACGACGGCCAACAGGATATGCAGGACATGTTCAGCAGCCTTCAGGCGAAGGTCTACGACGTGATGCAGTCCTATGTCGAGCAGCAGGGGTTCACGCTGGTTCTCGACATTTCGCAACAGGGATCGCCCGTGCTGTTTGCCAGCGCGACGACCAACATCACTCAGCAGGTGATTGACGCGTACAACGTGAAGTCGGGAGTACCGGCTCCGCCGGCCCAGCCCGCGGCCGCCGCCCCCCCAACGCCAAAGCCAAGAGCGGTGACGCCGCCAACGCATGCTCCGGCATCAGCGCCATCCACCCACTGAGGAGCAGCAGTTATCTTGAAACGAAGGCCCCGGCAACCGGGGCCTTTGCTTTGCCTCGGCGGGGACCGCTCCTGTGGAAAATTTTGTGGATATTTCTCGGAAAGCCTCAGAAAAAGGGCTGATTTTTCCTCTTGTCAGCCGGACTCGAATTCTGATAGAAGTTCTAACCCTTTGCTTTTGAACGGGAGTTTCCTGAATGGAGCGCCTCGGCACCGGTGACCGCAGTCATCACTGCCCGGTTGGGCGGTTCCGTCCGGTTTCCACAGTTGATCATAAATTTCCGGTGACAAAAATCACGGACGGCCGCGAGTTTGGCATCACTTTTGCTCGTCAATTCTGGTTTTCTTCGCCGACGCGTAAGACGGCCAGGAAAGCCTCCTGTGGGATGTCCACCTTGCCGATCCGCTTCATACGCTTCTTGCCCTCTTTTTGCTTCTCCAGCAGCTTACGTTTGCGGGTGATGTCGCCGCCGTAGCACTTGGCCAGGACGTTCTTGCGCAGAGGGCTCACGGTCTCGCGGGAGATGATTTTGGCTCCAATGGCCGCCTGGATGGCCACTTCAAATTGCTGCCGCGGGATGAGTTCGCGCATCTTGGAGACCAGCGCCCGGCCCCGCTCGTACGCGTGGTCGCGGTGCACGATGATGGAGAGCGCGTCGACGGGCTCACCGGAGACAAGGATGTCGAGCTTGACCATCGGTGACTCCCACTCGCCAGCGAGCTGGTAGTCGAGCGAGGCGTACCCGCGCGAGATGGACTTGAGCCGGTCATAAAAATCGAGCACGATTTCATTCAGCGGCAGTTCGTAGGTGAGCATCACGCGCGTCGGCGTCACATACTCGAAGTTGAGTTGCTTGCCGCGCTTTTCCTCGACGAGCTTGAAGATTCCGCCGACGTACTCTTCGTTGGTGAGGATTTTGGCCGCGATGACCGGCTCGCGGATGCTGGCGATGCTTTGCGGCTCGGGCCAGCGGGAGGGGTTGTCGACCTCGATCTCTTTTCCGTCGGTCAGCGTGATGTGGTAGCGGACGCCCGGCGCGGTGGTGATCAGGTCGAGTTCGTACTCGCGCTCCAGCCGCTCCTGGATGATCTCCATGTGGAGCAGCCCGAGGAAGCCGCAGCGAAAGCCGAAGCCCAGCGCCACGGAGCTCTCCGGCTCGAAGAAGAAGGACGAATCGTTGAGGCGCAGCTTCTCCAGAGCATCGCGCAGCAGCGTGTGCTCGTGGGAGTCCACGGTGTAGAGGCCGGAGAAGACCATGGGCTTGATGTCTTCAAAGCCGGGCAGCGCGTGCGCGGCCGGGTGCGCTTCGTCGGTGATGGTGTCGCCGATCTTGGTGTCGCCCACGTTCTTGATGGTGGCGGCAAAGAATCCGACTTCACCCGCTGTCAGCTCGCCGATTTCGACGGGCTTGGGGCTAAGCACGCCCATGGATTCGATCTCGAAGGATTTTGAGTTATACATCATCCGGATGCGCTGACCTTTGCGCATCGATCCCTGCATCACTCGCACCAGCACGATGACGCCGCGGTAGGCATCGAACCATGAGTCAAAGATGAGGGCCTGCAGCGGCGCGTCGGGATCGCCCGTTGGAGGAGGAAGCCGATGAACGATAGCTTCGAGAACCTCGTCGACGCCCTGACCGGTCTTGGCGCTGACGGGGATGGCATCGGTCGCATCCAGGCCGACCGCCTTCTCGATGGCCTCCTGCGTGGCCAGAACGTCGGCCGAGGGCAGGTCGATCTTGT
>JBEKAJ010000358.1:0-3252 GCA_050018295.1 Occallatibacter sp. | reverse complement strand
GTAAATCGATTGAAGTAGAGAACTTCCACACTCATGGAGACAAGCCTTCTCAACCGCGTGCAGGCTACGCTGCTGGCCTTGGCTACGGCCGCGCTGTTCGTGTTGGCGGTGCTAAATCTCCTCGAGCAGCGCCAGTTTCCGCAGCCCGACGACGGCGTGTGGTGGGGTGAGGCTGTCGGCGGTTTGCGCGCCGAAAAGGTTCTGCCCGATAAGCCGGGGCAGCGTGCCGGGATCCAGGTGGGAGACCTGCTGACTGGCGTCAGCGAATCCCCCACTGAAGCCATTACGCCCGTTACGCTGGTCGCTGATCTGGAGCGCGCACTCTTCGCCACCGGTCCTTACGGCCAGGTCTACTACACCATCACGCGCGACGGCATTCCCCTCGAAGCGCCGGTCAAGGTCATTCCCGAGCCGTTGGATCGCAGTCTCGAGTTCGGCCTGCGCATCATCGGCCTCATCTATCTCATCATCGGCTTCTACGTCCTTTTCCGCCGCTGGGGCGCCCCCCGCGCCACGCATTTTTACCTCTTCTGCCTGGTTTCTTTTGCGCTCTACGCGCTGAAGTACACCACCAAGCTCGACACTCTGGACTGGATCGTCTTCTGGACGAATGTCGCGGCGGAGGCCTTGCAGCCGGCGCTCTTCCTGCACTTCGCGCTCAGCTTCCCTGAGGAGCGGTTCAAGAATCTCCGTCGCCGCTGGCTGCTGCCTCTGGTCTACGCGCCCGGTGCGGGAATGCTCGCCCTGTGGCTCTGGTCCATTGGCACGCGCGAGGCCACCAAGCTCCTTCTCGACCGGCTCTACCAGATCGACACGGCATACGACGCCGTCTTCTACGTTTGCGCCGCACTTCTCTTCCTACGCAGCTATAGCCGCGCCACCACGCCGCTGCTGCGCCAGCAATTGAAGTGGGTTACGCGTGGCACCCTGCTTGCGGTTCTTCCCTTTACCTTCTTTTACGCCGTCCCCTATCTGCTGCACCTGAATCCGCCGCAGCTGCTCACCAATCTGGCTGGACTTTCGCTCGTGTTTTTGCCGCTCACGTTCGCCTGGGCCATCGTCCGCTACCGGTTGATGGACACCGACCTGATCTTCAAGCGCGGCGTCGCCTACACGCTGGCCACCGCTCTCATTCTCGGTGGATACTTCGGCATCATTGCGCTCATCGCCGAAGTAGTTCATGAGCGCCTGCCTGAGACCATGCGCGAGTGGGCGGTGGTCATCGCGATTCTGGTCACGGCTGCCGTCTTCGATCCTGTCAAGCGCCGCATTCAGAGCTGGGTCGACCGCGCCTTCGACCGCCATCGCTACGACTACCGCAGGGCCCTGGTCGAATTCGGCCGCGGTCTCGGCTCTCAGACCGATCTCCAGGCGCTGCTCAACTCCATCGTCGAGCAGTTGCCGAGCACGCTCCTGGTCGCTCGCGTCGCCATCTTCCTGGCACAGGATTCCGGCCGCCTGCGTCTCGCCGCCTCGCACGGCTTACCCGACGAAGTCAGCGCCGGGCAAAGCAACCTGGCCCTCGGCTTTCTCAACTTCGACCGCGCCAAGGACCACTCGCACATCTTTTTCGAGAACGCGCAAGCCGTCATGCATCTTCCCCAGGACCAGCAGCGCACCGCCGCTCTGCTCGACCTCAACTACTATCTGCCCTGCCGGGTGGCGCCGGTGCAATTGGAGAATGGCGAGGCCGCCAGCCGCACCATCGCCGTCATCGGCCTCGGCCGCACGCTTGGCGGCGACTTCCTGTCGAGTGAAGACGTCGAGCTTCTGGAATCCCTGGCCAGCTACATCGGCATCGCCCTCCAGAACGCCAGCCTCTACGCGCGCCTGGAAGAGAAGATCGTCGAGTTCGAGCGCCTGAAGGAGTTCAACGAGAACATTGTCGAGTCCATTAACGTGGGCATCTTCGCCATCGACCTCAACGACCGCATCGAGAGCTGGAATGCGCAGATGGAGGTGATGTACGCTCTCAGCCGCGCTGAAGCCATAGGCCAGGAACTTCGTTCCGTCTTCCCGTTGGAGTTCATCGAGGCGCTGGAAGGCTTCGGCAACGATCCGGGAGTGCATCACCTCTACAAGTTCCGCCTCACCACGCGCGCTGGCGAGCTGCGCACCGCAAACATCGCTATTGCGCCGCTGCTTTCACGCGACTTTGTTCCCGTGGGCCGCATCGTCCTGGTCGATGACATTACCGAGCGCGTCACGCTAGAAACGCAGCTTGCCCAGGCCGACAAGCTCACCTCCATCGGGTTGCTTGCCGCGGGCGTCGCGCATGAGATCAACACTCCGCTCGCCGTCATCTCCTCCTACGCGCAGATGCTGGCCAAGCAACTGCGCGGCGACGCGCGCCTCAGCCCCGTGCTCGACAAGATCACACAGCAGAGCTTCCGCGCCGCCGAAATCGCCAACGGCCTGCTCAACTTCTCGCGCACTTCCACCACCGAGTTCCGTTCCACCGACCTGAATCAGGTGGTCCGCGACACGCTGTCGCTGCTCGAGCACCAGTTCAAGACAGCGCAGATTCTTGTCGATCTCGAACTTGCCGACGAGCTGCCGCCGATCCACGGCAACCCCGGCAAACTGCAGCAGGTCTTTCTCAACTTGCTGTTGAACGCCAAGGACGCCATGCCTGGCGGCGGCCGCCTGCGCATCGCCACGCTAGTCAACGGACACGTTGAAGCCATCATCTCCGACTCCGGCTCCGGCATCGCGCCCGAGCACCTCAAGCGCATCTACGATCCTTTCTTCACCACCAAGAACCTGCCCGGCGACCGGCGCGGCACCGGCCTCGGCCTCTCCGTTTCGTACGGCATCATTCAGGAGCACGCCGGCAAGATTCACGTCGAAAGCGCAATCGGCGCCGGCACGACCTTTCATCTTGAGTTTCCGCTGTTAAGGAATTCCGTCCATGCCTGAGCCCACTGCTGAGGACGCACTGCCCGTGAACGCGCCTGTCCCCGCGCCCGCGATCGACGTCAGTTCGCCCGCCGCTTCCATCCTGGTTGTCGACGATGAGATCGGCATCCAGGAATCGCTCCAGGTCCTGCTCTCCCTCGAGAACTACGCCGTCAAAACCGCGGCCAACGGCGAGGAGGGCCTGCGCATGCTCGATCAGTCGAGCTTCGACCTCGTCCTGCTTGACCTCGCGTTGCCCGGCCAGAGCGGCCTTGAGCTTCTGCCGCAATTCAAGGAGCGCCAGCCCGATCTGCCTATCATCATGATCACCGCCTATGGCACCGTCGACAACGT
>JBEKAJ010000357.1:0-2706 GCA_050018295.1 Occallatibacter sp. | reverse complement strand
GCGCTCTGCGGATTCTCCGCCGTGGTCGGCCAGATCGTGCTCATGCGCGAGCTGATCCAGGTTTTCAACGGCAACGAGATCGCTCTGGGAATTCTGCTCGCCACGTGGCTTCTCTGGACGGCTGTCGGAAGCGCGCTCACTACTGGCGCTGGCCTTGGAAGAAATCGGCCGCGCCTCGCCGTCGCCGCACTCGAATGTGTCCTTGCCGCGAGCTTTCCCGCAACCATTTGGGCGCTGCGCGACGCGAAGGCGTTCTTCCAAACCGTGCCGGGAGAGCTAGTGGGGCTTACGCCCATGCTACTCACCTCGCTCGTGTGCCTCAGTGTGTTTTGCGCGGCGTCAGGAGCGCTGTTTGTAGCAGCGGCCCGCATGGCCGAAGCGGAGTGTGGGCTCTCAGCGCGCGCCGCCGCGAGCTCAGCCTATCTGCTGGAGGCGGCAGGTTCGGCGCTCGGCGGGATTCTGGCCAGCGTGGTGCTCGTGCGCTTCTGCGAGGCCTTTCAGATCGCGGCCATCATGGGTTTGCTAAATCTCTGCGTAGCGGCGGCCCTTGCGCTGCGATTGCGACGCGTGCAGGTTGCAGCGCTTGCGTGTGCCGCAGCGCTGGCCGCGATTCCGCTACTGCAGTGGGTGGCGCCGCGATGGGACGCGGCGGCGCGATCGCGGCTCTGGCGCGGCTTCAACGTGGTCGGCGCACGTGAGTCGATCTACGGCAATCTGACCGTAACCGAAACCGGCGCGAGCGAGACCGGCACAATCCGTAGCCTGTACGAGAACGGCTCGATCCTGGCCAATGCGCCCGATCCGGCCGCGGCCGAAGAGGCCGTCGACTACGCGCTGCTCGAGCACGCGGCGCCAACGCGTGTACTGCTCATCGGCGGCGGCGTCAACGGCAGTTTGGCCGAGGCGCTTAAGCATCCCACCATCGCCAGCCTCGACTACGTCGAGCTTGACCCCGCGCTGATCGCGATGGCCCGGCAGTTCTTCCCTGCGCAGACGGCGGTCTTCGACTCCGATCCTCGCGTGCATTTACACCTCGTCGACGGCCGAAGATTCCTGGCCGGGACCGTGGAGAAGTTTGACGTGATCATCGTCGATTTGCCGGACCCGCAGACGGCGCAGTTGAACCGCTTCTACACGGTGGAGTTCTTCCGGCTTGCGCGCGCGCATCTTGAGCCGGGCGGATTGGTTGCCATCGAGCTGCGCTCGTCTGAAGAGACGATCAGCCCGGATCTGGCGGAATTTTTGCGCTCCATCCGGCGCACGCTCAGTGACGTGTTTTCGTATCAGGCGGCGATTCCAGGCGAGATCATTCACTTTTTCGGCGCTGTGCAGTCCGGCGTGCTCACTAGCGATCCGCAGGTGCTCGTCGCGCGGCTGCGCGAGCGCAAGCTTAACACGCAGTATGTGCGCGAGTACTTTATTCCCTACCGCATGATGCCGGACCGCATGAAGCAGGTTGAGACCGACCTAGCGCCGGCTGCTTCAACGCCGGTGAACCGCGACTTCGCGCCCATCGCGTACGAATTTGACGTGGTGCTGTGGAGCGCGCAGTTCCGCTCAGGTTATGCGGCGTGGTTTCGCGCCGCGGAGCACGTCAGGTTCGGCCAGGTCGCAGGCGCCTTGGCAATTGTGCTGCTCATCGGGATGGGCCTGCTAGCGTTTTTGCCCGGCCGCGAGCGGCGCCAAAACGCATCGACGGGAGCCTGCGTAGCGGCCACGGGATTCACGCTGATGGCCCTTCAAATCTTTTTGCTTCTCGGATTTCAGGCGGTATTCGGGTACGTGTACGCCGAGCTAGCAATCCTGATCGGGCTGTTCATGGCGGGCATCGCCCTGGGGAGCTGGCTGGCGATGCGCAGCAACAATTCCAGCGATGCCGGCGCGGAACACCGCTGGAGACTGACGGAGGTTCAGCTTCTGCTCGCGCTCGCGTCTCCGGCGCTGCTGCTCGTTGTCAGCCTGATGGGGAGTTTTGCCTCAACAGCCGCCACGTGGATTGCGGCCCAGGTCATTTTTCCGGCGCTGGCTGCGCTGGCCGGCATGCTGGGCGGGTACCAATTCGTCGCCGCTGCGGGAATCTTTCTGCGCGGCAGCGGCGAGCGCCCAGGGCTGGGCGTGCTCTACGCCATCGATCTTTTGGGTGGATGCGTGGGCGCGCTGGCGCTGAGCACTTTCCTGATTCCACTTTTTGGCTTCTGGCGGACAGCCTGGCTGGCCGTAGCGATCAATGCAGCGGCGGTACTGCTGGCAGCGCGGATGAGCATGGCGAAAGAAGCAGTCCAGTTGTAGGTATTTCCGGCCTTTGCTTGGACGAAACCGCGGAACGAGTTGCGCAGCGTTTCTCTGATCCATGCTTTGCCTACGGCTTGTGTTCGTTGAACACCACCGCAGTAAAGCTGAAAATGTCGGTGTTCTCGTCTTTCCAGCAGTTGACGTTCATGCCGGCCTTGACGCAAGTCTGCTCGAGGAAGGTATGCCTGTCCCACTGCTGCTCCACGGGAACCTGTGGCAGCAGCAGGCCCTCGGAGTCACCGTTTTTCATGAGCAAGCCGTCGCGGCCCACCTTGATCTGCTCGATGTCAGTCACGCGGCGCAGCGGCGAGCGCCCAGGGCTGGGCGTGCTCTACGCCATCGATCTTTTGGGTGGATGCGTGGGCGCGCTGGCGCTGAGCACTTTCCTGATTCCACTTTTTGGCTTCTGGCGGA
>JBEKAJ010000356.1:0-4811 GCA_050018295.1 Occallatibacter sp. | reverse complement strand
AACTGCCACTGTTCATCCGTCAACAGCTTCTGCCGCTTCTTCATGACAGAAGCTCATCAGCTAACCGGCCTCACACGTAAGTACATGATCTGAGGCCGAACCTATTTATGAAACACGCCCTACTCACACGACCATGCGTGCAAAGCTTAACTTGCCTCGGGCTACCAAAACGTTATCTACGGAGGCAGCTCCTTCAATCAGGGCGGCTTGATCCGTCATCTTGAGGATCTTCACTTCCATGATCAGAGTATGCCCCGGTAGCACTGGAGCTAGAAACCTCATATCGTTGACCGCAGCCAGAGCCATTACCTCCCCCGGCTTCATACCTGTTCCGGTAGTGTGGCTAAACAAGAGAGAGGCACTCTGGCCAATGGCTTCAATCATGCAGGTCCCGGGCATGATGGCAAAATCAGGGAAGTGTCCGAGCAATTGAATCTCATTGCCGGAAACGTTTTTGAGGGTCTTGATGCTCTTTCCAGGTTCCAATTCCAGGACGCGATCCACCATCAGCATCGGAAATCGCTGCTTCAGGCACAATTTCACCTCTTCGAAGGTCATGGTCGTCATTTGATTGAGCAGACTTTCTGGACTCGGGCTCGCATATCCGTAGGCCGATTTGCGTCCTTACCGGTTGCTTAACGTTTGCGCAAAATCATGCCCAGTGCGCGCGGAAGAAAGCGTCCGCCCGGAACGGGGGACCCGGCGTCACAAACCAGTTTTGTGACCCGGAGGCCGACTTCTTCGGCCATCTTCAGCGGCTCGCTTTCGCGATGGAACTCGAACGTATGATCGCGCTGCGCTGATTCCAAAGCCGTGCTGAAGAAGACCAGCCCGTCGTCAGCAAGATGATGGGCGATCACCTCGAATAAGGGACGCGGATCCTCTAAATGTTCAGCCAGCATGGCCGCAATGATTCCCTGATAGGCGCCGCGCGTTTCTCCCAGGTTCAGTTTGAGCGCATTCTTTACTTCGAACGTCACGCGGTCCTGGAGCCCCGAGACGCCGCGTAGCCGGTTTGACACAGCGACCGCCGGCGGGCTGATATCAAAGCCCGTGACCTGAATGTCGGATCTCGTCTCCGCTGCAAGCAGGCCCATGACTCCGTGGCCTGAAGCCAACTCAAGGAGCTTGGCATTCAGTGGCAGTGCTTTGAGAAAATCGTCCCGATACAAGGCAATATGGTTAATCATCGAGGGCCAGAAGGGGTAAATCAAGATTGCGGCCCACATGTAGGGAACCATGTAACCTTCGTGTTCATATACTTCTGAAACGAGTTCGGGCATGGGCTCAGGCGTGTAACGCCCGTTCTTCTCATAAAGCTGCTGCGATTTCCATACGCCCATACAGTATTGGGCGTAACCCTTGGCCGCATCCGCAAAGGCTTGCTCCCCGTAGGCTGCTTGCGCCCAGCGAGCGAGCGGGTCCAACAGCCAGGAACAGAGATCATCATTGGCCTTCACAGTAGCCCGTGCGGCGGCTGAAAAGGTCCTGGCTTTCAGATCCAGGCCTTGAAGAAATGCCTCACCATCTCTCATGAATTGAGCTCCTCTTTCGCAGAAAATTCAGTCCGCTGAACTGACATGCCGGACCATCCGAACCATTGGGCGGATCAGATCAACGCCGTCCCAGGGAGGAACAAAAGTATGCATCCGCCCCAGCTTGACGATGCGGTCTACACCACGCTGTCCGGCCAATAAGGCGAGCTTCTTTTCGTTTTTCAGATTCGCCATTCCCAAACCAAGCGTCTGTACGTTTCCGTCGAACTTTGCTACGACATCCAGCAAATCGTCGACTTCAAGCACGGCGAGCGTCTTGCCTTGAACAGGCTCGGGCAACTCCGATCCTGCGCCAAGCAGCAGAGTCCAATCCGGACCCATAGGAAAGACCGCACGGCGCGAAGGATCGCCCAGGAGCCAGGCCGCGCGAGCCCGCGTGATTGCCGAAGTCAACGAGGCGGGAATCGTTTGTCGCGGATGCGCCTGGTTTTCGGTCTCGAATGCGCGCTGCAGGCTCGACAGGAGCTGAGCGGTGCCGTGACCCGGAGCTCGTTCGAGATACAAAACCTGCGGTGAAGAACATGCCTGCTGGTCAAACTGCCAAACATCGCGAGCCATGCGCTGGCACCAGGTTTTCTGTTCCTCGGGATCGCTCCAGGCGCCAGCGTCCATCGCGGCGACAGAGATGCGGGGCCCGAAAACCGCCAGCTTGGCCCAGTGGGGAAACGGTAGGGACCGCACTTGCAACACCGACTCTTTTCCGCCCCAGATCATGGCGCCATCCACGGCACGCGCCATGGCTTCATGCAAATCCAGGCGGTCATGCTCGAAGGCAGCCATAAAGATGCGCCGCGTGAGGCGCTCGCCCGGATCGGCTTGTTCCAGCCTCTCCATCAAAATTCGCGTCAAGTCGACAAGCCCTCTCGGAATGCGGACCAAAGCTGCGTTGCCTCCAAGAAGTGCGCAGGTCATCGACAGAATCGGCTGGATTTCGATGTTACCGGCGGGCCAATGGCCAACGATGCCTAAAGGAAATGCCTTGCACTTTGCGCGGCCATATTCCGTCCACCCGCCATCCAAACTGTCTGCTCCGAGTTCGCGGGTGATGATCGGTTCCAGTGTCCCTCGCCGCAGCCACATGCGAAGGAAAACGATCCCGGGGATTTCGTCGAGTTCTTTTGCGTGCAGACTCTTGGCCCAGGCTTCAAAGATGGTGATCACCTGATTGGGCGTGATCTCATCGTTCGCAATGCGCCTACGCAGTTCACCAGCCGCGTCGGAGATCTCCGCGGACGAATCAACGGCCTGCAGAAGCTTGGTCGCGGCAACAGTTGTCATTTAGTTTGTCACCGTTCGTTTGGTTTCAAGATTCCCGCAGCCGCGAAGTTCCGCTTTCGGAACTCGGCCTGCAAACCGGAAGCTAATACCCCGTCTGCCGCAGGGACAGCCGTCATAAGCCATCACCTGGGCCAGGTCTTCGGTAAGCAGCAGATTCCCCGGAAAGCTGGTGGGCAAGACGCTGCAGACCTGAACGATGCCATATTCTCCCGCAGTGACAGGCTCAAGGGTCAGCGGATCGCGGACAATCACGTCGCCGAAGGCAGGGCCATGTTTGTTCCCTTCTGGGCAATCCGGAAAAATGACTCCCACGCTTTCGACCATGCCGTAAAAATCGATAATGCAGCCGGGCGAGCAGCCGAACAGGCGCGCCAGCTGCTCGTTGAATACCGTCTTCTCAACGGCCTGATCCTGCAGGCGCTTCCAGCCGCCACTATGCAGAATCCGGATGTTCGGTAAATTCAGGCAGACATTCTCTGCCATCAGCGGCTTCACCAGATGATTCCACAGAATGAAGGTAAAACCGTATACCAGCACCTCGGCATCATGATGATTCTCGGCGAATTCCTGCAGCTTTTGCCGATCCAGCGTCAATTCGCCCTGCTCGTCCGCACTGAGACAGTAGGTTGCCTGACTGGCAAACGGCTGTAGCCCCTGAATGGCAGCGCCTCTCGCTCCCAGAGAACCACTGCCTCGCATAAAATCAGGCGTGTCCACAACCAGATAAGGTCTCCGGGAAGGCCCGATATAATCGCGAACGATCGCGACAACTCCTTTTGTCATGCGCCGCGACGTTGCGGCATCCAGTGCAACCCTGCTCGGCAATTGCGAAGTCGTAGCGCTCGATGTCAAGGTTCTCTTGATTTCGTCTGGACTTATAAAGCAGAGTGGCGGATTCGCCTTCAGGATTCCTACGGGTAGAAACGGAAGGTCGGAAACTCGGGCCGCCGACTGGTAGTTTACCGGCCACTGTCGAATGTAGTTCGCATAGCCGGCGTGCCGCTGGCATGCGTACTCCAGCTCTTCCTTGAGCAACTCAAGCAGTCCGACCTCTCTTTCATGCGGTGGCTGACTATAAGGAGGGAGCGATAGAAGGCGGTCTATTTTGTCGTTAAGCAGTTCCACTGAGCTCCTTGCCCATCGCCGAAAGCGCCGATCGCGCGATCTTCCCGACAGATGTTTTGGGAAGTTCCGTAACCAGTCGAATCGAATCCAGTGTCCAGTGAGCTGGAAGACTGCGACGAACTTTTTCCGTCACGAGATTCGCTCCCTGATTGGGTACGATCAGCAGAACCAGCGCTTCGCCCGCCTCGGGATGATTGACAGCGTAGGCGCCGCATTCGTAAACCCCAGGGATGGCCGCGACCTTTGCTTCCACCTCGGCCAGGCTCACGCGTGTTCCCCTGATCTTGAGGAATGAGCCGGCCCGCCCTTCGATCCAGAGGAATCCCTCCTCATCCTGCCGTGCTGAATCGCGCGTGTGCAGCCAGCCGTTGCGGAAAACACGATTGGATTCTTCTTCGTCATTAAGATAGCCGGAACAGATCGAAGGTCCCTTCACAAGCAGTTCGCCCACCTGGCCCACCGGTACATTCTTTCCTTCTTCATCCACGATCGAGATCGTAAGGTTATTCAATGGCTGGCCTACACTGCCCTGCTTTTCGGGCGATCGATCCGGATCCATGCAGGAGATCCGGGCGGTCGCTTCGGTCTGACCGTACATCACGTAGAACTTGACCTGCGGGAATAGCTCACGCATCTCGCTGATTCTCTCGCGAGCCAATCCGCCCCCTGCCTGAAGAAAGCGCCGCAAAGTTGGTTGAGGAATCTTGCGGATATCCGATCGCCGAAGCAGCACATTATAGACAGTGGGTACGCCGGCAAATGTGGTGCAATCGTATTGAGCGATGGTGTGCAGCACCTTATTGGGGAACATGAAGCGCCGGTCGAACACCACGGAGCCCCCCTGATAAAGAT
>JBEKAJ010000355.1:0-5650 GCA_050018295.1 Occallatibacter sp. | reverse complement strand
GGCCGGATGGTGCCTGACGACACGCGCAAGAACTCTGAGGACCTACATGCGCCTTTCATGACGTGGCGACAGCAAATCGACGGCCACTACTGGTTCCCTGTCTATACGAAGGGCGAGGGGATCCTCCACTTCTCCGGCGGCTACGGCTACATGGCGCAGGACGTACACATTCGCGAGACGATTAAGTACACCGACTACAAGCGCTTTGGGTCATCGAGCAAGGTGTTCTACAACGGGCAGGAGGTTACGAACGACGGGCAGCCGCCGAATCCCGCGCCCAATAACCCGCCTAAATAGAGGCGCACAGTTTGCTGAACGGCATTGGCAGAGAGTATGGAAGGGCGGAAGTTGAACGATCCGCAGGGCGACGGATGCGGCAGCCGGATGATCTACTAAGTTCGTGATGGGTAGCTCGAAAAAGCGCGCTGCTCCAGAAGCGATGCTGCGCCTCCTCAAGCAAGTTGCCGTGCGGGTTCTATGGGGATTGCCAGTCGTGGCTTTCTTTTGCCAACCTCGCGTAGGTGCGCAAACGGTTGGATTGGCTCAAGCGAAAGGTGAAGCGAGCACGGGCCAGGGCGCGGGTAAAGATTCGACTGGGGATTCGAGCGCAGATTCGAGCGCAGAGGACACGACTGCCGGCGACTCCGAGAAGGTATTTCCGCACACACAGACGGGAAAGTACTGGATCTCAGGGCAAGCGAACGTAATTCTGCAGAGTCACGGCGCGTTCAGGGCTAAGTACAGCGGACCGAACAGCCTGTCGAACTGGGCGCAGAGCGCAACGACACATTTGCTGACGCTTTATGCCGGATACGAGCTGTCGCAGACCACCGAAGTTTTTGCCGACATCGAAGACGCAACAGGTAATGGCGTCAGCGATACAGTCGGATTGGCGGGATTTGTGAACCTTGATGCGGTGCGCGTGAGGGAAGGCGTGCCAGAGAAGGATGACCCATACCTTGCGCAGTTGATGCTGCGCCAGATTATCCCGCTGACGAGCGAGCGAGTGCCAAACCCAGATCCACGCGACGAACTGCATCTGGCCACCTCGGTTCCCCCGCGCCGGCTGGAGTTGCGCGTCGGCAAGATGGACCTGACGGATTTCTTCGATGTGAACGATTATGGTTCCGACAGCAACCTTCAGTTCTTGAACTGGACGGTGGACGACAATGGCGCCTACGACGTGGCCTCAAACACGCGGGGTTACACGGACGCAGTCATCCTGGAATACGACGATCCCTCGCGGGCCATGCGCTTTGCCGAAGCGTTGATGCCGAAGGTTGCGAACAGCGCATTCCTGGATGCCGATCTGGCGCGGTCGCGCGCGGAGAACCTCGAGCTGGAGGCGACCGGGAATCATATTCTGCATCGCGACAGCACGGTGCGGCTGCTGGGCTATCTGAATCATGGCAACATGGGAAGTTACCGCAAGGCGAATGCGGAGTTCCGGACCGGCGAGACCGCGACGCCGGATATCATCGCCACGCGCAGGGAGGGACGGCACCGCTACGGCTTCGGCTTGAACATGGAGCAGGAAGTTGCGAAAAATGTGGGCGTGTTCGCGCGCCTGGGCTGGAGCGATGGGCAAAACGAAACCTACTGCTATACCGAAGACGACCGGACGGTGCAGATTGGCGGGCTGGCCATGGGCGACTCGTGGCGGCGCAGCAGCGATCGCGCCGGCGTGGCGTTTGTGACGAACGGGATCGTTGCATCGCATCAGCAGTATCTCGCGTTGGGCGGGCTGGGTTTCCTGCTCGGCGACGGCGCATTGACTTACGGCCGGGAGAAGATTGTCGAGACTTTTTATACTGCTCACCTTTGGCGCGGTCTTTTCATTTCCTACGATTTCCAGCACATTAACGACCCCGGCTATAACCAGGCGCGCGGACCCGTTGCAGTTTCGGCGTTTCGATTCCACACGGACTTTTGAAAAAGACAGGGAATAGGAAAAGGGAATAGGCGAGTCAGGACGGCTGGGAACGTGCCGTGCCCGCGCCCATGAGGACGAGAGAGCGTTGCGCAAAAGGTGAATAGACGAGAAGCGTGGTGCACGCGAGCGCAAGGCCGAAGTTAATGTGGTGGAGGAGAAGGAAGGGCGAGAGGGACCAAAGCTCGTCGAAGACAAGTAGAAACGGCCAGAGCTTGAGGAATTTTCCGTGGAATCCAGGCGCGTGAAAGAGGGCGGCGCAGAGAACAAAGGCGCGGGCGGGAATGAGGATGGCGGCACAAACGATGAGCAAGTGAAACACTGATGTTGACCTGGGCAGGAGCGAGAGGAGATTATCGATCTCCGCCAGATTAGCCAGCACTCCCACATAGAAACCCAGATACATGATCTGAAAGAGAACGAAAAGCGTTTGGACCACCGGGAAGGATGTTCTGGGAAGATCCTCAGGAGTGGCGAGAATCCGAGTGCGCGGCTGAGGATCAGGATGAAAAGGTCGCTCGGCTTGGTCACTTGACGCGGGAGCCGGGGACTCGATCGGCGCAGGCTGCGGTGCGTCGCCGGAATCGATGCGATCAGAGATGCGTTCAGGGATCCGTTCGGCGATGCGTTCGACCGGAGCGAGGAAGCGGTAGCCGCGACGGGCGAGGGTTTCGACGAATCGGGGACTGCCGGCCGTATCGCCGAGAGCCTCGCGAATACGATTGACCGCGGAGTTGACGCCGTGCTCGTAGTCGACGAAGGTGCCTTCGGGCCAAAGCACGCGAGAGATCTCATCGCGCGTGAGCAACTGGCCGGGCCGATCGAGAAGCATGAGAAGAATCTGGAAGGGCTGGGCGTTGAGCTTGACGCGCATTCCCTGCCTGCGCAACTCACCCGTGGCGGCGTCCGCTTCAAAGACTCCAAAGCGATAGCACCGGTGTGGCCGAGGGTCGCTGCTCAAGTCTGCCATGGCTTTCGACAAGTGTAGCTGACAGCGCAGCCTATGGAGATTCGGGCCGAAGCCGGGTTGGGATAAATGACAAATTGGCAAAAGTCCAACGGATGGAGGGCTTTGCGCAGTGAGAATCATTCACCCGCGAGTGATGCGGCATGCATTGCCCACCAATCGTCGAAGAGGTAAGGTGCAAGAGATGACGCGAGAGCGATTTGCGAGATTGCTGGCTGGCGGCGCGCTGCTGGCGCTTCTGACTTCAGCGGCTTTAGCTGCGGAAGAGCCGACGCCTGCTGCCGTTGCCGGGTTCAATGACTATGTTTGGCGCGTGGAGGCGCGGCTGGCCGAGCAGCATCGGTCGGCGGAGGGTTTTCTGGCTACCGTGGATGGAGCGCGCCTCAGGAGCGGTGAGGTGGTGCTTGAACATCTGACACCGGCGACAGGCGCAGAGCTGCCGGGAGCGCTGATGCACGACTGGCGCGGGACGGCGTTCGTCCCGGGAGCCACGGCGGCGGACTTTGAACGGGTGATGCGGGAGTTTGAGGCTTATCCGCAGTTCTATTCGCCGCAAGTGCTGAGCGCCAGAGTGCTGATTCGGCAGGGCGATCAATACGAGGCGACGATGCGGGTGCGGCAGCAGCACATTTTGACCGTAGTGATGGACACGACATACGACATTATTTTTGGACGACTGGATGCGCAGCATGGGTACAGCACGTCGCGGAGCACGCAGATCACCGAGATTGACGCAGCTGGAACAACGAAGGAGCGCGCGCTGAGCCCAAAGGAAGAGATGGGATTCATGTGGCAGCTAAACACCTATTGGAGTTACGAGGAGCGGGACGGCGGGCTGTACATCCAGATCGAATCGGTCTCGCTGACGCGCTCGATTCCGACGGGACTGGGTTGGTTGATCGGACCGTTTGTGGGAAGCGTGCCGAGGGAATCGCTGGAGTTTACATTGCGGGCGACACGGGATGCGCTGAAGAAGTAGTACCGCAGCGATGGCAAAGGGAAAGACGACGCGGAAAGGAGACGAAGATGGGTGCACAGACGCTTGCAGCTAAGAACGAAGTACCGTTTGAGAACGCGCGACGCGTGAATGAGGCATTGACGGCGCGGATGGAGAAGCGCGCTTTGCAGTGGATGGCCGAACGCGCGCCGATGTGGGTGAGTTCGGACCAACTGACCGCGCTGGGCTTGAGCGCGCAGATTGGAGCGGGCATCTGCTTTGCGTTGTCGCGCTATGACCGCTGGTTCTTGCTTGCGGTGATTGTGTGCCTGGCGCTGAATTGGCTGGGAGACAGCCTGGATGGGACGCTGGCACGCGTTCGCCGGCAGGAGCGGCCGCGCTACGGATTCTATGTGGATCATATCGTGGACGTTCTGGGAGCGGTAGCGCTGATGTGCGGGCTTGCCTGGAGCGGGCTGCTGCACCAGGCGACGGCGATGGCCATGCTGATCGCGTTCCTGGTGCTCTCGAGCGAAAGCTACCTAGCCACTTACACGTTGAAGCGCTTTGAGCTTTCGCAGGGAATCTTTGGGCCGACCGAGATCCGGATTCTGCTGGCGTTGGGCTGCGTGGCCGCAATGCGTAGCCCGTATGCGACGGTGTTCGGACACAAAATGCTGCTCTTTGATCTTGGCGGTGCGATCGCGACGCTGGGGATGGCCGGAATGGCAGCGGCGGTGACAGTGCGTCACACGGCGCAACTCTACCGGCAGGAGCCGTTGCGATGAACGCATTTATTCGGTGGTGCAAGTTCAACGTGGTGGGAGGCATGGGCATGGCGGTGCAGCTTGGCACGCTGGCCCTCCTGAACCAATTGACCGGCGGCCACTACCTGTTGGCTACGGCGGTGGCTTTAGAAGTAACGCTGGTGCACAACTTTGTGTGGCACTTGCATTACACATGGCGAGACCGGCGCGATCGCAGCGCGTTGCCCAGCCAGTTTGTGCGCTTTCATCTCTCGAACGGACTGGTTTCGATGGCGGGAAATCTTGCACTGATGCCAATTCTGGTGCATGGGGCGCGTATCCCGGTGGTCGAGTCGAACGCGATCGCGATCCTGTGCTGCTCAATTTTGAATTTCTGCCTGGGACATAACTGGGCGTTTGCGGCGAGGGTGGAGGCGAGGCAGGGCTAATACAGGGAAGGATCACGCCGATGAAACAGATCGAAGGGGTGTCTTTGGGGATTCGGCGGATGCAGCGATGGAAGCAAATGCGATATTCTGCTTCGTCCTGAGGTATCCCGTGGTGACAAGCTCGATGTCGGATCACGCGACGTACAAGAATCCCGCGGTCCTGTCGCACCACGCGATGCGCAGGATGGTCGGCATCATCGCGCTGCTTCTTCCTTTTGTTCTTGCAGGTGGAACCATCCTGATTTCGCTCCTTGGACCCAGCCATGCGCTTCCCCACCCCCTGCTGCAGCGATCGATCAGCGATTATCGATACACAGCGATGGGCGGCTGCGAAGTCGGAAGCCTGTGCGCAATCGCGGCGTTCCTGATGTGCTCGCGCGGATACGACTGGGCGGACGAGATCACGGGGTATCTGGCCGGGTTTCTGACTCTGGGTGTGGCACTATGTCCGTCGGTGAATCCGCGAGACCCTGTGCACACTCCGCTGCAGCTGGAGTTGAATACGGTTCACACCGTGTTTGCGGCGCAGATGTTTCTCGTCCTCGCCTATTTCTGCCTGGTTCTGTTCCGCAAGAGCGCGCCTGGGAAAAGCCGCACTCGACGCAAGCAGCACAGAAACGC
>JBEKAJ010000354.1:0-3542 GCA_050018295.1 Occallatibacter sp. | reverse complement strand
GTCATGATCGCTGTCATGCTTGCAGCCAGGTCGCGTCCCGCCTCGGAGTCATACGGCAGCCCGAACGACATCAGCAGCGCGCCCAGGTTGGCGTAGCCCAACCCCAGCGGCCGGTAGTCGTGCGAGTTCCGCGCGATGGCCTCAGTGGGATAGCCCGAGCTGTCCACCAGAATCTCCATCGCCGTAATCAGCACAGAAATCGCATGCCGGTACGCCGGAATGTCGAACGTCCCCGCCGGCGTCACGAACCGCATTAGGTTCAGGCTCGCCAAATTGCACGCCGAGTTGTCCAAAAACATGTATTCACTGCATGGATTAGATGCGTTGATCCGCGCCGTGTTCTTGCTGGTGTGCCACCTGTTGATGGTGTCGTCAAACTGCATTCCCGGATCGCCGCACAGCCACGTCGACTCGGCGATCTTGCCCATGATCTTGCGCGCCTTGTAGGTCTCCACCGGCTGGTGGCCCTTCACCGTGTACGTCGTGAAGTCCCCGTCGGCCTCGTAGGCGCGCATAAACTCGTCACTGACCCGCACTGAGTTGTTCGCATTCTGAAAGAAAATCGATGAAAAAGCCTCTGAATCCGGCCCGCTTCCGTCGTAACCCGCCTTGATCAGCGTGAAGGCCTTCGCCTCTTCCTTTGACTTGCACTCGATGAATTCCACGATGTCGGGGTGGTCCACGTTCAGGATCACCATCTTCGCCGCGCGCCGCGTCTTGCCGCCGCTCTTGATCACCCCGGCGAACGCGTCAAAACCGCGCATGAAGCTCAGCGGTCCGCTCGCCTGCCCGCCACCCGAGAGCAGCTCCATCGACCCGCGCAGCGACGACAGGTTGGTCCCTGTTCCCGATCCCCACTTGAAGAGCATCCCTTCCGTCTTCGCCAGCGTCAGAATCGAGTCCAGAGAGTCGTCCACCGCGTTGATGAAGCAGGCCGAGCACTGCGGATTCCTGTAGCCCGTCGCCGAGTACTGCACGCCCCCCGTCACCGGATCCCAATGCCAGTTCTGTCCATCCGCTTCCGGCTCCAGCCGGTCGCAGCCCACGTTGAACCACACCGGCGAGTTAAACGCCGCCTTCTGCGTCAGCAGCAGGTGCGCCAGCTCATCGTGGAAGATCCCGGCGTCCACTGCTGTGGCAAAGTACCCTCCGGCCATGCCCCAGTCGCGCACCGTCTCCGCCACGCGCTCGACCAGTTGCCGCACGCCCGTCTCGCGCTCCGGCGTGTCCATCTGCCCGTGCAGGTACTTTGAGGCCACGATGTTCGTGGCCGTCATCGACCAGTCCACGGGAACCTCCACGTCCTTCTGCTCGAAGATCGAATTCCCTTTGGTGTCGGTGATTGACGCCGTCCGGCGCTCCCACTGCATCTCGTCGTAAGGGGAGACGCCCTCCTTCGAAAAACGCCGGGAAAAGGTCAGGCCCTGCGTACCGGGGGTTGATTTGAAGGCAGCGGTCGAAGTCTGAAGGTAAGCCTCGTTCATCGGAATCCTCTCTATGAGCCAAAAATCGGTGATAAAAAGCCCTGTCTCCGGCCGCACAGCCGGATCGCGGGACAACCCGCAACTTTTTGGAAACAAACGGAAAACGGGGTGAAAATTCCGCGAATTCCAGCGTCATTGGCGGCCAGCCGGCCCATCCAGCTCTTCCTCGTCGCCGTACCCTGGAGCCGTTCTCGCTGCCCGGGAATCCCTGCTGAGATTACCCTCTTACGAGACGCTGGATGGAGCACCTGAACTCTGGAATTGCTCGGTTTGCGCCGGTGTTTTTTAACAGCCCGTTTACAGCCGCAGATGAAAACTTACCGCTGTCCATGGTGCGTGTCAAGAACAAACCACAACATCTTGTATTTTGTGAGCATTTCGCGCACCAGCTCTTTAAACACCGCCATTTGCCTGTGGAAACTCCGAAACAGCGATGCCTGACGCGGGTTTGCCCGGTCAAATTTGCCTCAATTCTGGGGCACTCTCGGGGCCGCTCGCTCGCCCCCAATCCCACCATTCGACACTAGCTCAACCCTAGACCAGGACGGAGTCGGGCACAAGGAGCAGAAACAGTGCACTTCGCCCGCAGATCTGTTCAAGTTGTGGAGATTCGGGGGCAATTCAACTCGGCATTGCCGCTCGCAGCACTTTTTCCGCGCCGGTCAGTCGGGGAGACTCTTCAGGTGACTCATCGCCACACCTTCGGCTCCCTTGGCAGGGTCATTTCGCTCAGCGGCACAAACTCAAATCCCTCCGCGCGGTAGCGGGTGATGATGCGGTCGGTGGCTTCCACTGTCGCCCATCGGTTGCCGTCGAGGTTCTCCGAGTCGCCGTCGTGCAGCAGGACAATGGCGCTTTCTTCCTCGAGGCTGGCCATCTGTGCATCGAGATAGGCCACAATCTCTTCGGCGGTCCTGAGTTTCCAGTCCAACCCTTCCGCATCCCACATCGCGAGCTGGATGTCATGGTCCCGCAGGTACTCAAGTATCCCCTCGTCGTAGTGGCCGCCCGGCGGACGGAAGTATTGTCCCCAGCGGTTAATCTCGTGGTCGATGACCTCGAAAGGTGCGCCGCAGAGATTGCGATGGGTCCGGGTATGGTTGCCGATCACGTGGCCCGCCTGCTCGACGCGCTTGACGGTCGACTCCTGTGCCAGCATTCTCTCGCCGATCATGAAGAAGGCGGCGGGGACTGAGTAGTAGGAGAGAACGGCGAGAAGAGCCTCCGTGCAAGGAGGAGAAGGTCCGTCGTCGAAGGTGAGTGAGAGTTTCTTCATCGCATGAAGGCAGCATACCTTCGCTATCCCGCCGATCACAATACTTTTCTGCGCACCTCAACCGCCAGGCCCCACCCCAATCCGCCACCCTGCTCCCCCAAAACAAATCGGCCCCGCGCACTTTCGCACGCGAGGCCAATTCAGGGAGCGGGCTGCAAAAACAAAACAGAAATCAGTTGCCTTTGGTCTCAATCCTCATTCCATAGAACGATTTATGTACGAAGAACACCGACACCAGGAAGAATGCGACTGCCAGCACGTGTGTCAGCAACGGATTGGTCGAACTGAGCGTCACTGCAAGCTCGACAGCAAGCAATCCGAACAACGTCGTGAACTTGATAACCGGGTTCATTGCCACCGACGAGGTGTCCTTGAACGGATCGCCGACGGTGTCTCCGATCACGGTCGCGTCGTGCAATGGCGTCCCTTTCTGTTTCAGGATGACCTCCACGATCTTCTTCGCATTGTCCCATGCGGCGCCGGCATTGGCCATGAAGATCGCCTGGTACAGCCCGAAGATTGCAATCGAGAACAGATAGCCGATAAACAAGAACGGCTCCATGAACGCGAACGCAAGGGTAGCGAAGAAGACGGCGAGAAAGATGTTGAACATTCCCTTCTGCGCGTACTTCGTGCAGATTTCTACCACCTTCTTGCTGTCACTGACCGATGCCTTCTCCGAGCCTTCCAGTTTGATGTGCCTTTTGATGAACTCGACCGCGCGGTACGCGCCGGTGGTCACCGCCTGCGTGGAAGCGCCCGTGAACCAATAGATCATCGCC
>JBEKAJ010000353.1:0-8082 GCA_050018295.1 Occallatibacter sp. | reverse complement strand
CGATTAGCTTGCGGTACGAAGTAGATTTCGCCTGCGGTATCCTCAAGTTGGGGCTTTCTGCATCGAGCCCCATCCTGAGATGATCCTGCCGCGCACCACAGATGATTGGGAGATTGCCGCCGGGCTCGCCGCTACCGTCGTGGTCGCGGCGGCAGCCGCATGGCTGGTGTTGCGCAAGCGCCCTACACCGGAGGAAATCGAGCGCGCGCGACGACAGTTCCTTGTGCAATCGGGACGGCTCGTCGACGGCATGCTCCTCGACATCTATGAGGTGGAAGCGAAAGACGGGCGGACGCTGACCATGCTCCTGTTTAACTACCGCATCGCCGGCGTGAATTACGAATGCTCACAGGACATCACTGCGATGCGTGAAGTGGTGAATGCGGCCGAGGTTCGAGCCGGATTTCCGTGTACGGTGCGCTATCAGCCGGGTAATCCGCAAAATAGCATCGTTGTGGGGGAAGGCTGGACTGGGCTGCGAGAACGGCTTCCGCAACTGCCCTACTCTGAAGATCCCGATCCTCTTGATTTGAGCCACCTGCGGCCCGGAAAGGGCTAGTCCAAGCTTTGGCGCGCGATGCCGAGCCCCGGTTAAACTATCGATATGCATGTTCACGCGGCGCAGGCGGGCAAGGGAGCAAGCCGGACAACTCTGGTCCTCCGCATCTCGATGGCAGCCACCCTGGCGTACGTTTTAGTCACATTTGTCGCCGGACTGCGCGCTCATTCGCTCGCTCTGCTCTCCGAATCCGGCCACAACGTCTCGGATTTTTTGGCCCTCCTGCTCAGCTTTGTGGCTGTCTACTTCCAGTCGCGGCCGGCAGATCACGCGAGGACCTTCGGGTACCAGCGCGCCGGTGTGATCGCCGCGTTCATCAATGCGGCGACGCTCATCGCCATCTCGTTGTTAATCGCTTTGGAAGCAGTGCATCGGCTTAGCTCGCCGGTGACGGTGCAACCGAAGATCATGATGATTGTGGCTGCGGCCGGGGTGGTGATGAATGGCGCGATTGCGGCGCTACTATGGGGCGTAGCCCGCGATGTGAACCTGCGCAGCGCCTTTCTACACATGGCGGGGGACACTCTATCGACAGCGGCGGTGATTGCGGGCGGCGCGGGCATTCTGATGACCGGCCACAACTGGATTGACCCGGTTCTCTCACTGCTCATTGCCGCGCTCATCTTGTGGTCGAGCGTTGGCATCGTGCGCGAGACGCTGAACATCCTGCTCGAAGGCACGCCGCGTGGCGTCTCGCTGCTCCAGATTCGCTCCGGAATGGAAGCGGTCGAGGGCGTGGTCAATGTCCACGACCTGCACGTCTGGTGCCTGGGATCGCACTCAAACGCACTGGCTTGCCACGTGATCATCGCCGACATTCCCCCTTCTGAAAGCGCGTGCATCCTGGCTAATCTCAACGACCTGCTTCGCGGGCGGTTTCAAATCAGCCATACGACCATTCAGTTCGAGCATATCGGCTGCGAGGCCCTGGAAGGTTGCGCAACACCTCCCGCGGAGATGGCCCGCAGTCATGTACATCATCACGGTCACGCGCATTGAATGCGTCATGATGTGAGCTGGCCTTTGCCGCGTCTCCGAACCGCCAAGTGGAGGATCGACATTTGATTTCCCGTCGCGTGCTTCGCACGGCCATCTGTCTGGCTCTCATTTCAATGCCGCACGCTTTGCCGTGCACAGCGGCACAATCCGCACAACAATCCGCCGCGCCAAAGCTTGAAGTGCTTGCGGGCAACTATTCCGATCCGGCCGAGCCGAGCGGCGGCTACTCAATCTGGGTTCAGGATGGAAAGCTCATCCTTGAATCCACTTCGACCGTCCCCACTGAACTCGTGCCCGTGTCCAACACGGTCTTCAGCGTGCCCGGTTTTGACACCGACATCGAGTTTCATCTAGATGCGTCGGGCGCTGGCCCGAGCTTCGTATTTTCTGCCAAGCGGAACGTCGTCTACCGTCGAATGGGCGAACCGGCGCGTCACGTGTTCCACGATTATGAGCGCAGCGAGGCGATGATTCCGATGCGCGACGGGGTCAAGCTCCATGCGGTGATTCTGAGGCCGAAGGATATTACGACGCCGCTGCCGATCCTGATGCAGCGCACGCCATATGGTGTGGATGGAACCGACCGCGCGTCGTTCTTCGCCCAGCGTCCTGAGCTGGCGCGCGACGGCTACATCTACGTGGCTGAAGACATTCGCGGACGCTACAAGAGCGACGGAAAATTCGTGATGATGCGTCCGCTCGCCGATCACCGTGCCCCGAAGGTCATCGACGAGAGTACCGACACCTACGACACTGTGGACTGGTTGATCAAGAACGTGCCGGGAAACAACGGCCGGGTGGGCGTGGTGGGAACCAGCTATCCGGGTTTTTTGGCTATGATGGCGGGCATCGATCCGCACCCCGCGGTGAAGGCAATTTCGCCGCAGGCGCCAATGATCGACGTGTGGATCGGCGACGACTTCTTTCACAACGGGGCGTTCCGCCAGAGCTATGGATATGACTACGTGATGGGGCTGGAGTCCACAAAGGCAGAAACCGAGGTCAGCTACGGTGAGGACAAGAGCGGCAAGCCCATCGACGGGTTCGACTACTTTCTTGGTCGCGGCAACTTTGCCGAGGATGTGAAGCAGTCCGGGTCCAGGGTGCTCCCAACCTGGAAGCTCTTCCTCAATCATCCTGCATACGATTCTGCCTGGTCGTCGCGCGGGGTGGAGTACGCACTGAATTCTGTCACCGTACCCACGCTCACCGTGGGCGGCTATTACGACCAGGAAGATATGTACGGGCCGCAGGATGAGTACGCGAAGCTTGAGGCGCACGACACGAAGCACGAGAACTTTCTCGTTCTTGGGCCGTGGAGACACGGATACTGGTCGTCGTCTTCTCAGCGCTTGGGCAACCTGGAGTTTGGAGAGCCGATCGGCACTGAGTTTCGCAGGCAAATCGAGGCGAAGTTCTTCACGCATTACCTCAAGGACGAGCCGGGCTTTGACCTCGACGACACCGCGAGCTTCCAGACCGGGTCGAATACATGGAAGTACTACTCGCACTTTCCTCCCCAAGAGTCGCGGACGACGGCCCTCTACCTCGACGGCGCGGGGTTGCTGAGCTGGAGTACGTCGACTTCGGAGGTTGGGGCACAGGCTACCACGTCGTATGTCAGCGATCCTTCCAATCCGGTTCCGTACAGGCACCGGCCCATCCAGCCGACGTACAGCGACGGTTCCGAATGGTACAACTGGCTGACCGAGGACCAGCGATTTGTGACCGACCGCAAAGACCTCGCCGTATGGAAGCTGCCGGTGCTTACGAAGGACCTGACGATTACCGGCGAAGTGATTGCGGACATTTTTGCCTCGACCACGGGTACCGACAACGACCTGGTGGTAAAGCTGATCGATGAGTATCCGGCGGACGACGCGAACCCGGCGATGCGCGGCTACCAACTGCTGACCAACGCCGAGATCTTTCGCGGGCGGTATCTGGCGGGATATGAGCACCCCACTGCGCTCGCGCCGGGATCGATCCATGAATACAAGTTCAGCCTGCACGATGTAGACCACCTGTTCAAGGCCGGGCACACGGTGATGGTGGAGATCCAGAGCACGTGGTTCCCCCTCTACGATCGCAACCCGCAGACGTTTGTGCGAAACATCATGAAAGCCAAACCGAGCGACTACAAAGCCGCCACGATCACGATCTATTCCGGACCGGGACACGATTCGGCAATTGAAGTGCCGGTAATGGGCACGCAGTAGCGACGCGTGCGCCGCTGCATGCCAGGCAAACATGGCAGCACCAGACCCGGGGCACCTATAATCGCAGTAGAAACGCGGCGAACCCCAGTCACTTCAGTTCAGCGAGGAAAAACTTGGCACGCGAGCTTTACACGGCGCGACTTGCGCGCAAAGACTGCATCTCAGAGGTTGCACAGTGCTATCACTTCCTGTTTGAGATTGAGGGACGTGACAGTTTCCACTACCTTCCCGGCCAATTCGTTTCGGCCGTGGCCCCAGACGAGAACGGCAAGCAGCAAACGCGCGCCTACTCGATTGCGTCGGCGGCAAGCGGAAACAAATTCGAGCTGTGCGTGAATCGCGTTGAGAACGGATTCTTCTCCAATCACCTCGCCGACCTGCCCGATCTGCCCGTGGGTTCGACGATCGAGATTCACGGGCCGCATGGGCACTTCGTGTTGCAAGAGCCCATCACAGACTCAATCTTTGTGGCAACTGGAACTGGCGTGGCGCCGATGCGCGCTTACCTGCAGTGGCTGTTTCCGGCCGACGGCGCCGATCGCAGCCAAGGCAAGGAGATTTGGCTGGTCTACGGCACGCGCCACGAAACCGACATCTATTACCAGGCCGAATTCGAGGCGCTGGCCAATCGGGTGCCCAACTTCCACTACCTGCCCACACTGAGCCGCGCCCTGGATAGCTGGACCGGCCTGCGCGGCCACGTGCAGGTCCACGTTGCGAGGATCATCGAAGAGCGCGCGAAACGGCAGGGCCGAACGCTGCCTGCTCCGCCTGTCGATCCTGCGATTCCGGCGGCTAACCTCAATTTCGACATCTACTGCTACATCTGCGGGCTGAACTTCATGGTCTCCGGCGTGCGCGAGCTGCTGGACGGCTACGGCTGGCACAAGAAGCAGGTTGTGTTCGAGCGGTACGACTGAGAGACAGAGATCAGAGATCAGAGACCAGAGATCAGGTCTGCAAGTCAGCGAGTCGGCAAGTCAGCGAGTGAGCCCAAGCGGTGGCTGGATAGTCGGCTTGGCGAGAGCGTCCTGTTTACCTTCTAGTACTCCCCCGGGGGCAGGTCTGTTTTTTTTGGCTAAGTGACTTGTTTTCAACAACTTGAATGAGTGATTAAGTGCTGCAACCCATTGATTCCAAGGGGGTTATAATCCAAGTATTCCCTTCTAAAGGACTTACGGTCCAGAAAAACAGGGATCAGGGAAAAGGCGCCAGAAAGGCGGGGAGCGAGGACAGGAAAGGCAGGGACGAGGGGACGACGGATCATAGGAACGAGACAGCGGGGGCTGAGGGGCGGTTTCGGGTCGAAAAGGGGCCGTTTCGCTGCCAAAAACTGCCATTTTTCACCATTTTTCGCAACGATTTTTCGGGAACTTTTGTTGATGCTGAAGGAGTTAACAGCATTTTGACCCGAAAATGGTGCACAAAAATATTCTTTACTTGAATTCATTATTCCTGGACCTCCGAAACGGCGGCTGGCCGCCGGTAGCCAGTAGCCAATAGCCAATAGCCAATAGCCAGTAGCCAGTAGCCGGTAGCCGGTAGCTAGTGGATCCGTTGGCTCCGCCGGTCTGGTCGTTCATCATGAAACGAGTATGCGCCGGACGGGGGAAATGATCGGCAAAGTTCGCGAAAGAACTTTGGGCAATAATATACTTGACAGACAGGAAATTAGGTACTAATCTGATTCCATGAAGCCCCCAAAGACACTCCAACAAGCCATTCAGTTCTTCGCCAATTATGAAAATTGCCGCCGGTTTATGATCTCGATCCGCTGGCCCGATGGTTGTGTGCTCTGCCCTCGCTGCGGATCGGCACGGATCGCTTACCTTGAGAATGCCCGAGTCTATCGGTGCCATGAAGGACACGCTAAAGAAAAGTTTTCGCTCAAGGTGGGTACTGTCATGGAAGATTCCCCTATCGGCCTGGATAAATGGCTGCCGGTTATGTGGATGATGGTGAACTGCAAAAACGGCATTTCGAGCTATGAGGTTGCGCGGAATATGGGCATCACCCAGAAGTCGGCGTGGTTCATGTTGCACCGCATCCGTACTGCTCTGGTCGGCGGCAGCGGTGGATTGTTCGGCGGTCCCGATGGTGGGCCGGTTGAAGTCGACGAAACCTATGTGGGCGGCAAGGTCCAAAACATGCACCGCAGTAGGGCTCGAAAGAAATACTTCGACAGGCCAGCCAAGGGCACGAAAGGCAAAGCAATCGTCATGGGCATCCATGACCGCAGTTTGCGGCAGGTTCGAGCCAAGGTGGTTCCCGACGTGGACCGTGCCACTTTGCAGGACGAGATTCTGGCCAATGTCGAGAAAAAGTCAAGGATCTACACCGACCAATGGCAGGGCTACTATAACCTGGAGCGCCGCGATTTCGTGCATGAGACCGTGAACCATCTGCAAGAGTACGTCTGCGGACAGGTTCACACTCAGGGAATTGAGAATTTCTGGAGTCTCTTGAAGAGAGGATTGAAGGGAACTTACGTGGCTGTCGAACCGTTCCACCTTGACCGCTACGTGACAGAGCAGGTGTTTCGCTATAACAATCGCGCAACCAAAGACAATCCGCTGGAGGACTCAGACAGGTTTATGCTGGCTGTATCGCAGATAGTGGGCAAGCGCCTCACCTACGCCGAACTGACCGGCAAGGTGGGAGAAACGAGTGCGGAGCCTTTCTAGGTATCCCGGCTGGATGAGGAGACAGAGGCGCGGAAAGAGGAAGCCTTAGCCGTTCGCTTGGCTTCCTTTTCAGCGTCCAATCGGGCCTTGATAGTGGAATACGGCACGGAAACTACGCGCCGGGCAAAATCTTTGAAGCGGTCGAATTCTTCCGTCTCATTCTTCGCAGGAGCGGTCGGAAGTTTGGCCACAAACACCCCTCAGAAATGAGGGTATACCTGTGGCTCGTCCGCGTCAATTCGTTTCTCCGGTCGCATCTTTTTTGAGCGCCATCCTCCCACACGGCGAAGGAATCGTGATGGTTTTAAGACTCTACGCAGACGAGAGCAGCGATGACGGAATAGGCGTCTTTCGCATCGCAGGCTATCTGATGACCCATCAACAGTGGAAATCCTTAGATAGAAAGATAGGTATTGCTCTCGGGGATCTGAGTTGGTTTCACATGAAGGAAGGTGATTACCGGAGCCATCCAGAAGCGTATAAGAGACTGCTCTGTGCCATCACTCCCAAGTCAGTACTGATTGGATTCTCTGTGTCCATAAACAAGAAGGAATACGATGCGCTGACATCCGAACGCTCTGGGAAAAGCACCATGAGACATTGGATGGGAAGCTCTTATGCCTTTCTTACTCAAGCCGCGATGAAGGTATGTGGAAATTGGTGCAGCCAAAACGGCTTCGCCGACCAATGGATAGCATACTTTTTTGAGGCTGGACACCCGAGCCAAGGGGATGCGAATTCCTCGGTCGAACTCTTCAAGAAAAAACAGTACAAGGAACACGCCAACCAAGCACGGTACGCCTCTCATACCTTTCTTGCGAAGGAGGGTCCACTCTCAAAAGTCCTCATCCCGTGCGACATCCTAGCTTGGCATTTGACCAACTGGAGTCGAGGGGGGAACCAATGCCAAGAGTTGCGGAAGATTCTTGCCGTCAAAACTCTCCGTAAAGATTTCAATGTCGCTGATATTCGCGCTTCGATCTCTAAATCAAAGCACCGCATGGAAACCCTCGATAAGTTCGGTAGACCACGCAAGCCAAAGGAAGTCAGATGATCGCCGGAATCGCAGGGCTGATATTTCTCTGGGCAAACCGGGTGTTTTTCACGCTCTTGTTTCTCATTAGCTTTAGTATTTATCGCCGCCGTGTGCCTGATCAAAATCAGAAATTTGCTCTCAACAATATGCTCATCTCAGCATGGCAGATCGCAGGAACCTTTGTGCTTGTGGACATTTACCGAGCGAGCCCGTTTCACCTCTTATGGTGGTATCCGACTGGCTGGTTCATCGTCTTGGCCGGCATGATGCTCACCCGTGCTTTACGCCGCCCATCCGCATAATTGGCAGAACAACCACATGAATCATCTAAGGAAACAGCTTAAGTGGTGGCTGCGCGACTTCTGGAGCTTCGTCATCAGGAAGAAGCCAGCGCCGGAGCCTAAGACGGTTTGTGTCTACTATTGCCGCGGGTGCGGCGGTCACCATCAACTGCGATTTCAGAGGATTGGCCTCGACGGAATAGACCTCTCAGAATTCCGATTACCCGGCCTAAAAATAGAGTGCCCCAAAACGGGCGAAATAGTCTATCCAGCCCAAGACGATCTCGTTTATCTCTCCGAGCGA
>JBEKAJ010000352.1:0-8767 GCA_050018295.1 Occallatibacter sp. | reverse complement strand
ACTTTTCCCAAGGTGCTCAACGGCACGATCCACCCGATAAATGAGGCGGGCTGCCTCTTTTGCGGAAGCACGGTTCGCTACACAGTCTTTCAGGCGGCCGATCCGATATTTTTGTTGCCGTTTCAGCATGAGCGCTTCTCTGCAACGCCGCGCTTCGCCCGATCAAAGAACTCGCGCTACGGGGCTCGTTCTTGGAAAGCAAAAGGAACCAGGCACGCCGATGCTCAAACGAACCGAGCGTAGCGAACTTTCTCGACCCGGAAGTAGGTATGGGAGGGCGCAATGACGATTCTGCAAATGGTCCTGATCCTGTTCATTTTTCATTGGGCCTTGCGTGTTCCGCGAGAGGCGGTATCAACCGCGAATGCACGCGCCGCTGGAGGCGATAGAGTTGGTGATTGACCCCGCCGACCTTCATCACAAGCCCTCTCAACCCATCCTTTCTGCCGCGCCGATAGCATCTTTCCGCGCGGCGCATCCCTCATGGCGGGCTGGATCGTGAACGCCGCGCTTGATCCAAACTGCTCAGACTCGCATGATTTGAGCCGCTACGCTCAAAAAAGGTTGGAACAGGCAAATGACGGCCCCAACGACAGCGAGTGGAGTTACTAAGGTTTAGGTGCTTAGGTACCCTTTAACAGACAAGAAGCCACATGACCTTTGATCGAGGCGCCGGAGATGCATTTCGGCGTCTTCATCGAAGCTGAACGAGTTGAACCCACAGAGGTGGACCCATGAATAGCAATCGAGTGAATGGTAAAGTCGATGAAGTGGTAGGAAGCGCCAAGAGAAAGGCGGGCAAGCTGACTGGCAACACGCCGCTTCAGGTCAAGGGCATTGCCCAGCAGACGAAGGGAAAACTTGAAAGCACCCTGGGCAAGGCCAAAGATATGGTGCGTGGAGCCAACCAGGAGACCAAGGTGCAACAAGACACACGTCCGTAATTCGAGTTAACCAACTTCCTTTTGCCGGCATCCGCCCCATCTCGTTGGATTCGAGCGCTGCTGAAGTCGCTTGGGCCCGGGATCACTACGGGCGCTGCCGATGACGACCCATCGGGCATCGCTACGTATTCCATTGCCGGCGCGCAGCTGGGAACCAAACTTCTCTGGACGGCACTGCTTACATGGCCGCTGATGGCCGCAGTGCAAATGATGTGCGCCCGCATCGGCAAGGTGACGGGACAGGGTTTAGCCGGGAATTTCAGGCGGCGATTTCCAGGATGGCTGCTACTCGCGTTTGTCTTTGCCCTCCTGGCTGCAAATACGATTAACATCGGGGCGGACCTGGCGGGCATGGCAGATGCAGCCTCCATGCTGTCCGGTGTCAATTCCCACTGGTTTGTCGTGGCGTTCGCCCTTCTCATCTCGTGGGCAACGATTCGGCTCCAGTATCAACAGATCGCAAACGTGCTGAAGTGGCTGGTGCTTGCGCTTTTCGCCTACCCCATTACTGCATTTGTAGTGGGAGCCAACTGGGACCAGGTGCTGCGCGATACCCTGATTCCTTCCATGCCGCATACCAGAAATGAATGGGCAACGCTGGTGGCGATCCTCGGCACCACAATCAGCCCGTATCTTTTCTTCTGGCAGGCGAGTGAGGAAGTTGAAGAGGAGAAGTCGGCGGGCCAAAGTTCGCTCGCCCAGCGCAGGGGAGCCACATCCGAAGAACTTGAATTAAGAAACATCGATGTGGGCGTCGGCGCGTTTTTCTCGAATATGGTCATGTTCTTCATCATCCTGACCACCGCCATCACCCTGAACCGGCACGGCATCACGAATATTGAAACTTCTCGGCAAGCAGCCGAGGCCCTGCGGCCGTTTGCCGGCAACTTCGCTACAACCGTGTTCACACTCGGCATTGTCGGCGTCGGGTTTCTTGCCATTCCCACGCTGGCGGGATCTGCCGCTTACGCCTTCGCTGAGACGCTGGGATGGCGACAGGGCTTGAACAAGAGACTTAGACAAGCGCGCTGGTTCTACGCTCTGATTCTGGTCTCGACGGGAGTGGGTGTAGCGCTGGACTTTATCGGCATCAATCCGGTTAAGGCGCTCTACTGGACAGCGGTTGTCAACGGATTGCTGGCGCCATTCCTCATGGTCGCAATCCTGATTGTGGCAGCCGACAAGAAGCTGATGCAGGGCCAGCCTAGCTCCCGGCTGGGATGGACTGTTGTGGCAATCACCACATTGGCCATGTTCGTAGCGGGCGTTGCCATGTTTGTTGTGTAGACGTGAGGATCAGGGCTAAGCGGCCTCGGGAGTTTCGCCCGTCCGAGATGCTTCATCATGCAACGAAAGTTTCTCATTGGCATCGATCTTGCGTAGGCCGCTAACCTTCCATATCCCAAAGCAAATACCGGCGACCAGCAGGCCCGCGAACACATAGATCAGCGGAGTCGACCATTTCTGGAACGTCCCCGACCACAGTCGAATGGCGTGGCGTCCATAGACCACGCCGAGCCAGGCAATGAGCGAGTAACGCAGGGTGCGAGCAGCGCTGTAAACGACCAGGAAGCGGCTGCGCGAGACGCCCAGCGCGCCAGAGGCGAGCGCAAATGGCAAGAGAGGAATCGGTGGAGGAAGCAGGGCGGGAAGAAACACGGCGAGGATGCGGTGGCGCTCTACCCATCCGACGACCCGGCTAAGAAGACGTGCAGGAACGTAGCGGCGCAAAGCCGCTTCGCCGCCTCTGCGACCTAGGTTCCAGGTAGCGTATCCACCCACGATGCTGCCGGCGATGGCCATCGCGGCAAGCAGCCATGGATCTCTGCCAAACGCCACCAGCCAGAGCAACAGGAGGTCAGTGCTACCGGGCAGAGGCAGAGGAATGGGAGAGGAGTCGACGATGGCAACGGAGAAAAGTCCCAGCGCTCCCAGATGCGTGAGCCAATATGGCATCAGCGAGCGATGCACAGGGAGCGCTAGAAACAGGCCTGCGTGTCGAACAGGAGTACTCATATTGGTGCACGGCAAACAAGAGCTCGCCTTTCCATCCATGCCGAGTGATTCAAGATCCTCTGCGGCCTCTCACGAGTCCGCAGAGGATCGAGGGTTGTGTTAGCGCAGGCTTCCAGTCGTAGCATTGACAGGGCTTCCAATTGCCTCACCCGATACGACCAGTTCCACTCGCCGGTTTTCTTGCCGCCCGGCGGAGTTATCGTTCGAGGCTACCGGCGAACTGTTCCCGAATCCCGTTGCGCTGACTGAGTTTGCAGTTACGCCTTCTTGCACGAGGTAATCGCGAACAGCTCCCGCACGGTTCTCAGAGAGCTTCTGATTCATGTCATCGCCGCCAACATTGTCGGTATATCCGCCGACTGCAATGTTGAGGCCTGGGTATGCAATCAATATTCCGGCGACCTTTGCCAGCTTCTCCCGCGCTCCGGGCTTCAACGAATACTGCCCGGTGTCAAACAAAACGTCGGACATGCTGACAATGAGGCCGCGAGCGCTGTCGCGCGTCTCAAGGATCTCATTGAGTTGCAATGATAATTGAGCACGCATGGCCGCTTTGTCGGTATCCGCCTTTGACTCATTCTCTTGCGCTTGCTGCGCGATCGATCGGGAACGGTCGGCGTCGGCCTGAGCCGCGGCAATTGCCGCTGCCGATGCATTCTGGTTGGTGACTAATGCAGCCTGGGAGTTTGCCGCATCAGCTTGCGCCGCTACCGCATTGAGTTGCGCCGTCGTCGCGTTGGCCTGCGCCGTTGCCGCGTTGGCCTGCGCTGTTGCCATATCCGCCTGGGCTTGTTCCTTTTGACGGATTGCCTCGTCGGCTTGCGCCTGCGAGTTTGCCTGCGCGTCCGCGGAAGCCTGGCGTTCGCTCACTCTGCGATCCTCTTCGATCGTTTTGACAGCTATTTCTCGCGCGTCTTCGGCGGTCTGCACGGTCTCGCGGGACTTCGCGATCAGTTCCTTCTTGTCCGAATGCCCTTCCGTTGCATAGCCGTCGGCGCTGTTCATTAGCTGGACAGCATGCTGAAAACTATCACCGGCATACTGCTCGGCGCCTTCAGATCTTGCGATGCGAACTGCATTCCGTGCTTCCAGAAATTCCAGGGGCAGCTTGGCATCCAAAACCACAGGGTCGAACTTGTATCCGGTCGGGATATATCCCCCGCGCTCCATGAGTTCATATTTTGCTTTCACTGCTTCGGTGGATCCCAGGGTGTCGGCGCCAACAACGTTCTCGAGCACGACAACATTGCTGGGCTGGCGGACGGCAAAATAGGGTTCCGCGGTGACGATCAGCGCGAATGCCTGGAGATCGGTGGTGGCGGTCAGCTTGCTGCGATCGTTGTCCCCAATCAAAACCTCTCCAAGGTTGACTGCGCGGCCGTCAGGCGAGATCGCCCAGAGCACGTAGGTCAGATATTCGGCGCCGAAGGTCGTGGGGTTTTGCAGATTTCCAAAGGTCGCTTCCACTTCCATCGTGCCGCGCTTGCTGCGCACTTTGGCTTTTCCGTCGGCTGAAGGCAGTAAAGCGGTTCCGGCGAGGTCTACGTCCGTGGCTCCGCTGCGATGTTGATAATCAACGGCTTCGACCGTGCGGCTGGTTTCGTCCACGGTATAGGCAGGCATTCCGCCGACAGGGACGAGGGCGATGGAATCTTGCGCGCTGGCCTGAGCAAACGCGCTCAAGCTTAATACACTTCCTATCACGAACAAAAGTGTGTGCTTCACGATATCTCCTGCAGTCAAAGGACTGCCGTATTGCGTTGTTGTCTTAGGTTGGCGGACGAAGCCGAGCCGGCTTCGATGGTGAGATCGGTCAACGCCCGACGTGGAATTGATTGAGGTGATCAAACAACCCGTAGAGATTCGCAATCCATAGAACCAAAACGATGACAACCACGGCGTTCAGGATCGATTTGATTTGTCCCTGCATGGGGATGAATCTGTTCACAAGCCACAATAGAAGCCCTGCTGCAACAATCGTGATGAGGACGGTGGTTAGCGGCATATCGTGTTCTCCAATCATTCTTTAAATTCGGTGCCCCCGGGGCATCTTCGAGAGATTACGAACAATCGACTCACTTAGCATGGGAGCCAACAGAAAGAGGAGAACGATTACTCCGCTTCATTGGTATTCTTCCAATTCAATGGAAGAATAGCTGAGCCATAATGCTCATCGGGAACGGGTGAAGTAGAGAGTATGTGAGGCAATCCGACTCAGAAACAGGTCGTGCGGCTCACATAGCGGCGCTCCCTGATGCGATGAACTTGAGGGTAAACTTTCCGGAAAACAAGCGACTATTCGGATGCGCCATCGGGGCTTGGATTATGCCACCCGCCGCCCGCGGCGCAGAGTGCGTCCGCCTCTTTCGGCCCCCATGTGCCGCGTTTGTATCGGCGAACCGGGTGATGGTTCTTCAGAACCCGATTGACCACCTGCCATGCGGCTTCAACCGCGTCCTCGCGGGTGAAGAGCGCCCCGTCGCCTTTCATAGCATCGCCTAGAAGCCGTTCGTAAGGCGTTTCCTCCCCCGGCTGTTCATCAGACAGGTAAAGCTCTCGCTCTTCTCCAATGAATTCCTGACCTGCAAGCTTGACGCGAGCGGCCAAAGCGATGGCCGAGCTGGGGGAGAGCCGGAAGCGCAGGTAATTCGATCGGCTCTTCGCCTGCACAGCGTCGGCAAAAAGCTTCTGCGGGGGCCGCTTTAGCTCCACCAGGATCTCAGTTGCGGTTGTTGGTAGATATTTACCCGAGCGCAAATACCACGGCACCCCGTCCCAGCGCCATGAGTCGATGAAAAGCCGCAGGGCGCAATAGGTTTCGACGTCGGAGCGCTTCGCCACGTCCGGCTCCTCTCGATAGCCGGCATACTGGCCGCGCACCATATCGTCGGCCTTCAGAGGGCGCATGGCTTTAAAGACCTTCGCCTTCTCGTTGTGCACGTCCCCAAAGTCACGCCCCGCGGGCGCTTCCATGGCAAGCAGAGCCACAATCTGGAAGAGATGATTCTGAATCACGTCGCGCAAACAGCCCGCTGTTTCGTAAAACGCGCCGCGCCCGCCCACACCGAAATTCTCCGATAGAGTGATCTGAACGCTGGCCACATAGTTGCGATTCCAGATCGGTTCAAGAAACGAATTGGCGAATCGGAAATAAAGGATATTCATGATCGCTTCCTTTCCGAGGAAGTGATCGATGCGGAAAATGGAGTTTTCAGGGAACACCGAATGCGCAACCCGGTTCAGCTCGCGCGCTGAGGCCAAATCACGCCCAAACGGCTTTTCGACGATCACGCGCGCGTTCTCGGCCAGTTTCGCGGTTCCCAGTCCTTCAATCACCGTTTCGAAGAGCGCAGGCGGGATTGCCAGATAGTGCGCGGGGCGCCGTGCGTTGCCCAGCGCGTCTCTAATCGCCTTGAATGTATTGCTATCTGCGTAATCTCCGCTCACATACTTCAGCAGCGACAGAAGGCGTTGCAGTGCTCGTTTGTCATCGATTCCGCCCGCACGCTTGATGCTGTCCGTCGCGCGCCTGTGCAGCCGCTCCAGACTCCATTTCGGGAAAGCAACGCCGATCACCGGAACCTTGAGTACGCCGCGCTTCACCATCGCATAGAGCGCCGGGAAGATCATTTTGTGGGCCAGATCGCCCGTCACGCCAAAGACCACCAGAGCGTCTGACTGGGAATTGGCCATCAGGCGCCTTCCTTCATGGCAGAAGTTTTCTCCTGGTGACCGCCGAACTGGAATCGCAACGCGGATAACAGCTTATCGGCGAAGGTGTCTTCACCGCGCGAACTGAAGCGTTCATACAGCGCAGCACTCAAGACGGGGGCCGGAACCGATTCGTCAATCGCTGCGGTAATCGTCCAGCGTCCTTCACCCGAGTCCGACACGCGGCCGGCAAACTTCGCCAGATCCGGGCTGTCGAGCAGTGAGATTGCGGCCAGATCCAAGAGCCAGGAGGAGATCACGCTACCGCGGCGCCAGACCTCGGCGATGTCGGCGAGGTTCAGGTCGTATTGGTACACCTCAGGGTTGCGCAGCGGTGTAGTTTCCGCGTCTACAGTTTGCTGCTGCTTGCCGACATTGGCATGTTGAAGGATGTTCAACCCCTCCGCGTACGCGGCCATGATTCCGTATTCGATTCCGTTGTGCACCATCTTCACAAAGTGGCCAGCGCCGCTGGGGCCACAGTGCAAGTAGCCGTGTTCGGCGGTGCCGCCCACCTTTTCCCGGCCGGGCGTGCGCGGCGCCGAATCGACGGTTGGCGCCAATGCGGAAAAAATCGGGTCGATACGCTGAACTATATCCTTTTCGCCGCCGATCATCAGGCAATAGCCTCGCTCGGCACCCCACACTCCGCCACTGGTCCCCGCGTCCACATAGTGGATGCCTTTGGGTTTCAGTTCGGCGGCACGGCGAATGTCGTCGCGATAATAGGAGTTCCCGCCGTCGATGACCACATCGTCCGTTTCGAGCAGAGGGGTCAGGTCATTGAGCGTCGCATCAACCACGCCAGCCGGCACCATCATCCAGACGGTGCGAGGCGTTTTCAACTTCTTCACAAAGTCATCAAGCGAATCCGCGCCAACCGCGCCTTCTTTGGCAAGCGATTGAACGGCATCCGAATGAATATCGTACACAACGCATTGGTGGCCGGCCCGCATAAGACGCCGGACCATGTTGGTTCCCATCCTGCCCAAACCGATCATGCCTATTTCCATGTGTTCACCCTTTTTCTCAGATTCCCCAACGCTCCCGCCGCTGACCGTTCGAAACGCATGCAACTGCCACACTTTCGGTCACATCTTAACAGAGCGATTGATACGTTTAGATGCTGAAATGGCAATGAGCGAAAGCTTGGGCCTAAGATGTCATTCTGGCGGCGGCTCTGGTCAGCGGCTGGGGATAAAAGCCAGATTGTCGCTTAAAACGAAGACGGCGAGTGCCACGGCCATGAGGAACGCACACACCCAGAAGCGCCAGTCGCGGTGCATCCGCTGCCAGTAGGGACCGGGGTTAGTTTCACCCTGGTCGCCGCTATGTCCTTCAGTGAAGTGCCGGTTTCCTGTCATACTCGCCTCCATTTGAATTGATGCATTCGGCAAAATCGCGGTATGCGAGTCTTCGCTGCACACCGAAGGCAAGCCCCAAAGGCTATGGCTTGGGCGTAGCCGCGGCGGTGACCTGGACTGGCCGGTCGGCTTCGGTTGTGGATGAGCTAGCCACCGGTGCGGTATTGTCGGCCGGTATCTCGGTCCCTTCCGGATAGATGAGAATCTGAATCGAGCCCCAATCCGCGTCAAGGTTCGCGCCTGCCTGCTTGCCTTGTCCCAATGTCTTGAGCTGGCTGTCGTCAAATCCAAAGTTTTCGACAAGATACTCGCGGATCACCATCGCCCTGGCTTCACTGAGGACAAGATCCTTCTGGGTATCGCCATCCATGCCAGTGAAAACCTCAACGACCGCAACTCCGAATTGGGCCTGTGCCAGGAAGTCGCCGGCGTCCTTGAGAGTCTTCTGGTCCTTCATCTTGGCCGAATAGCGGTCATCAAAGATCTGCTTGCCTGCATATGTGAAGGTCTTTTCGGGAGTAGATCGAGGCAGCTCCGCGATCCGATTCGCGGCTAAGCTGGCGGAGTCTTCGTATCCGCGCTTCTTGAAATACCCGCTCAAAAAGAAGTTATGTTTCAAGGCTTCCATATTCTCCTGGAAGTCCGTTACGCCGGCTTGCGCCTGGACCATCGTCGCGTCAAGTGTGGCCGTAGTCTGTTCCAGGTTTTCATAGACTTGCTTATCGTTCACCA
>JBEKAJ010000351.1:0-17459 GCA_050018295.1 Occallatibacter sp. | reverse complement strand
TCCGCGCTGGCTTTGTCGAGATTTGCTCCTTCGCAGCGGGCTGCGCAGAGCGGACCATTCCAGCCCACCAGGGAATCTCTGCAAACCTATAAAATTCCTGACTGGTTTCGCGATGCCAAGTTCGGCATCTGGGCGCACTGGGGACCGCAGTCTGCGATTGAAGACGGCGACTGGTATGCCCGCAACATGTACGTGCAGGACCAGCCGCAATACCTGTATCACTGTGAAACGTATGGCCATCCCTCCAAGGTTGGTTACAAGGATCTGGTCAATCTGTGGAAGGCGGAAAAATGGGATCCGGATCATCTGATGGGTCTCTACAAGAAGGCTGGTGCGAAGTACTTCTTCAGTATGGGCGTGCATCACGACAACTTTGACCTTTGGAACTCGAAGTACACTCGCTGGAATGCTGTCAACATGGGGCCGAAGAAGGATGTGGTGGGCCTTTGGCAAAAAGCGGCGCGCAATCACGGTCTGCGCTTCGGTGTCAGCGAGCACCTGTGGATCAGCTTCAAATGGTTCGCCGTAAGCCATGGCGCCGACAAGACCGGGCCAATGGCCGGCGTTCCGTACGACGGTGTCGATCCGAAGTATGCCGACCTCTATCACGATGCCGGCTGCGAGCCATTTATCGACAAGCTGGAGTGGAACGACAACGGCATTCCCGATTCGTGGCGGCAGCACTATCTCAACCGCATGACCGATCTCATCGACAAGTATCACCCCGACATTCTCTATACCGACGGCCACCTGCCCTTCGAGAAATATGGCCTCAAGATGGTGTCGCACCTTTACAACGAAAGCGCCCTGATGAATGGCGGCAAGGTGGAAGCGGTCTACACGAGCAAAGAGCCTTCGGATTGTGCGGTTGGCACCTGCGCTCTCGACCACGAGCGCGGCGTGGCGGATAGCATCGCGGAAAACCCCTGGCAAACCGATACGTGCATCGGGCAATGGCACTACAAGCGCGGGCAGAAATATAAGACTGCAAAAAAGGTCATCGATCTGCTCACCGACATCGTAAGCAAGAATGGCAACCTGCTGCTGAACTTCCCGCTGCCGAACTCAGGCCAGCTCGACTTCGAGGAGATGGAGGTGCTGCAAGGCATCACCGCGTGGATGCAAATCAACAGCGAAGGCATCTACGCGACGCGCCCCTGGAAAATCTATGGCGAAGGCCCCTCCACGCAAGTGAAAATCGTCTCCGGAAGGTTCAACGAGGACAAGCAGAAGGACTTCACCGCAGAGGACGTGCGCTTCACGACAAAGGGCAGCACGCTGTACGCATTCGTGATGGGCTGGCCGGAGAAAGAGGCCGTCGTGCAGGCTCTTGGACTGGCCAGTTCGCAACAGCCTGGCAAGATCCATAATGTGGAGATACTTGGTCACAAGGCCAGTGCAAACTGGAAGCAGGACGACACTGCGTTAAAGGTTCAGACGCCCGCGGAGAAGCTTTCTGACATCGGCATCACTTTGAAGGTTGAGCTGGCGTAGCAGGCACTGCAGTTCCGGCCTGACGTTTACGCTTGCCACGCTTTGAGCTTCTTCGCCGCATGCTTGCGGCTTGGGCGGCCTATGGGCGGCGCTGCGGTGCCCAGTACCTCGGGCCAGCGCAACGCAAGCGCCCTCGGAGAAGCATTGGCCCGGGCGATCGCGAGCTGGGCGACCTGATCGACAATCCATTCAAAGTTGGCCGCTCCGACCGAATGCACATCGGCGTCGGGCACTGGATTCAAGAAGTCGATGGCATAGGGGATTCCGTTCTCCACCGCGAATTCCACCGAGTTCAAGTCGTAGCCAAGCCCGCGGCAGAGCTTGAGTGCATCTTCTTCCATGCGGCGGAAGAGCAGTTTGGCGCGAAGCGTCCTGGCGCGCGGGGCGCCTTGCAAGTAGCGCTCGGCGTGCGGCCGCCGCGGATCGTAAGGCATGATGCGGACTTTCTTCGGCCCGGCGACAAAGCAACGGAAATACTCTGTGTATTCGATGGCCTTCTGGATCACCATGCACAAGCCGCGCGACTGGTCGTAGGCGCGAAAGAACTCTTCGCGGCCGCGCACTTCGTACACATCGCGCCAGCCGCCGCCTTGAATAGGCTTCAAGAAACCATGCTCACCAATGGCGGCAAAAACGCCGTCCCAATCGAGCGGGAATTCCAGGTTGCGCAGCGACTTCGCGGTGGTTCCGTTGGGATACTCCTTGTGCGGCAGCAGCACGGTCGGCGGCACGGCTACGCCCAGCCGCACCGCCAGCGTGTAGTTGAAGAACTTGTCGTCGGCCGCGCACCAGAAGGGATTGTTGATGACCGCCGTTCCGTTTAGCGTCGCATGCTTGAGGAACGCGCGATAGAACGGAATCTCGTGGGAGATGCGGTCAAGAATGACGGCGTAGCGCGGCTTTCGATTGAGATCGACTGCGCCCGTCTGCACAAACTCAGCCTGAATGCCGGCAGAATTTCGCGCATTGATTCGCTCGACCAGTGCGCTCGGGAAACTGTTCTCCACGCCGAACAGCACGCCGATCTTCTTCATGCAGTGACCCCCCGCAGCCCGCGGCGGGCGTATATCGAGTATCGGGATCGTCTGGCTCGCATGCCAGGCAACAGTGTACGTCACGGCGCAATCGAACAGCCGGTGCGGCGCCTGCAAAGACTGTGACGGCCGCGACGGCGACAATGGCAGCCAAGGTGCAGAATAGAGAGTTTGGCAATTGGCGTTGCCGCGCCACAGAGAAAAGGGAGAACGATCGATGAATGAGAATCACTTGAAAGTTGTTGCCTTCAACGGAAGCGCCCGCAAGGGCGGAAACACGGCGATTCTGCTGAGGTACGTGTTGAAGGAACTGGAGAAGGAAGGCATCGAGACTGAGCTGGTTGAGATGAGCGGCGCAAAAATCCACGGGTGCCTCTCGTGCCACGAGTGCTCGAAGAGGAAGGACCGCCGCTGCGGGCAGAAAGGCGACGTGGGCAACGTCTACATCGAAAAGATGGAGCAGGCGGACGGCATTCTTCTCGGCTCGCCCACCTATGTGGCTGACGTGTCGACAGAGATGAAGGCGCTGATGGACCGCGCCTGCCTGGTGTCGAAGGCAAATGGCGGCATGTTCCGGCGCAAGGTGGGCGCAGGCGTCGTAGCTGTGCGGCGCGCCGGCGCCATCCACGCATTCGACGCGCTGAATCATTTCTTCCTGATCAGCGAGATGATTGTGCCCGGCTCATCGTATTGGAACATCGGCGTCGGGCTCGCGCCCGGCGATGTGGAGCGGGACCAGGAGGGCATCCAGACCATGAAGATACTGGGACAAAACATGGCCTGGCTGCTGAAGAAGGTCGCGAGCCCGCGAGCGAGTGAACTGGCGGCGGCCGATTGATCATGCAGGCTGGCCGGCGATCTTGCGTAACTGACCGAGGTGATTCAGGTCGTGGCCGGCCATGGTTTCGACGACCGTTTGAAAGGTCATGGTTCCGCGCTCGGGATGAGTCATGATTCTGGCCGCTGCGCCGGGCAGCGCATCGCGAAACAATCGCAAATTCCATTTGCGCAACGCAGAGAAGGCCGCGAGCGCCTCGGCCGCCGGAACGCCGGAGTAGGTCGCGGCCCATTTGTCCTGGTCGAAGGGCTGGATGGTTGGCCCATCCTCGGCGAGAGTCTGACGGAAACGGAATGCGAAGACAATCTCGCAGTCGGCGAGGTGGCAGGCGATTTCTGCCGCACTCCATTTGCCGGGAGCGGGCGGCAGGTTGATCCGGTTTGGGCCGATCGCCTTGAGACACTCGGCGATGGCATCCGCGGTTGAGGCCAGAATCGTATCGACCGGCCGTCCGTCAAGGAAGCTCTCGTATGGGTTGAGTTGGCTCATTGCATTGTCTCCTCAGATTGTTTTCAACCGAACAAACTTCTGCGCGCTGTCACAAATATTGCAGCGCCATTCGCTGCCAGGCGGGCCAGTCGTGCGAATTTGGCACATCCCAAACATCAAACTGGTGCAGGATTCCCTTCTCGTTCAGGATGCGGTCGAGATCCTGGTTCTGACCCAGGCACTGATCGTCCCGACCGGTGGCAAGTACATACTTGTTGCGCCTGAAGCGATCGAGAAACCACGGATCGGTGAGGCGAGGCAGATAGTGGGTGGGCAGATGGAAGTAGCAATCCTGATCGTAATGGCCGTCGAGAAAGCCGGTCAGATCAAACATGCCCGACAGCGACACAAATCCGCTGAAGATCTCCGGGTGGCGCAGGGCGATGTTCACCGCGTGATAGCCGCCAAGACTGCATCCAAGGGCCACGAGGCGCGCGTCGCGGTTCTTCTGGTGGATCAGCGGGACGACTTCGTTGAGAAGGTATTCCTCAAACTGTATGTGGCGCGCGATCCGCTGGCGCGGCGGCGCCTGCCGGTTGTACCAGCTCTCCTCGTTCACTGAGTCGACGCAGAAGAACTGCAACCGGCCGGCATCGAGTCTGTCAGCGACAGCCGCAATCATGCCCCGGTCTTCAAACTCGTAAAAGCGCCCGCCGGAGGTGGGAAAGACCATCACGGGCAAGCCCGCGTGGCCGAAGACGAGCAGTTCCATCTCGCGGCCCAACTGGCCAGAACGGCCTTTGTGATACTCGCGATTCATTAATTGTGCGCTCCGCGGCGGGATTTCGGAAAAGACTCGGACATCATTTGACGAGACGCGAATATACTTGCCAGTCCTTATCTTGCTGGATCATTAGTTGGATTTGGTGCGAGTTAATGCTCCTCCGTAGTTGTTCAAACTTCTGCTTCACCTGTTCTGGAGAGCGGGTATAGAACACAAACTCGCGCATTCCGTTGCTGGTGATAGCGGCGACGTACAAAGACTCCCTCTGAGTCTCAAGCAAGCCGCAAATCGAATCCTCGATGGAGTCCAGCGCCCCGATCTCTATTGAGGAAGGCAGTCCGCTCGGCTCAGGAGCGTTCAAAGGCACGGCAATTCCAACCTGATGCGCGTACCCAATGACGCCCCCGAATTTGCGATATCCGGTGATCGCCCGAACAACTATGGGTTTGCCATTGTAGTCCCCTTGTGACACCGACCATGCATCGTCAATTGGCAAATCCTCGGCCCTTAGCGCCCTTTTCTTGAATGGCCACATTGCGAGCAAAGTTCCTTTCATGGAACGTTTTGGAGTACTGAATAAGTATCCTTCAAAAAGAAGGGCGGAAGGTTTTTCAGCCTTTGCAGTATTCAGATCGGCCTGACCGGTTCGCTCTGAGACGACCATTTGCCTCAACTGCCCTGTTTCGGCGATACTTAGGTCTTGTGATGTGTGCGGCCGGGCGCATTTGCCTGGCCGTTGTTGTGCCGGAATCCCCGAGCGTTGCCCGCCTGGCGGGTGAATGCAGGACCGGAACCGGCCGGCAAACTCTCCAGACCACCTCACTCAAGCTCAGGAAGCCGAAAGGAATTGATTCATCGTGGTTATGATCCGTTTGGCGCGTTTCGGCGCCCGCAAGCAGCCCTATTACCGCATTGTCGTGATTGAGAAGGACCGCGCCCGCAATGGCCGCTCCATCGAGGTTGTCGGCACGTACAATCCTCGCACCAACCCGGCCAGCGTCGACCTGAAGCACGAGCGGATCGCGTACTGGCGCAGCAAGGGCGCGCAGCTTTCTCAGACCATGGAGAAGCTCGTCGCCAAGAACCCTGTGGTTGCGGCGGCAGAGCCAGCGGTCGAGGCATCGGCCCAGGTTACGGACCCGGCAGCAGCCTGATTTGCCCAAGCCGAAAGGGCGCCACGCCGCAAGCTGAGCTGCAAGTCTTTGCTCGCAGCCGGTTTGCGTGTTACTATTCGCGCACAGATCCAATGTCATCAAAACCCCAACGCAAGAGGTCAGAGGCACGATCATGACCCAAGTCGATATGGTGCAAGTAGACGAATTGGTCCGCGAGATTGCGCGGGCCCTGGTGGACGAGCCGGACGCCGTGGAAGTGGAAGCCGTGAACCGGGATGAGAACACCGTTCTCAAGCTCCGCGTGGCGGCGCAGGACGTGGGCAAGGTGATCGGCAAGCAAGGGCGCACGGCGCGCTCGGTGCGCACCATCCTGGGCGCGGTGAGCATGAAGCTGCACCACCGCTACACGCTCGACATTCTGGAAGAGGACGACGAAGAATAGCATGGCTTTCGCCTGCGCCGGCGTCGTCTTCTGGAGCCGGAGGTAGCCGTGCCGGAACCGCCCGCAGCGTGGGTTTGGCTGGCGCGGATTCGCCGTCCGCAGGGCCGCAAAGGCGAGGTCTTCGCTGAGATTCTGACTGACTTTCCTGACAAGTTTGCAGAGAGGCGGCAGCTTTGGCTGTTGGCCCCGGAAGCATCTGCGGCAGCGGCAGCGCGGCCAGCTGCGCAGTCGCCGCGACAGGTGGAACTTGTGAACCACTGGCTGCACAAGGGCGGCGTAGTGCTGCACTTTGTTGGCGTGGATTCGATCTCGGCGGCCGAGCTTCTGGCGGGGATGGTTGTAGCGATTCCGCGCGCGGAGCGAGCGGAGCTGAGCGAAGACTCGGTCTACGTCGGAGACCTGATCGGCTGCACACTCGTAGATGTGGCCGGTGGGGAGCCTGTTCCAGTGGGCGAGATCGAGAACGTGGACCGCAGCGGGGGAGCTGCGCCGCTGCTGGTGGTACGCGGCGCCAAGGGCGAGGTGCTGGTTCCGTTTGCGAAGAGCTTTCTACGCAAGATCGACCTTGAAGCGAAGCGCCTGGAAATGGCGTTGCCGGAGGGATTGGTCGATCTGAGCAAGGCCGAGGAGGCCTGACGCCACGCGGAAGGGCCGGGAGATTCAAGCGGCGCTCAAATTTCGAACACTTTATTGAAACGCCAGCGGCTTCCAGGCGCCGTTGTCTTTGAGCGCGAGGTGGAGCGGGCGCGGCGGGCCTGTGGGCGGGACGGTCACTTCGATCCACAATTCCTGGCCGTGCTGGAGCGGAAGCGGGCTCCGCGCGGTGTCGGCGATGTAGAAATCGACGCCGTCGGTGAGCTGCATCTGGTCACAGGGCGCGCTTGGCATGGCGGAGATCTCCTCGCCAGCGGAGGGATCCTCCTGACCGCCGATGTCTTGACCTTCGGGGCGAACGGCGACGAGTTTGTTGTTGATCACTTTCAGGTTGGCGCGGAATTCGACGGGCTGCGGGCGCAGAACATACGGTCCGGGCTTGATGGCGCCGTTGACGTCGCGCGGGAATGTGGCGAGCTTGGCCGAAGGCAGCGTGCTTTGGCAGCCGTCGACGGTGAGCTGGAGCGAGAGGTAGCGGCCGCGCATGGGCTGAATGGGATCGATGGCCGCGGCGCGGGTCCAGACGCTCGGACAACGCCAGCGCTGCCAGAGATACTTGCCGGCGACCGAGGAGACGATGAGCAACTGGAAGGCGAGCAGCGCAGCGGAGACACCAGAGAGCGTGAACCGTCTGAATTTCATTGCGCACCTCCATCTGTTGCGGCGCCGGCTTGCTCGGGCGGAGTTGACGGAGCCATGCGCGCGAGGATGCGCCGGCGCATCTTCTCAAGCACCCAGCCTCCGGCGAGAAACAGAATGCCCAGCCCGATGAGGCCGAGCGAGCGGTTGAGCTTGTTCATGATGTCGCTGAAGTAGAACCAGCCGACGGCCGCGGCGAACGCCACAAGGCCAAAGTTGACGAGCGCACGCGACACGAGCCGCACGCCCCACCAGCAAAGGAAGACGGCGAATGCGGCGACCAGCGCGTAAGCCATCAGATTGGGCCGGTAGCCACTGATGGTGTTGCCGGAAATGCGCTCGGTATAAGGCCCGTAGCACCACGGCAGCACGATGGAATAGGCAATGGCGGCGGCGATGGGAATGAGTCCTTTGTGGCCATGAAATGCGGCGATGATGAGCGGCACGGCGGCGATGGCCGTCCATGCCCACACGCGAATTCCGAATGAAACGGAAGGCTGGTTTTGCCAGGAGTTCCAGCCTCCCGACATTCCCACGGTTCCATAGAAAAGAGCGACGCAGGAGACGGCGAAGAGAATTCCTTGCACTACCTTGCGCCGCGAAGCGATGAAGAACGTGATGCAGAGGATGGCCCAGAGGAAAAGGAAGCGACCTTCGTAGACGTTCTCACCGATCCGGCCGTCGGTGTAAAACGATATCTCCGAGAACATCCATGCGGGGACGAGGAGGAGCGCGAGTGTTTGCTGCGCCTGGTCGCGAAGGAGCGCCCAGCCGGCGAGTGCGGCGAGCGCCCAGAGAAGCACGGCGGCGGGCCAGTGCTCCTGAATGTTGAAGATCTGGCCGACAAGCGCGATGGCTGCGCCTGTGGCGGCGGTGCCGATGGCGTGGAGCGCCGTGGAGAGACCCTGGAAGCTGGACCGCGTCAAGCCTCCACCGATATGGAAGACGGCGACCATGGCGATGACGAGCATGAAGCGCGCGCTGGGGCCGAGCTCGTCCCAGTGGGCGGAGACAAAGAGCACAACGCCGCAGGCGAGGAGGATGGCGCCGAGAATGAGGGCAGTGATGCCTTGCCACTTCAGGCCGGGACTGTCTTTGGAGGCGGATTGTGCCTCGTGCGCGCGGATACGGGCGGCGGTCTCCGCATCGAGGACGCCGGCGGACTGCCAGCGGTTTAGCAGGTCTTCAATGTCGGGCATGACAGTTGACCCACATCATAGGCTCGACGTCCGCGCGGGTAAAGGAGGAGCGATTTCGCCGTAATGCAGCCGGCGGCCGGTTTGGCGGAGAGGCGGGCAGGCTCAGCCAAAGCTACGCGCGGGTGGGGCGGGCGGTGAGTCTCGGACCTGCCCTAGACTGCGCCGGACACCTAAGAAGTGCCTTGGAACCGCCGGAAAATGGCCTGTTTGGCAATAAAAATCAACAAAAATCGTAACGCTCTTTGATCAGGTTTTGTTGATTCTAAATGATTTAATGGCAAACTTCCGATAAGGAGTGCCCAAAAAAATTATTTGAATTATTTTTCGCTCGTTTCGACGGGTGTTGGCTCCTGACGGAGGGCTGCGAGAGCGATTTTCGCGGCTGCGAGCAGGTGATTGGCGTCCTTGTGGCGGATAACTTCAGTCATCGCTGCGAAGGTGACGCAGGCGATGAAGTCGCGGATGTTTTCGAAGCCCTGAAGGGGTGGGACGGCACGAAGGTAGGCGATATTGCCCACGCACTGGGATTTGTAGTCACTGCCGCCATTGGCGGATTCCTTCTTTTGGGCGCGATGCCAGGCCCGAGTGCAGCGTGCGACGGCGGCATTCTCGCTGGGCCGGTCGGGATTTGCGGTCTCGGGTTCGTCTGCTCCAGCGGATCTGAGTTCTTCGGATTTTGCCATTTCCAAAACTCCTTTTTTGACGCCGCGAGGGCGTGCGATCGAGAGGTTGAATGAACGAGCAGGAAAAAAGGGGCGGCGCGAGGGATGCCGGCCGCCTAACCGGAATCGCCATAGCCACGCCGCCCTACAGTCGTCACTCCAACCACTAAAGACAAGTGTAGAGATTCCGTGGAAATAACCGGCAAAGTTGGCGGGAAATTTAATGGCAACAATATACTTGGCTCATCGGGAGCCGACAGAGGGGGTGCTGAATGAGTAGCCCCCTGTTCCCACGCAAAACCATCGACAGCCGCAGACCCCCGTGGGTATCCTCGCCATATTCCTTAGTGACATGGTGGGACATGGAGAAATTTTCGGCTGCACAGTTCTATGAATTCGGCACTCGGATCGGCGCGGGACGGCGTCAATTTGAGGCGATGGACAAAGAAAGAAACGAGTCGGTAACCACATGGAGAAAATCGCCTGGATGTAAGCTGCTCAGGACAGTTAAAAAACAGTGTGAGTCGATTGACCTTAAAGTGTCCGCGATGTGCATTGGTGAGTTCTTCCAAAAACTCAGAGGGACCGTCTCCGCTAAACAACTGCTCCAAGTTCTTTCGGAAACCGAGAACTCGATCCGCCGTGAAATGTCGGTTGTCAACTTCTATCACATGCCCAGCAAGGAATCAGATTTTTACCAAAAACCAGAGCTTTTCGGCACTAGAGTCAATGCGAAATTTCCCTCCATTCAATACGACTTGGTAGAAGCGGGGAACTGCTTTGCGATGGGCAGAAGTACGGCCTGTGTCTTTCACTTGATGCGGATCATGGAAGTTGGAACTCAGAAGTTTGGCCGTCGCTTGGGTGTGACATTCACCGCCGATAAGAACTGCCAGAACATCCTTGATGAGACCAACAAGGCGATTAAGGTTCTCCCTAAAGGGCCAAAAACAGTGGCACTAGGCCAAGTGGCTGCTCACTTGTACGCCGTCAAGTTGGCATGGCGAAACCAAGTCATGCACCCACATGGCAAGTACACGCTGGATGAGGCAAAAGATTTGATTGGTCACGTAAAATCCTTTATGGAGGGGTTGGCGAAGCTGTAGGTTCCCCGCTCTGACCAACACTTGAGGGAATGTCATGGAACCCAAAACACTGCAAGCCGCAATCGTCTATTTCAGCGACCCCGATAACTGCGTCCGCTACCTTGTGGAGTGTCGCTGGCCGGATGGCGTAGTCTGCCCTACCTGTGGGCGCACCGATGTGTCCTATGTGGCAAAGCGCCGCGTCTGGCAGTGCAAGACGCGCCATCCGAAAGCGCAATTCAGCGTCAAAGTCGGAACGATCTTTGAGGACTCGCCCATCCCTCTTGATAAATGGCTCATGGCCATGTGGATGGTTTCCAACTGCAAGAACGGGATTAGTTCTTGGGAAATTCACCGCTCCCTAGGCGTCACTCAGAAAACCGCATGGTTCCTGCTTCACCGTATCCGGCTGGCAATGCAGGATACGCGGACTCACAAGTTCGGCCTTGATGGTCCGGTCGAGAGCGATGAGGCGTTCATTGGACCCAAGCCTCGGAATATGCACAAGGATCGCAGGGCGAAGGCACACGCGGCGGGACGGTATTCAAATAAGGCCGCGGTCCATGGATTGCTTGACCGGGAGTTGCGTCAAGTGCGGACCAAGGTGTTGCCCAACGTGAAACGGGAAACGCTGCAAAGCGTGATCCTTGATAACGTCGCGCCTTCCTCCAAAATCTTTACGGATGAAGCAGTGGCTTATGTGGGGCTGGAGAAAGACTACATCCATGAAGTGATCGACCATTCGCGGCAATACGTTAACGGCCTGATTCACACAAACGGCCTCGAAAACTTCTGGAGCCTGTTGAAACGCGGCCTCAAGGGAACCTACGTTGCCGTTGAACCCTTCCACCTTGATGCCTACGTCGATGAACAGGCATTCCGTTACAACAACCGCGCGACAAAGGACAATCCCCTCACCGACGCGGACAGATTCGCTCTAATCGTCTCGCAAATTGTAGGGCGGAGGATCACCTATAGAGAACTCACTGGCAAGATGGAGGCGAGGCAATTCTAAGCGCCAGAATCGCGGGAAACGGCCTTCTTCTTAGGGCCGCGTTTCGGCCTTGATGCGGCCTCCCGCTGATATTCCTCTTCCCGCCTTTGAATCTCCGCCTTCGGCACAGAGAGAACCTGCTTAACAAGACTGGTGAACCTGTCGTATTCCATTGGCGGCTTTGCGTCCATGCCGTTATGATAGCGCGGTCTCGATGCTGTAGGTACAATTCATGCAAGCATCATGAACCTAAAACCGATTGTCGCTCTCGCCATGCTCTTGATTGCGGGTTGTCACTCTACGCTTACGCCGCAGCAGAAAGAGACAAATCTACTCAAGCTGATACACAACGACCACATTAAGAGATTCGAGGTAGCCATCCCTTCCCTCATAGTCGAGCCAGATGGCTCTCTTGATGCGGACGGGATTTGGATTCCGGAGCCAGACGATAAGGCGCACCAACTGATTTATCCCGAACAAGCGCGCATCATCTGCAACAAAGGAGAACAGAGCTGTCTTGAAATGCAGCTAAGTTTCACGTCGGTAGGAAACGAATTTGTAATGGTTAATGGCCCAGAAGAGACGATTTGGCCCATCAAATCGTGGGATAAGACGAGTCTCCTTGCTGAGTATGGACCCTTCCCGATGTCCTCGAAGCTATCTGACAAATGCGAGAGCCACGTTCTGTCCATAATGTTCGCATCTGGCGCTGTTACAACCTCGGATATTCCCACCGACCGCGAAGGCTGCGAGGCGATCAAAGAAACGAACTCCTATCGGCTGGCGGGCGGCTGGTATGACGTGGACACGTCTCCGCACAACGACGCCATCAAGGACACAGCGCCAAGATAAGCGCAGCTATTTTGTAGCTACGCGCTTGCGAAGAGCGGCCTTGCGCTTCGGTTGCTTCGCGGTAAGCGCAGCGTATTCCGACGCATTGACACGACCTATTTTCTTACTGGCGTGCCGCGCCTTGAGCGCTTCCGGAGAAGGCTTGTACGACTTTCCTGGTCCGACATCCTTGGGGATTGGCTGGCCGGTCATTTTGGAGTATTCGCCCCAGTTTACGCGGCCTGCCGATTTCCGAAGATCACTCAGTTCTTTATTTTCTTGCTGCGCGTTTTGTGCCATTTTTGAGTCCTCATTTCTGAACTTGTGTAGCGAAAATTCTCAAGCGACAGGAGTCACATTATGGACGTAGAGCAACAGGCGCTCATGTACGTTCTGGCGAGAGAGGTGAAGAAGTATCATCACCAGACACTTGCGTATCGGAACGTGATTGAAGTGGTGCGGCAGAAGCTTCTACCTGAGGTAACGCAACTGGTGGAAATGGCTTTAGAGGCCCCAGACATTCAGGCAGATTCAGACCGCGCCTTTGCATTTCTAGACGAAATGCTTCCAGCAATTCCCGAGATCGATCTGGAAAAGGCTCAGCGTCTATGGCTTGAAAAATCGGAATCAGGCGAGAAAAAGCCAAACTAAGCTCTGAAGTAGATTGATCTTGCATTCGGGGCAAACTCCATGCGATGATGTCGCTACAGAGATTCGCCACACCGAAGGGCCGCGCCGGGATGCGCGGCTTTTCTATTTGCTTCCTATTCTAGCCTTAAATCGGCCATTCCTCTCCGTTTATTTCCTCTTCTATGAGAATTGCGACTTGAATATCGGCAGGTTTGTCTAAACGGTACATCACATCTTTGACTCGGAAGAAGTGCAACTTTAGAGGCTCTTCCTTGCCTAGTTTGTATTCCAACTGAACGCGCTCTCCAATCCGGGGAACGAATTCAGTCTCGTAGTCGCATTTGCTACCGGTTTGGTCGTAGACTCTGAGCGTTTTCATTCAGCCCATGATACGCCGTTCCACTTGAACCACTCAAAAAATCTGGACGCGCTACGCCGTCAACTCCTCAAACGTCAAAGGGGCCGATTCCTGTGCATTTCGTATCCAAAACTGCTAGTTTTCTGCGTCCAGCGCTTCAATCTGTACCGCAATTCGCTTTGAATTCCTCCTATAATCCCCCGCATGACAAACCTTTGGCATTCTTTCATCGCTCATTGGGCAAACTGGACTGTTTCTGGCGTGTTTGGATTCCTTGGGGGTCTGCTCGCTGGAGCATTTAAGTGGTTCTACCCGAGCCGGAAAGAACGGGAAGAGCGACGCAAACTCAAGAACGAAGAAGCAATCGACTCAAAACTGCTGGAAGCTATGCGGACAGGGGTCCAAACAGCAGCCGAACGCGGAGGTCTAGGTTCTGCGCCGGGATACCAGTTATTTCAGGCAGAGGCTATTGCAAGAGTTTTGAAGCTAGACCCTGATACGGTCGTGGATAGCCTTAGACGGTTAGAAGCAAAGGGTAGGGTAGAGACTGTGGGGAGCAGAATAGCTGGCGGCCCGCCACCCTATTGGAGACTTAGACCGCGCTGAGAATTTCGTCAACGTACAATTCAGACGGCCGACTTGCGTGCTTTGCAATGCCGTGGTTACTGACAGCAATGGAGGAATATATGGCATCGCACCACGAAAATTCAGTGGGGACTTTGCAAATGAATCTTGCTGAGGAGTTTATGCAAGGCAAAGTCGCCTGCGAAGTAGACGGCTGCACTCGGGTGGCGAAATCAGCCGTCAAAGATTTTGGTCTCTTATACGGCCTGGGACCGTTTCCTGTCGATTCGGTTCAAATTGGCCCGACACACTTCTTTTGCGATGCCCATAAACGCGAAGGGTATTCTTTCAAGCGGGCGAATGGGCAGTGGGTTCGCTTTTGAAGGAGGCGACTTCTGTGCCGGAAGAGCTTGAGGGTAAGGGTACATTGCGCCGCTTGGAACCTCCAACTGCGGAATGGCAGGTAGAGTACAGGTTCGCCATTGCAATGGCCATACGGCAGAGGACTGGTTTTCCTCGGATAGGGGCGAGGCTGTATTCCTCTGGCACAGTTTCCGCTTCGGATGGAAAAGTGATTCCAGAAGGCTATTACGAACTAACCGCGCAGGACGGCGAAATCCTGCGCGTGAAGAATCTGGGTATCGGCCAGTGGACCATCCTTGCTCCCCTCTAGAGCCTCCAAACGAACTTCGCAAGCCACACCTAAGGCCATCCCCAATCATTCCCACGCTTACATGAAATTTGATGAGCCAAGTATATTTATGCCAATTTAATTGACGTGGAATCAATGGGATGCGCTAGAACAGACGGGGCTGCGGGACTTGACAGCTCTGGCAGGGACTCGGGGCGCAGGGTTCTTTCGCCCCTGCGGGGCTGGCGATTGCGGACAGCGGACCTTTTCCCCAGGCTTACGCCATGGGGCCACCTTCTTTCGCCCGCTGAAGCGGGCGACATGTTCGAAGACAGCGCGAACGAATGGGATCGTACTATCCCACCATTCGCCAGAGTTCCAAGAAGCAGGTCCTTCGACTCCCATCGTCCGCTACAGCGGACGATGGTCGCTCAGGATGACAGCCAGGATGGGGCACCCAGTAGTCTTTCCGTGTTCCGGAAGCTGGTTCTGCGCGGGAGGGGTCTGCCGTAGAATCCAGTTGGAGGCCAAATGCCAGTGAAAGCACTCTATCCCGGGACGTTTGACCCACCGACGAACGGTCATGTCGACCTGATCCAGCGCGGATCGAAGCTGTTTGACCACCTGACGGTGGCGATCCTCGTGAATCCGGTGAAGAATCCACTGTTCACTGTGGAAGAACGCGTGGAGATGCTCGAAGAGGTTACCGCGCCGCTGGGCAACGTTTCTGTTTCGACGTTCGACGGACTGATGGTCGCGTTCGCACGGGAGGTCGGCGCATCGGCCGTCCTGCGCGGGATTCGCGCCATCTCCGACTACGAGCATGAGTTCCAGATGGCGCTGATGAACCGGCGGCTGGCGCCGGACGTGGAGACGGTTTTCCTGCAGCCGGCGGGGCGGTACTCGTTTGTGAGCTCGCGGATGGTGAAGGAAGTGTTCAGTTTCGGCGGCGACATCAGCGGGCTGGTGCCGCCGAACGTGGTGAAGAAACTGCGCGCGCGGATCAAGAACGGGAACGGCGGCGCCGCATCCACAGCTTGAACTTTGTGCGCCCTGCGAAATCTGTCAAGATGGAAGAGATATGACCGTTACAGCTCCCGCAAAAGTATTTGCCGACCGCATCGGCCGGATCGAGGTCTCCGCGACCATGGCTGTGGCCGCCGAGGCGGCTAAACTGCGCTCACAGGGCGTGAACCTAGTGGATTTTGGGGCGGGCGAGCCCCACTTTGCCACTCCGCGGCACATTAAGGACGCCGCGATTGCCGCGATTGAGGCGAACTTTACGCGCTACACCGTGGTGCCGGGGATTCCCGACGTGCGCAAGGCGATTGTGGAGCGCCACGCGTGCGACTTCGGCTCGGACTACACGATTGACGAGGCGGTGTTTACGACCGGCGGCAAGCTGGCGCTGTTCAACGCGATCCAGGTGCTGGTGGACCACGGCGACGAGGTGATCCTGCCGGTTCCCTATTGGGTGAGCTTCAAGGACATCATCCAGTACGCCGGCGGGACGGTGGTGTTCCTCGAGACCAGCGAGGCGGAGAGCTTTCGCATCACGGCCGATGCGATTGAGCGGGCGATTACGCCGCGGACGAAGGCGATCATTCTGAATTCGCCGTCGAATCCGGCGGGGTCGGTGGTTTCGGCGGAGGACCTGGAGCGGATTGTTCACCTGGCGCATGACCGCGGGATTTTTCTGCTTCTGGATGAGTGCTATGTGTACCTGAACTATGCGGGCAAGCCAGTTTCGGGCGGGTCGTTCACGTGGGCCAAGGAACACATTGTGATTCTGGGCTCGCTGTCGAAGACCTACTCGATGACCGGGTGGCGGGCGGGATATGCGCTGGCAGCAAAGCCGGTGGCGGCCAACCTGAGCAAGCTGCAGTCGCAGTCGACTTCGAACGCGACGAGTTTTGTGCAGAAGGCGGCGATTGCGGCGCTGAGCGGTTCGCAGGAGTGCGTGGCGGAGTTTCGCGCGGAGTTTATTGAGCTGCGCGACTACATGCTGGCCGCGCTCACGAAGATTCCGGGCGTGACGTGTACCAAGCCGGAGGGCGCTTTCTACGTGTACCCGAATATTTCGGCGTACCTGGGCAAGGGCGGCATCCGCACCGCGACTGAACTGGCCACGCGCCTGTTGCATGAGGGGCACGTGGTGACGGTGCCAGGCGAGGCATTCGGGACTGCGGAGCATGTGCGCATCTCGTACCCGGTGACGAGGCAGAACATCGACGAGGGCACGCGGCGGATGGGCGAGTTCCTGACGGGGCTGAAGTAGAGGCAGTGGTTAGTGATTCGTGGTTAGGGCGGGATCGGGCGGCACGAGGCTCGACTGCTAGGACAGAATCCAATCTATTCAGACGGAACTAGCGACTCACGAGTGAAGCGCTGCGGGCCTCGGCGGGCTTCGAGTTTGCGGCGGCCGCCCACTCGCTGATGGGATGCATCTTTTGGCACTCACCGCACATGGTGTTGGGAAACTGTGAGCCGCAGTGCGGGCAGACGGCCATGGATTGGAATGTGTCGAAGGTTTGCTTGCACTCGGCGCATCTCCATAGCGCGCCCACCGGCGGTTGGGCTCCGCAGCTGGGGCAGGCAAAGCCCTCGCGGCGCGGAAGCTTTTCCATGCGGATCAGGGCTTGGGCGCTCTTGAATCCGCCCCAGCAACTGAGCAGCATGTAGGCGGCAATCAGTAATGACCATGTGGAGTGCATCCACAAGGCGAGGCAGACCAGGCCCGCCGCGCCAACAAATCCAAGAATCGTGGCGACGTAAAGGCTGCGGGCACGTCCCATGAAAAACCAAAGCAGGGAGCGAAGAATCTGGCCGCCGTCGAGCGGATAGATGGGCAGGATGTTGAAGACCAGCAGGATGACGTCGATCCAGAGAACCCAGCCAAGCAAGGTGTAGGCGTTGGGCATGGAATGGGCCCAACCGAGCGAGCGTGCCGCTAAAAAGGCACCACCGAAGACGGGCAGAAGAGCGACGTTGACGAGGGGCCCGGCGGCGAGGCTCCAGAGTGTGGCGGCAGGGCGCTGGGGCGGATTGACATAGGCGACGCCGCCCAGCGGCCATA
>JBEKAJ010000350.1:0-6008 GCA_050018295.1 Occallatibacter sp. | reverse complement strand
TCATCGGGATAGAGCGGCACCAGCGGAGCCGGTTGATTCGATGGGAGTTCCTGGCCGATTTTGCCCGTGGATTCTGAGGTATTTGGACCGCGTCTGGAGCGTCTTCTCATGCTGCTGTCAATCCTTGCTGAAAGCCGTGTCTTCCACCCGAATACCATACTCGGCGAGGGCGCTGCAAATCGTGTGCACTCCGTCACATACAGTTCCATCGCTGGAACTTCATCCTTACGGTAGGGAATCGTGTGCGAAGGACCGCCGCGCTTTCAGTTTTCCACCGAGGCCGCAATGATACGATCAAGGGTTTGGTGGAAGTGCATTTCAGGCCCACTTCAGACGCCGCACGACCCAGGTTTTGAATACTCACGCCACAAAGACCACGAAGGAGAAACGACACATGGCAGTAAAGGTTGGAATCAACGGCTTCGGCCGCATCGGACGCAACGTTTTGCGGGCCGCGATTGGTAACTCGGAGATCGATTTTGTTGCCGTCAACGACTTGACAAGCCCGGCGACGCTGGCGCACCTGCTCAAGTACGACTCGATCCTGGGCAACCTGCCCAACGAGATCAAGTCGGGCGACGACTTTATCTCAGTGGACGGCAAGAAGATCAAGGTGTGGGCCGAGCGCGACCCCGCCAAGCTGCCCTGGGCCGATGTGGGCGCACAGGTGGTCATCGAGTCGACCGGCCACTTTACCGACGCCACCAAGGCCAAGGCGCACCTGGGCACAACCGTTAAAAAGGTCATCATTTCAGCTCCAGCCACCAATGAGGACATGACCATCGTGCTGGGCGTCAATCAGAACAAGTACGATCCGGCCAAGCACAACATTCTCTCCATGGCCAGCTGCACGACCAACTGCCTTGCACCTGTTGTCAAGGTGGTCATGGAGACTTGCGGCATCGTCAGCGGCATTATGACCACGATCCACAGCTACACAAACGACCAGGTCATTCTGGACTTCCCGCACAAGGACCTGCGCCGCGCCCGCGCCGCCGCCCTGTCCATGATCCCCACCTCGACCGGCGCCGCCAAGGCCCTGAAGCTGGTGATCCCGGAGACCGCCGGCAAGCTGGACGGCTTTGCGATCCGCGTCCCCACGCCCAACGTCTCCATCGTCGACCTGACCTACATCGCCGAGAAGCCCACGACCGCCGAAGCCTTGAATGCCGCGTTCAAGACCGCCTCCGAGGGCGAACTGAAGGGAATTCTGGGCGTCGACTCGAACCTGCTGGTCAGCTCGGACTTCAAAGGCGACAAACGCAGCTCGATTGTGGACGCGCCGCTGACCAAAGTGGTGGGCCAGAGCGTGAAGGTGCTGAGCTGGTACGACAACGAGTGGGGCTACTCGAACCGCGTCGTCGACCTCATCGGCTTCCTGGCCAAGAAGGGGCTGTAAGAACAGTTGTCAATGCTCAGTTATCAGTGGTCAGTTTGTGCGTAGATCTTTTCCGGCAGCATTTGTCAATTTCATGCTGCCGCAACTTTTCCGCCGAAGCTGGCCACTGATGATCTGCGGCTGACAACTGACAACTGAGAACTGACAACTCAAGAAAGGCACTTCCATGGCCAAGCTTTCGATTCAAGACATCGAACTGACCAACAAGCGGCTGTTTATCCGCGTGGACTTCAACGTGCCGCTGACCGAAAACGGCACGGCCATCACCGACGACACGCGCATTGTGGCTACGCTGCCCACCATCGAATACGCGCTGCGGCACAAGGGCAAGGTGATTCTGGCTTCGCACCTGGGCCGGCCTAAGGGAAAACCGAATCCAAAGTACTCGCTCAGACCTGTAGTCGACCGCCTGCGCGAACTGCTCAACAAGAAGGTGGCGGACAGCGTGAATGTGGCCTTCGCGCCGGACTGCGTGGGCGAGATCGCAGAGGAGATGGCGCGGCAGCTTGAGTCGGGCCAGGTGCTGCTGCTTGAAAACCTTCGCTTTCACGCGGAAGAGGAGACCAACGACCCGGCCTTCTCAAAGGCGCTGGCCGCGCTGGCCGAAGTGTATGTGAACGACGCTTTCGGCTCCGCGCACCGCGCGCACGCATCCACCGAGGGCATTACGCACTATCTGAAGCCTGCCGTGGCCGGTTTGCTGATGGAAAAGGAGATCACGTATCTCGGCAAGGCGCTGGAAAATCCCGAGAAGCCGTTTGTGGCTATCATCGGAGGATCGAAGATCTCGGGCAAGATCGACGTGATCCAGAACCTGCTCGACAAGGTGGACACGCTGGTGATCGTGGGCGGCATGGCGTACACCTTCCAGCGCGCGCTGGGCGTGAAGACCGGAAAATCGCTGGTGGAAGAAGATAAGATCGAGCTCGCCAAGGCGGCACTGGACAAATCCAAGAGTAAAGGAGTGGAACTCCTGCTGCCGGTGGACAACATTCTGGCGGACAGTTTTGCGGCGGACGCGAAGACGCAGGTGTGGGACTGCTCGGTGGATTTTCCTGACGATTGGCAGGGGCTCGACATCGGGCCGAAGTCGATTGCGGCAATTATAGAGCTGGTTGCAACGGCAAAGACAATCGTCTGGAACGGGCCTGCCGGCGTCTTCGAGTTCCCGCGCTTTGCCGTGGGAACGAATGCGATTGCGAGAGCGGTTGCCGCGAACCGGACGGCAACGTCGATCATCGGCGGCGGTGATTCGGTGAGCGCGATCAACCAGGCCGGAGTGGCCGACCAGATCACGCATATTTCGACGGGCGGCGGAGCTTCGCTTGAATTCCTCGAAGGCAAAAAGCTGCCGGGCGTGGAAGCACTGACGGACAAGTAAGACAGAGATCAGGGGTCAGAGATCAGAGATCAGTTCAATCGCATCCGGCGGGAAAACGCTGGATGCGATTTTTGTATGACCCTATCGAGGGCCCAAGCGACCTGAAAAAGAATTCCTTGACTGATTTGTCGCTCAATCTAAAATGGCTTCTGACACCCGCGAGAACCTCCAAGGAGACGTGATGTGGAGGCTTGCCATCGCCATGATCCTCTTCGGAGCTGGATGCTGTGTAACCGCACAGGACCTAGACTCCGTCGCGAATGCGAAAGCTCAAGAGCTTGCGCAGAAGATACGGTCGTGCTCCCCGCGTGAGGTTGTTGGAGCGTCGTCCGCGAAGCATCACAAACAAGCCTGGTATAAAGAGCAATGGGGCGCCCCGGTCGATGTGTTCGCCTCGGTGACGCGGACGAGTGATTTACTGCACCCATATGAAATCACAATTGAATTCAGCCTTGCCTTGTCTGTTGGCGACGAAAAGCAAGCTGAGGCAGAGGCCCGCGAAGACACAAATTTGCATCCATTCCCCGGCCCTCTGGGAAGGAACTACAAGAATAGGAATATCTACCTTTGGGGAAAGAGCGACCTTGTTCTAAAAACGCGCGAGGTTTTCTCCGACAGCCCGTTTTCCCAGACTCTACCTGCATGGACGAGCCGACCATCGTGGCCCGATGCATGCTGGGATTGGATCGGCACCGATAAAGAGTTCCAACCCTCAGAACAGTAGTCAAGGAAGGAGGGATGTGGCGAAGACCTACAAGCAGATTCAGCGAGAGGTGAAGCGGCGCTTCGACTTTGTTCCAAAGACGTGCTGGATAGCTGACGCGAAATCAAGATCGGGCTACAACGTTAGAAGGGCTCCGAACAGACAAACTTCCGAAAGGAAGCATCCGTGTCCGCCGGACAAATTCGAGGCGATCGTCTCGTGTCTCGGCGACTAGCGCTGGATTAAAATCCATTTCGAAGCGCCGACGTGTGCTAGCCACGGGGACTTCCGGCTTAAAGGTCCTTATCTCTCCCAGTCGGCTTGTCCAACCCGATCTGCGACGGCATGGGCACCACGTGAACCACCGGCTTAGCTCTCTTTGTAACGACGATTGTTTCGCCCGTCTTTGCGACCCAATCGAACAGCCCAAGGCATTTTGCCCTGAACTCAGTGGCTGTCATTATCTTTGCCATATTCTTTGCCGTACCTGAGAGTTTATCGTCATCCCTCGTGATCTCGCTAGGCCCTGCCACAATGAATACACTGGAAACTGACGCGGAAAGCCATGGCATATTACACACGGGTCCTTTCAAAAGATGAGGAGTTCCCTTCCTCCGAAGAACTCGCGCAGTTGATTCGCGCGGAACACCCTGAGTACAGGCTGACAATCGAAGAAGGAGACGAAGAGGAATGGAACACTCTTTTGCTCTCAGGAATCGATGAAGTCGAAGTCGCCCTGATTGAGCGCAATCCCGTCATGGATGGTTCGATCGGCCAGGATGAGATCGCGGACTTCGTCGAGGACATTCAGGATTGCAGGCCGAAAAGCGGCGTTCAGTGGCTTGAGAATTACCTGGCCTCCGTGAAGACGATCTATGCGCTTCAGCACCTGCAAGGCTCGGAAACAGAGGAAGGCAGCAATGCACTCCACGGGCTGCGTTCAGCACTTTGGGAGCGCGGAGACGCAATTATTCAGGCCGACGGGGAAGGGTTCACGAATGAGGACGGCTACCATATTATCTGGCAGTTTTCCGATTCGGTTTCAGGACCCTGGAAAATGGGCGTGCTTCAGGACGGCGTCTGGCGCCATTTTTCGATGGATCTGGGAGATCCCGATCATCGGGCTGCTTTCCTGAAGGGTACGGTGCCGGACGATTTGACCTCGGTGCTGGGATCAGGCTCGTAGAGCCAGCCGCCACCGTTTTCTTCGACAAGGCCCCTTCATCTCACTCTGTGCTCGCTATCACCCGGCGCGCCGAAATCGATCCTCTAAAATCAACTTGAGGAAATGATAAAAATGTCTCGTAAAGCACTGATTGCCGCCAATTGGAAAATGTACAAAACGCCCGCGGAAGCCAAGGCGTTTGTCGAAGCTTTCTTGCCGCTCGTTGCTTGGCACACGCGCGACGAGATTGCGCTGTTCCCTTCTCCGGCGCTGCTGCCCACCGTAGTTGAGGCCTGCAAGGGCTCGAATGTGGCCGTGGGCGCGCAGAACATCCACTTCGCCGAGGAGGGCGCCTTCACGGGCGAAACCTCGATTGGGCAATTGAAGGCCGTGGGAGGAACGCATACGCTTATTGGCCACTCCGAACGCCGGCAATACTTTGCCGAGACCGACGAGATTGTGAACAAGAAGTTGCACACGGCGCTGAAGCACGGCGTGGTGCCGGTGGTGTGCATCGGCGAAGTGCTGGCAGAGCGCGAGGCCGGCAAAACGGCGAGCGTACTGAAGACGCAGGTGACGGGCGCGTTTGCGGGCATTACGCCCGAAGCTGCGGGGCCGATTGTGATTGCATATGAGCCGGTGTGGGCAATCGGCACGGGCAAGACCGCAACGCCGGAGATCGCCGCCGACGCGCACCGCATCATTCGCGCGGAAGTGGCGAAGCTGCTGGGCGCAGATGTGGCTGCGGCAATGCGCATTCTTTACGGCGGCAGCGTGAAGCCGGACAACGCGACGGCGCTCATCAGCCTGGAAGAGATTGACGGCGCGCTGGTGGGCGGAGCAAGCCTCAAGCCCGATTCATTCGCCGCGATTGTGAATTACTGAGCCGGAACCGGACCGCCGTACGGAACGGCTTTCACACCTGAACCAGCGGCCAAGTTACCGCGTTTGAACCTGCATAGGGGGTAAAGATGGGTACCCTTGCGGCTTCTTCCATTGTCAACGCACCGGCCGATCAGGCCGTCGCTCGTCCCCGCGATCTCTACATCGACCGCCTGCGCAGCATTATGACGGCGCTTGTGGTGCTGCATCATACCGCCATCACCTACGGCGCCATCGGCGCATGGTTCTGGTATGAGCTGAAGCCTTCTGCGGCCTTGTCCAGCCAGCTCCTGATTCAGTTCTGCACTACGAATCAGGCCTACTTCATGGCTTTTTTCTTCTTCCTGGCGGCGTACTTCACGCCGGCGTCGCTCGAGCGGAAGGGCTACGGGCAGTTCATCGGCGACCGCTTCACGCGCCTGGGGCTGCCGCTGCTCGGGTTCATCCTGGTGCTGGGACCGCTCACGGCGGCGTTGGC
>JBEKAJ010000349.1:0-9970 GCA_050018295.1 Occallatibacter sp. | reverse complement strand
GTTCGACGAGTGGGTCTACAACCGTGCCGACATCGATGGCTCCAAAGTCGTATGGGCAAGAGAAATGAATGCTGCCGATAATTCAGAGTTAATCCATTACTACGGGGATCGGCGGGTTTGGTTGGTTGAGCCGGATGCGATTCCAGCGCGGATTGAGCCGTATTCGACGCCGGATGCGGCGGGCGCGGCACACTAGGCCGGCAAACGGATTGCGAAGCCGAGACGAATCAGAGGGGATCAGGCGATGATCAACCGAAAGCGGATTGCGGTCGTGATGCCAGCGTACAACGCCGAGAAGACGCTAGAACAGACCGTGCGGGAGCTCTCCGACGTGGTGGACATCAAGATCCTGGTGGATGACTCCAGTAAGGACAAGACCGCGGAGCTTTCGCGCAGGCTGGGCGTGCAGACATTTGTCCATGATGCCAATTACGGATATGGCCGCAACCAACAGACCTGTTATCGGGAGGCACTGGCGGCAGGGGCAGATATTGTCGTGATGGTGCATCCCGACTACCAGTACACGCCGACGCTGGTGCCTGCGATGGCGGGAATGATTGCCAGCGGGGTGTACGACATGGTTCTGGGATCGCGGATCCTGGGCGCCGGGGCACTGAAAGGCGGAATGCCTTTCTACAAATACGTGGCCAACCGCTTGCTGACTGCGTTTCAAAATCTGCTCCTTGGCGTGAAGCTTTCGGAATACCACACCGGATTTCGCGCTTTCTCACGGGAACTGCTGGAGACGCTGCCGCTGCTGGAGAATTCCGACGATTTCGTGTTCGACAACCAGATGATCGCGCAGGCGGTGATGTTCGGCTTTCGCATCGGGGAGATTTCGTGCCCAACAAAGTATTTTGAAGAGGCGTCGTCCATCAATTTCAGACGCAGCGTCAAGTATGGCTTTGGCGTGTTGGCCACGACGATAAGTTTCAGGGCGCACAAATGGGGCATTATTCGCGTTGCGCGTTTTGCCAAGTCGGGAAGAAAGGTCAACAAGGAATATTACTCGCAGATCGAGCAAGGTCGATGAAAGTGGAAGGGCTCTCATGAAGTCTTCGGAGTGCATCGCCGTTCGATCAAAGGATGATCCACGCTGGGTGCGTGACTTTCGGGACAACATGCCGCCTGCGAGCATCGATGGACAGGATGTTCCCAAATGACGCTTATCGTGGACGGTTCAGCAATTCATGATTCGAGCCAAAGTCACACGGCAGCGGAGCGGAGAAGCATCACTGTCATTTTTCCCGCTTACAACGAAGCGGCGAATATCCGGCAGGCAATAGAACAATCCATGGAGGCGATGCATCCGCGCTTCGATACCTTTGAACTTCTCATCATCAATGACGGCAGCCGGGACAATACAGGCTCGATTGCCGAAGAGCTTGCCAAGACCTATCCCGAGATCACCGTGCTGCACAATGAGCGAAATATGGGGCTCGGAGAGACTCTCTATCGTGGTTTCGAGTGCGCTAAGGGCGAGTTGGTCATCCAGAATGCCATGGACTACCCTCTCGATCTGCGCGATCTTGACATATTGATTCCCGTTTTGGAAGAAGCAGATGTTGTGGTTGCCGTAAGAAAGGCGTATGCAGGTTATACGCCCTATCGAAAACTGACATCGAAGGTGAACCGGGCTCTGCTTCGCCTTCTGTTTGAGCCCAAACTTCGAGACTACAACTATACCCAGCTATATAAGAGAAAAGTGTTGGAAGCGGCGAGGCCAACTTCGCGCAGCACCGTGTTTATCGCCCCAGAGATCATTATTCGCGCCCACGAGCTGGGCTTTCGAATTAAGGAAGTGGAAATTGACTACTATCCTCGCATTGCGGGAGAGGCGACTTCCGGAAATCCAGGAGTGATTCTACGGTCGCTGCGAGACATGTTCGCATTCTGGGTTAAGGGCTTCTTCACTGGCAGGCACTATTTAAAGCCCTGGTCAGCCATTCGAAGCGGCAAGCCTAAAAGCCTGGTCGCTCGTTTGGATCGCGAGTCACGGTGACGACGACCATGGCGACAGACGCGGAGCCGGAAGCCGCAAAGCGACTGCGCTTCGATGGTCTGGTTTGGCTCATGCTCAGCAGCGTGATGTTTGTGATGTTGGGTTCCGTTTTCGAACGCGTCTCTCCCGACTCGATGGCGGATTTCGGGAGCGTTTATTACGGCTCCCGGTGTTTGCTGCAGCACTCCGACCCGTACCAGGAAAGCGACCTGCTACGCACATTTCAGGCCGACCACAAAGAATACGCCTCGGCCCCGGATCCGCTTCGCCGGGTCGTGATGTTCTGTGTCAACCTGCCGACTTTGCTCGCATTCGTCATCCCTTTCGCCCTGCTGCCGTGGGGCCCGGCGCACTTGCTTTGGATGTTTCTGACGGCGGCAAGCTTCATCCTGGCCGCGTATCTGATGTGGAATCTCGCGGCCACGAATGCGCCGGTCATCTCGGGCGCGCTGATCGGCCTGTTTCTGCTCGGAAGCGAGATGCTTCTTGAGATCGGCAATCCGGCCGGCATTGAGGTGAGTCTATGCGTCATTGCAGTCTGGTGTTTTCTTAGAGATCGCTTTGTGCCGGCGGGCATTCTTTGCCTGGCACTCAGCGTCGCGGCCAAGCCGCATGTTGCGGGCCTGGTTTGGCTCTACTTTATATTGGCCGGCGGCCCCTATCGAAAGCGCGCCTGGCAAACCCTGGCTGTAGCGGCCGTGCTTAGCCTGCCGGCAGCTATCTGGGTCTCGCACGTAGCGCCGCATTGGATGGCGGAGCTGCAGGCCAATCTTCAGACAGCTTCTACGCACGGCAGTGTGGATGATCCAGGCCCCGCCGGCGTCAATTCCCAGTCCCACGGAGCCATCGAGATAAGCCTGCAAACGGTCTTCAGCATCTTCCGGGATGATCCACGTTTTTACAATCCATTGACCTACCTTCTCTGCGGGCCAATTCTGCTTGTTTGGGCGCTCACTTCGCTGCGAAGGCGCTTTTCGCAAGACAGAGCGCGGCTGGCGCTCGCAGCCATTGCGGCTCTTTCGATGCTCCCGATCTATCATCGGTTACACGATACCAGCCTATTGCTACTAGCCTTCCCCGCATTCGCGATGCTCTGGGCCAAGGGCGGTCCAAACTCGTGGCTTGCGCTCCTGTTCACAGGCGCGGGAGCTGTCTTGAGCAGCGATATTCCCGTGCAGCAGCTCGCGATCCATAGTGCTCACCTTCGGGAGTCCACGCCGGGATTGGCCGGCCAGCTTCTTACGCTTGCGCTGGCCCGACCGGTGCCGCTGGTCTTGCTTGTTATTGGCATTTTCTATCTCTGGGTCTATGTGCGGCATCCCGTTCTGGATACTCGCGAAGGGAAGGCCAGAAAAATCGCGCAGCACTGCGATTCCTAATCCCAGCAGGGATCGTAGAGTATTTCAGGTACACCAACGAGAGCGGCGGTTCGATCCCAGAGAATCCGGTGGATGAACTTCTCTTCATTCAAGACGCCAGCGAATGAGCCGTTCCGTCTATTCCTTGGCATGATTCGCGAAGAATACGGCAGAGCTATACTGACGGCGATGCGGAGCGTCTCGAGCTGGTTCCGATGCAATTTCGACCTGCGATTTGATTACGCAAGGCGGGTTGTGGCCGGGCTTCTTTTTCTATTTCTCGCCGGACTCGCTTGCGGCCAGCAGAATCCTGTTGGCGCGCAAGTAACCGTGACGGTAGTGGATGAAAATGGCCAGGCGGTCGAAGGCGCGCAGGTGACGATTGCAGAGCCGGGAATAGCGCCGGCGCAGCTGTGGACGGACTACGCGGGGAGTTGCATCTACGCGCCGCGGCAGCGCGAGCCGTTCCAGGTTCAGGTGGAGAAGGCGGGATTTTATAAAGGCGATGCGGGCGGCATCGATCCGAACCAGCACAGCGTGCGAGTAGTGCTTGCGCACGAGCAGATTGTGCGCGAGCAAGTGAATGTGACCGCGTCAACGCCAGGCATCGATACGCAGCAGGTTGCGGACCAGAGCACGATGAATACGGCGGAGATCGTGAACATTCCCTATGAAACCTCGCGGGACATCCGCAATCTGCTGCCTTTCAATCCAGGGGTGGTGCAGGATGCGACCGAACAGGTGCATGTGGCCGGTGCGGAGACATGGGAGACGCTGGACACAATGGATGGGTTCGATATCCGCTCGCCCGTCGGCGGGACGCTGAGCCTGCGGGTGAGCGCGGATGCGGTGCGGTCGATTGACGCGGAGACGACACGGTACCCGGTGGAGTTTGGGCGCGCGACGGGTGGCGTGATCGCGCTCTACACGGGGATGGGCGACAACAAGTTCCGCTTCAATGCGACGAATTTTATCCCATCGTTCCGGAGCACAAATGGAATTCGCTTCGATCAGTTTGTTCCGCGATTCACGTTTTCAGGGCCGCTGAAGCGCGACCGCGCGTGGTGGTACGACGGCGCTGAAGTGGAGTGGGACAACATCTACATCTCCGAGCTGCCGGCGAACGCCAATACCGACGAACTGGTGCGCGGGAGCAATCTGACGAAAGTGCAGGCCAACGTGACTCCGGCGAACATCGCGACCGCGGGGCTGCTCTACAACAACTATCACTCGCCGTATGACGGCATTTCGTCGCTCGTGCCGCAGCAGAGCACGGTGAAACGCAACACGATTGCGTGGATGCCAACCGTGCGGGACCAGCAGAGCTTTGGCAAGGGCGCGTTGCTCGATTTGGGAGTGGGGTTTGTGAGCATTCGCGACGGATATGAGCCGCGCGGGAGCGCGCCATACGAGTACACGCCGGAGCAGACTGAAGGAAGCTATTTTGAAAACCTGAGCGGGCGATCGCAGCGGCTGGAGGGAACAGCGGCTTTGTATTTGCCGCCGCGGCAGTGGCTGGGGCGGCACGATGTGAAGGCGGGACTGGACCTGGACCATATTGCGTATGACCAGAGGCAGACGCGGACGCCGGTGAGTTACCTGCGCGAGAATGGAACGCTGGAGCGGCAGAGCGTTTTCGCGGCGGCGCCGGCGTTTACGATGCACAACGGCGAGATTGGCGCGTACGTGCAGGACAGATGGCAGCCGGCGAAGGGATGGCTTGTGGAGCTGGGGCTGCGCTTTGACTGGGATGAAATTGTGCGGCGGCCGCTGGTTGCGCCACGGCTGGCGGCGGTGTACGCGCCGGGAGATAGGGATAGGACGAAGATTTCGGCCGGCATTGGGCTTTATTACGAGCACACGCAACTGGAGTACCTGGCGCAGACGCATGCGGGCATTCGATCCGACACGTACTACGCGGCGGACGGAGTGACGCCGACAGGGCCGACGGAGGAGACGGAGTTTACCGCCAACGATGGCCTGCTCCATGAGCCGAGGGCGTTGAACTGGAGCGTGGGAGTGGAGCGAAAGATGCCGTGGGCGATTTATGCGGGGGCGAATTATCTGGAGAAGCGGACTTCGGATGTTTTTACGTTTGCGAATCAGAGCGGGGCGGCGGCGATTGCGGGAAATTATCTGCTGACGAACGGAAGGGAAGATCACTACAGCTCAGAGGAATTCGATGCGCGGCGGCTGTTTGCGAACGGGTACACGGTGTATGTGTCGTACACACATTCCTCAGCGCACACCAACGCGGCGCTCGACTACCTGCCCACTCCATCGCCGCTGGGGCCGCAGCAAAACGGGCCGCTGGCATGGGACGTGCCGAACCGCGTGATTTCCTGGGGATGGCTGCCGGTGCCGTTTGCAAGACTTAGGAAGCACTGGGATTTTGTGTACCTGCTCGACGAGCACACGGGCTTTCCGTACACAGCGGTGAATGCGGCGCAGCAAGTGGTTGGCGCGGCGGGAGGGCAGCGGTTTCCGACGATTGTGAACTTTATCCCGGGGCTTGAGTGGAAGTTCCATTTTCGCGGACAGTATTGGGGATTGCGCGGCGTGATGGAGAATGCGACGGATAGCGGGAATCCGGCGGAGGTGAACAATGTGGTGGACTCGCCGGAGTTTGGAACCTTCAGCGAGTTGCAAGGGCGGGCGTTCACGGCGCGAATCCGGCTGATCGGGGCGAAGTGAAGAAGACAGAGATCAGAGATCAGAGAAAAGGGATTGCCTTATTGGAAATGGCGGCTTTTGATGCAGGATTTAGGGAAGATGCTCGTGGTGACCGGGTTGGTGCTTGCGGGAATCGGAGCGGCGATTCTGCTGGCCTCGCGCGTCGGACTGCCGCTGGGGCGATTGCCAGGCGATATTTCTTACAAGGGCAAAAACGTTTCGTTCTACTTCCCGCTCGGAACTTCGATTCTGATCAGCGTTGTGCTGTCGGCGATTTTGTATTTGATTTCGCGGCTGCGGCGATAGAAGGCGTTTGCGGTGGACCGCAAACGCAAACATGCCGCTCGAGGGCGGCATGTTGTGGAAGCACGATGGCTCGAGGCGCTAGACGCCGACGCCAAATTCACTGGCCTGTTGCGAGCCGGCGTTCGAGTAGAAGTCGTAGGGCGTGCGCTTCTTGAATCTGTAGCGGTTGCGCAGCTCTGCGCCGACATAAATGCCGACCGCGGCGACGGCGATTCCGACAGAAAACCACGTAATGACACGGAGGGCAGTCGATCCGGTCTTTTCTTCCGGTTCGGTGGATTCAGGAACGAGCAATTCGGATTGAGGATCGGCGGACATCGAGCACAGCCTCCTACGCTTTCATGATAGCGCAGGTGGGGTGGGGCACTGGAAGGGGCGAAGTGCGGAAAACACAGAAGTAATCTACGCGAAAGTGTTAATTCGGGCCAGCCAAGAGGATTTTTCATTTTCGGGAAGAAAACTGGCGCGGATGGAGTTGGCGGCCAAGTGGCGGAGCTCGTCGCGTGTAAATCCCTGCTGGGTATGGGCCAGGAGGAACTCGTTCGCGAGATCGGAGCCGAAGAAAGCGGGGTCGTCGGAGTTGAGTGTGACGAGGAGACCGCGATCGAAGTAGCGGCGCAGGGGATGCGCGGCAAAAGAGGAACAGACGCCGGTGCGGACATTGGAGGTGGGATTGAGCTCAATCCCGGTCCTCCGGACTTTCAGGTCTTGGAGTAGATTGTCGTCGTGAATGGCAGATAAGGCGTGGCCGATGCGCTCGGAGCCGATGGCGAGGGCTTCCCAGATGGCTTCGGGGCCGGTGGTTTCGCCGGCGTGATTGGTGAGGCGCAGGCCGGCGGCCTGGGCGCGGGCGTAGAGGTGGCGGAAAGGGGCTGAACCCGCTCTTCGTTCGTCGCCGCCGAGACCGATGGCGACGATGGAGGGGTAGAATTCGCGCAACTCGGCGGCTTTACGGAAGACGCGGTCGGCTTCCTCGACGGTGAAGTGGCGTACGGCGTCGAAGATCCAGTAAAGGGAGAGGCCGAGCGATCGAAGTTGCGCCACATATAGATGACGCCGACGGAGATGAAGACCTCGGCGTGGACGACGCCCTGCGCGGCGAGGTGCTCCATCATGCGCCAGGCGGCCAGCTCGTAGTCCTCGGGATCGCGAAGGCGGCGGGTGACGGCTTTGAAGGACTCGATGAACTCGGTGAAATCAGAGAACCGGTAGAGCGCCTCGGCTTCGTGGTGCGTCAAGGGGTGGGCGTCGTGGCGGGCGCTGAGCTGGACCAGGGTGGCGGGCGCGATGGTGCCTTCAAGGTGCAGATGCAGCTCGGCCTTGGGCAGGCTGCGGATGAAAGCCTGAATATCGTCCATCTTCTCTGAGTGTAGATGCCTAGGCCCCGTCGTTTGTAGGGTTCCTCCATGCAGCTGGCGTTTGGTTTACGGAAGAGGGGGGTAAGGGGCACGCTCAATTGGATTCTTCTTGAAGATTTCCCAGTCTTTCATGTACGGCTCTTTGCTGAGTTCATAATCAATCCGGTCTCCCTCCAAGGAAAACCCGTGGAGAAAGTCATAGATCAGCCCCCGTATGAGGAGAAGACGCGGAGGGGCAGTCCCTTCCCGTCCCCATCGGCACTCGTTTGGGAAAAATATCTCGTGTGAATAGTCGACCTTGCTCTTCAAGGGTCTCTGGAATACGACTCGTACTTTTGAGCAGTCCTCATTGAACGAAAGCACGATATCTTTTCCATCTATTCTCAAATGACGGAAGGGGCCTTCCTCGGTGGCTGGCATTCCAGGAACGGAGCCGAGGATTCCTCTTGACTCCTCAGCGGCAGTTTGGGACACGACGGTGACATGAGCGCTGACCGGATGCCGAAATTGAATCCAACCCGGATGGATACGTTCGAAGTCCTGCAGGCGGTACGGGCTCGCAAGCAGATCAAGAGGAAATTGGGCAGCGTCGTTTTCAGCTATCTGTTTCGTTCTTCGCTCGTGCTCCTCGTCGCGCAATTGATCTTCTTTCCGGCGAGCATACTCGTTCTGTCGCGTCTTGAATTTCTCATCCAGCGAGTGCATCCACGGCCGTAAGTTTTTCTTCAGAACAAGCGGATGCTCTGGGCCCTCGCCAAATGACCACCGATTGTTACTTGCTTTATAGCCGTAGAAACCGCCGTGCTCGTCATAGAGATCGGCATATCCTGTCTCGGTGTTATACACGGCGAGAAATTCGGACTCACCATTTGAGAATATCGCGCTCTCAAAGAATTGGCACACACCGAAGGACTGTCCCACGGACATCGACGAAAGGATTCTTAGAGCCCATTTTTCCCAATTAACGCCGTACTGGTCTTGCCGGGAAACAATTGCCTGTGCGACGTGCCTGCAAACTCGCCTCAAGTCACTGATAGGAAATACGGCACACGCTTTAGTCCATTTCTCGCAGGTACACGTGTTTTCTGCAAGATTGACATGGTGAACCATATTCCTCGATCTTGACGGGATCTCTATATCAACCGGGTCATGGGGCCACAGGGGCAAGGTTAGCCAATTTGGCTTACGGGCGAGTGTTCGTCGTCTCCAGACGAGTAGGCCAAAGACGCACAAAACTGCCAAAAAACCACCGAAAGCGATTGGTTCGCTCATGAGTTTCAACTCTTCGCCGCGAGGCAGTTGACGATAATTGGCTGATTACGGCCAATTGTAACTCACCGTAGCCCCGCGAAATCCTAACGGTGGCGGCTGTAGAAGAAATAGGCGGCGAGTCTGACTACGAACAGGACGAGGAAGCGTTACTAGGTGACCATGGGCAATCCGGCCCTAGGAGGGGGATGAAGATTTCTCAGTTCGTTTTGGTTAGGTTCTATGGCGCGGTCGCTGGGGCTATTGAGTCTTGATGGAGGTCGCGTGGTTCTTGACGAAGGTAACGGTCCACTTCTTGCCAGCTTGATCGTACGCAATGGTACGGTTGCCTTCGCTGGTGCTGTCGACCTGCTGATTGTGGCCGATGGACATTTGGGTTTGAAGCTCGCTCATGCCGGCAATGACCTGATGCGCGTCGATGGCGGCCCAGAGGTTCGGCGGCCAGTAGTCGTATATCTTGTGCGGATCGTCGTAATAGAAAAGGACGTCGCAGAAATACTGTTCCTGGCTGCCATCGAATGCGCCGATGACGGTGGCATAGAGGTCCGTGCTGTGCGGCAGCGAGAAGATGGCGAATACCTGGCGAGAGCCGTGGGAGATGCCGTCGTCAAGCTCAGTGGGCGGCACGGCTTTGATGACTTTCTTGATGTCGAGCTGCTGCGCCGATGGGATGACGCCAACGCGTTTGGTGAAGACGATGCGGCCTGCTTCGTAGGGAAAGTAGGGCATGGTGTAGCCGTTCTTCATCCAGACGCTTGTGCCTTCAAGTTTGAGCGCGTCGTCGAAGGAGGTCATGAACTTCATGCGCACGATGGCGACGTCGTCGGGCGTGAGGTTCTGGTCGGGAGCGGTTTGCGGGAGGACGCCGGGGTTGCGGCGGTGCTCGAAGACATAGCAGAGATAGATGCCGCCGATGGGGAGGGAGCTAACCGTCATGAGGAGGGCATTTTGCCAGTTCTTCATGGGGCCTCCGCTACTCGATCGACCGGGGCCGGGCGAACTCG
>JBEKAJ010000348.1:0-25927 GCA_050018295.1 Occallatibacter sp. | reverse complement strand
CTTGTCGCGGCCTATGAGCTGGGCAAAGCGGGGTGGTCGTGCACGATTCTCGAGGCGCGCCAGCGCCCCGGCGGCCGCAATTGGAGCATCCGCAACGGCACCGGGGTGGATTTCACCGACGGTACGCACCAGACCTGCGCCTTCGAGGAGGGCCACTACTTCAACGCCGGCCCCGCGCGCCTTCCCTCCACGCACCACACCATGCTCGGCTACTGCCACGAGCTGGGCGTGGCGCTTGAGGTTGAAGTGAACTCCTCGCGCAGCGCGCTGATGCAGAGCGACAAGCTGAACGGCGGCGTGGCTGTGCCTGAGCGCCGCGTGGTGAACGACACGCGCGGCCACGTCTCGGAGCTTTTGGCTAAGTGCATCCGCAAGGGCGCTCTCGACCAGGAGATCGATGCCGACGACCGCGATCGCATGATTGAGTTTTTGCGCCAGTACGGCGATCTGAATCCCAATCTGCTCTTCCGCGGCACGGACCGTTCCGGCTACAAGGTTCCGCCCGGCGCTACGCAGCAAAAGCCGGTCATCAGCGATCCGCTGGCGATGCACGAGCTGCTCGACGCCGATTTGTGGCAGGGCATGCTGGTAGAAGATGTGATCGAGTGGCAGCCCACGATGTTCCAGCCCGTCGGCGGCATGGACCGCATCCCCTTCGCCTTCGCCGCACGGCTTGACTCTGTCATTCGCTATGGCGCGGTGGTCAGCCGCATTCGCCAATCGGACTCCGGCGTCTCTGTTACGTACAGCGACGGCTCAGGCGTGGCCCAGACGATTAACGCCGACTACTGCATCTGTGCTATGCCGCTTACCATCGCGCGCACGCTTGATGCCGACTTCAGCGCGCCCATTCGCGCGATCCTCGATTCGGTTCAGTACGACTCGGCCTACAAAATTGCGTGGGAGGCGCCGCGCTTCTGGGAGAAGGAAGCGAACATCTTCGGCGGCATCTCCTATCTGCAGCAGGATGTCGACCTCGTCTGGTATCCCAGCGCGCGGTTCTTTTCTGAGAAAGGCATCGTCATCGGGGCTACTCAGTGGAGCTCGGCCCGAGCTTCGGCCCGCTCCCCGCCGTGCTCGCCAAATCCGACCGCCCATTCCGTTCGATGGTGGTGGACGGATACGCCTTCGGCCATCTGCCCTCGATGCAGGCCAAGCTCGACGCCTCGCGCCGCTCGATTGAGCTTCTGCATCCCGGCCACGGCAAGGATCTGGCCAACCCGGTCTACGTGAGTTGGGGACACATTCCCCACAATCTCGGTTCGTGGATCAGTCTGGCGTGGAACGACGAAAAGGCTCTCCAAACGCTGCAAACGCCCGACCGAAGGGTCTACTTCACCGGAGACCACACCAGCCGCCTCGTGGGCTGGCAGGAAGGTGCCGCGCTCTCGGCTTATCGCGTGATCAACCAGCTTGGGGAGCGGATTCAGACGCCTGCAGGCTAAGAAAGGCGGCGCTACTTCTTTGGCCGTTTGTAGAACGGAAGCGGGAACTGCTTCGCGCGCACTTTGTTGGCGCGGCACTCGACGATCACATCGGCGCCCCTTGCGGCGACGGAGGCGGGCACGAGTGCCATGGCGATGTTGGTCTTCAAAAACGGCGCCGGTGAGCCAGATGTCACAGTGCCAATCCGGTTACCGTCGAGATCGTGAACGGAGTACCCGTCGCGCGCGATGCCGCGCTCGACCATCTCGAGGCCGACGATCCTGAGCTTCGGCCCGCCCGCGGCTTGAACCGCCAAAAGCGCCTCGCGTCCAATGAAGTCGCCCTTGTCGAGCTTGAGCCAGCGATCAAGCCCGGCTTCGAGCACGTTGATCTCTTCAGAGATTTCGTGGCCGTAAAGGCTCATGCCCGCCTCGAGTCGGAGAGTGTTGCGCGCGCCCAGGCCGCACGGCCGTATGCCGAACTCCGCGCCTGCATCGAGCAGCGCGTTCCACATCTTCACCGTGGTGGCTTCGTCCGACGGAATGTAGACCTCGAAGCCGTCCTCGCCCGAGTAGCCGGTGCGCGCGATGAGCGTGTTCGCGATGCCGGCCACCGACCCCCACGTAAACCAGTAGTTCTTGATCGCCGCAAGATCGACCTTCGTCAGCTTGGCCAGCGTCTCCAGAGCGCGCGGCCCCTGCAGCGCCAGTTGCGAGTAGTAGCTGGAGTAGTCGCTCAAATGGATCCCCGGCCACCTGCCAATCTGCCGGTAAATCCAGGCAAAGTCTTTATCTTTGGTGCCCGCATTCACCACCAGCAGATAATCGTTCGCGCCGAGCCGGTGAACGAGGATGTCGTCGACGAAGGTTCCCTGCGGCGTGAGCAGCGCGGAGTAGTGCGCCTGCCCGTCCTTGAGGCGCGACGCGTCGTTCATGGTGATGTGCTGCACTGCGGCCAGAGCCCCGGGGCCGCGAAACTGAATCTCGCCCATATGGCTGACGTCGAAGAGGCCGACGCCCGTGCGCACCGCCATGTGCTCGGCGATCAGGCCTCCGCCGGGGCCGGGGTATTCGACCGGCATATCCCATCCGCCAAAATCGACCATCTTGGCCTTGAGCGCGCGGTGCGTGGCGTTCAGCGCGGTCTTTTTGAGCGGTGCAGCGGGCGCGGCAGGATCGGACATGCGGGCTCCTTTTGAAGGCCTTGCGTCAACTCTCATGATAGGGCTGCTGGGCCGGGGGCAATCCGTCCTCGACTGCGGTTGAGGGCGCGTCATCTTTAGGCGGCGCCTGGAGCAGTTTAGTGGCACCTGCGGCAGTTTAGTATTGTTGCGGTCGTCGCGGCGTGCACAAGCGACATCGAAAGGATGCGCAGGTGAATCCCATTCGAGGCATTGTGATGCTTTTGGCCGGCGCTCTGGCCATGTGGAAGGGCTGGCAGATTCATCGTGGCGAGACGGCTGTGCTGGCTTACGGCCTTGGCGCGATGGCCCTGGCGCTGGGTGTGTGGCATCTGACGCGAAAGCCGCCCCAGCCGAGGCTCTGATCGATCTTATTGGTTTTTGACCAACGGACAAGCCGAACAGGGCTATAATTCCGCCAATCTAATCCTATGGACTTCATTGTTTTGATTCTCGTTTTGGCATTGGTCACGATCATCGCCTTGCCGATCGTCGCAATTGCGACAGCGAACTCGCGCGCAAGTCAGTTGCGCGCTGAGATGGCCGATTTGATCGCGCGCATTCACTACCTGGAGGAGAGGCTCGAGAATCTCGTCCAACGTGTGGCAGCGATGGCGGAGCCGCCGCCGCGAGAAGCGCCTCAGGCCGCGCCCGCGCCGCCAGCGGCAGTCTCGCCGCCGACCGAAGCAGAGGCCCCGCGAACGCCTGAGCCCGTTTTGTCCCCCGCTCCATTCTCTGCCCCAGCGCCTGCCACGTTCGCACCGCCGGCTCCGATCGCGCCGCCGCAATTCTCATCTTTTGAAACGGCGACAGCCGACGATTCGCGCACGCTGGAAAGCCGCATCGGCTCGCAGTGGTTCAACCGCATCGGCATTCTGGCAGTGCTTATCGGCGTGGCGTGGTTTCTCAAGCTGGCCTTTGACAATCACTGGATCGGCCCGCTGGGCCGTGTGCTCATCGGATTGATCGCCGGCGCCGCGCTCATCGGTTGGTCAGAGCGCTTCCACAAGCGCGGATACGCGGTTTTCTCCTACTCCCTGAAGGCCATTGGAAGCGGCACGCTCTATCTTTCGCTGTGGGCTGCCTTCCAGCTCTACGGACTGATGCCGGCAGGCGCTGCTTTTGCAGCCATGATCGCGGTGACTGCATTCAATGGCTACATGTCGTGGATCCAAGATTCGGAGTTGCTCGCGCTTTACGCGATTGCCGGCGCCCTGAGCACGCCGCTGCTGGTTTCCACGGGCGGCAATCACGAGGTGACGCTCTTCACCTATCTGCTGATTCTGGATCTTGCAGTGCTCGTTTTGGTGGCTCTGCGCCCCTGGTCGCGTCTGCTTTTTGTCTCGTTCGTGGGCACGGTGATCTTCATCGTTGCCTGGTGGTCCTCGTTCTATTCGCAGGACCAGGCTGCGCGAACGGCCTTTTTCCTCTGTTGTTTCTTCATTCCCTTCTCCCTTGCGCCGCGCCTGTTCAAGATCGCGCTCGATCCGGGCGAATCCTTCCAGGGCTGGGATTCGCTGGTCTCATTCGTGCTGCCTGTGGCCAATGCAGCGGTGGGCTTTATTGGTTTTTACTCGCTCATTGATCCGGCGACCGGCGATTGGGCGGGGCCGTGGCTCGCGGTCGCATTTGCCGCGTACTACCTGCTGTTGATGCGGCTTCCTGAAGCGGGTCCGCTGCATGCGGGAGTGCGAGTTCTTCCGCCGCTGCACCTGACCATGGCCATCGTCTTCCTGACCATTGCCATTCCGCTCAAGACACAAGGCCGCTGGATGACGATCGGCTGGCTGGCGGAGGGCGCGGTGCTGCTGTGGCTCTCGCGCCGCGTGCAATCGATGCTTCTGCGCGCCTTTGGGCTTATCTGCACAGTCCTTGGATTGGGCGCGCTGCTGATCATGAATCCGCCTGCAGCAACCCGGCCCATTTTCAACGAGCGATTTGGAACCTACTGCGTGGCCATCGCGGTGTGCGCCTTTATCGCATGGCTGGCGCGGAACTCGCACGATGAGCAGGAGCCGGCGCCGGTGATGCACTGGCCCAACCTGGCCGCCGTTGCCGTGCTGGCCGTGAACGCGCTCATCCTGATTGCTTTTAGTTGGGAGATTCACAGCTACTGGTGGTTGCTGCGCTGGCACGACGACGACAATTTGATACGCGACTACTGGATGTACGCTCAGTTTTCTTACTCGGCCCTCTTCATGCTTTATGGCGGCGCGCTCTTGACCATTGGCTTCATCAAGCGGTCAGCGTTTCTGCGCTGGCAGGCGCTTATTCTGATTGCGGTCACCATTGCCAAGGTGTTTCTTGTGGATATGAGCGAACTCAGCCGCGGCCTGCGCATCGTGAGCTTCATCGGCCTGGGCGTTCTGCTGCTCTCGGTGAGTTACGTTTACCAGCGCGATTGGCTCAACCTGCGCGGACAGAAGGAACGGAACGGATGAAACTGCTCGCGGCGCTGGCCCTGTTTTTTCTGGCGGCTCCGTCACCGGAGATTCGCTACTTTCAATTCGAACGGCCCATCGCGATGCCTGCGCAAGCGAGCGGGCAAGCCTGCATGGTCGTTGATCCGGCAGTTTTTGCCCATGCTTCGGCCGGGCTTGGGGACCTGAGGCTTTATCAAGGCACCACTGAGACGCCGTATGTCGTGCACTCCGAGGTTCCCGTTCTCCCCGCTGACCAGAACATTTCCCCGCTCAATCTCGGCAAAAGTGGAGGACAAACGGTCTTCGATGCCGAGATGCCTGCCGGCACGTACAGCGACATTCAGCTTGAGGTGAGCGGCCACGATTTTCTGGCGACGGTTACGGTCTCAGGCAGCCAGACACAAGGCGCCGGCTCGCGCACCAAGCTTGGTTCGTTTACCATCTTCGATCTCACCCGGCAACGATTGGGCCGCAGCACCGTGCTTCACCTGCCGGAATCGGATTTCCGCTATTTGCATTTTCAGATTGCCGGTCCCATTGCGCCGGATAACGTGACCGGACTTTCTGTGACGCGCCCGCCGAAGAGCCAACCGAAATATGCCACGGTGGCCGAGACGGCACAGAGCACGCTGAAGGATCGCAACTCGGTCTTTGAGTTCGACGTGCCCGCGCACATTCCGATCGATCGCATTGTTTTTGTGCCCGGGCAAAACCCGCCCAACTTCAGCCGCGACGTCCAGATCAGTATTGCGCCGGTTCAAAAACGGCCGGCCAATGACGGAAGCGCGCTGCCTCCGCCGGTGACGGGCTGGGGCAACATTCTGCGCGTTCACAGCATGCAGGACGGTCACCGGATCGATGAAGAGCGCCTCACCGTGAGCGCGCCGGAAGCGGACTTCGACGATCCGGCGAAGTGGACGATCACCATTGAGAACCACGATGACGCGCCGATACAACTGACATCCGTCCGGCTCGAGATGCTCGAGAGGCACCTTTGCTTTGAAGCGACGGCCGGCACTGATTACACTCTCTTCTACGGTGATTCGGCGTTGGCGGCGCCAGTGTACGACTACGCTGCTCTGTTCGTTCTTCAGGAGAACGCGGTCGCCGCGCAGTTGGGAGTTGAAACCGCCAATCCGGCGTATCAGCCCCGGCCAGACGAGCGCCCCTTCACCGATAAGCATCCGACTCTGTTGTGGGTCGCGCTGGTTCTGGTCATTGCGTTACTCGGAGCCGTGGCGTTCCGCTCGTTCAAGGCGGCGCCGGCCAAGCCGTCCTAGAGATCGAGGAGATGCCCCTGCGCCGCGGCTGTGGTGGCGGAAGAAGGCCAAGGGCTGAGAGAGCCAGACGGCTATCTTCCTCGACAGGATCGCTCTTGGCTATCTTCTTTCCTGAGAGCAGGTTGGAGACGCGGAGGCTTGTATAATTCGCGTCTCGAATAAAGTCATGATACGCTCATTTTTGGAGCCTTTTTGGGCGGATGCTGACGCTGCGCGAAAAACTCGCCGATCCCACGCGCTTTCTTGTCGCTACGGAGTTGGTGTCGGTGCGCGGATCGATGGCCGGAGTGAACGCCATCAAGGCGCGCAACTTTGCCAACGACCTGGTCGCCTGCCCTGAGATTGACTGGATCTCGATCACGGACAATGCCGGTGGCAATCCGCAGCTCGCGCCGCTGGTTCTCGGCCGCCCCATTCTCTACGCCGGCAAAGAAGTTGTGATTCATTTGACCTGCAAGGATCTGAACCGGAATGGCCTCGAGAGCGAGGCGTGGATGCTCAACAGCGAGGGCTTCCACAATATTCTGGCGATGACCGGCGACTACCCGGTAGCGGGAAACGACGGGCTGGCGCGGCCGGTGTTCGACATCGATTCCATTGGATTGATCAGTCTGCTGCGAAAGATGAATCAGGGGCTTCGCGGCGCGGTGACGAACGGCAAGCGCGAGCAACTGGAAAAGACGCAGTTCTGCATTGGAGCGGTGACCACCAACTTCAAGCTGCGCGAGGGCGAGGTCATCCCGCAGTACCAAAAGCTCAGAAAGAAAGTGGAGAGCGGGGCGCAATTCATCATCAACCAGATCGGATTCGACTCGCGGAAGATCAGCGAGTTGCGCTGTTACATGGACGCGCACGGGATGAAAGAGACGCCGCTGATCGGGAACGTCTACCTGCTGAGCCCGCGCGTGGCCGATCTTTTCCACGAGGGCAGGATTCCCGGTGTGGTGGTGAGCGAGGCGTTGTGGGAACTTTGCCGGAAGCTGGGCGAATCCGCCGACCGCGGAAAAGCTTTTTTCCTGGAACTCGCAGCGAAGCAGATCGCGATCTATCGCGGCCTGGGCTTCCGCGGAGTTTACCTGGGCGGAGTACACAGCCTGCCCGCGATTGAACGGATTCTTGAGATCGAGCGGAGCTTTGCGCGGGACGACTGGAAGCAGTTCGCCCGCGAGATCCGATTCTCGCGGCCGGGAGAGTTCTTCCTTTACTCAGAGGACACGACGACGGGGCTCGCCAATCCGCTTGAGGAGGCCCCACGGCCGCAGACTTCATCGAAGCACGTGACCGCGGTCTATCAAATCTCCAAACTGTCGCATGCAACGATGTTCGCTCGCGGCACGGCGTTTGCCCGCTGGGGCGCGAAGGCCTGTGCGCACTCGCGGAACCCGATGCAGGGACCCGCACCGCTGCGGTTACTTGAAGAAGTGAGCAAAGCTGTCCTCTACCGCTGCAAGGATTGCGGCGACTGCTCGTTGCCCGACATCGCGTATCTTTGCCCCGAATCGCAATGCGCAAAAAACCAGCGCAACGGCCCGTGCGGCGGAACGCGCGAAGGCCAATGCGAGGTGGACGGATACGGCGACTGCATCTGGCTGCGCGCTTACGAGCGCCTGAAACACGATGGCCAAGAAGAAAAGCTGCTCGATCACGTGCCCGTTGTCCAGAATCAAGGTCTGCGCGGAACTTCGGCGTGGGCGAACCTGTGGCTGGGTCGCGATCACAATTCCAAACGGGAGGCCAGTAAGGCGGAGGCCGCCCCTCCCACACCGGAGCCTAAGACACTATGAATAAGAAATTGCACATCGTTGGCGAATTGATGAACAACTCCTATGCACGCGCGCGCAAAGCGTTCAATGCACGCGATCCGAAAGGCTATGGGGAGCTGGCCAAGCTGCAGTCGGACCTGGGGGCGGAGTACTTGACTCTGAATATCGACGGCACGCAGCGAATTCAGGTGCGCCGGCAAGAGATGTTCGACTTTCTGCCGGATGTGATTCCGGCCATCCAGGAAGCTACGTCTACGCCGATCGCCTTCGACAATCCGTCTGTGGATTACCACAAGATTGCGCTCGCGCATTACGACCGGAAAAAGAGCGGACCGCCGATTCTGAATTCGCTGGCCGCCTCGCGCGAGCGGCTGGACGAGATGGTCGAGCTGGTGAAGCATTACGATACGCTCGCCGTGGTGATGGCTTCGGAGACGTTCGCGCCCGGCGGGACCTCGCAATGCCTGAACCCGCAGGACTCCTATCGCGCGGCCAAGCATTTCGTCGAGCTGCTGGTGACGAAGGCAGGCCGGCGCAACGATCAGATCATCATCGATACCGGTTTGGCGCCGGTGGGCGCGGACACGTATGGTTTGGTGAATATCGGCCTCGACGCGATGCGGCTGATCAGCTCCGATCCGGATTTGAAGGGCGTGCACATGATTGTCGGCCTTTCGAATTTTGCATGGGGCACGCCGAAAGAAGTCCGCGATGAATTGGAGAAGGCCTACCTGACGCTGGGGATGGAAGCGGGGCTGGATTTTGCGCTGGCGAATCCGGAGAAGACTCCCGCGCCGTTGCCGCCCGGTCATCCCATGGTGGCCAGGCTGCGTGAAGCGCTTGAGCAGGGCCGCAAAAGCGAGGGCGAGTCCAGCGAGACTTCCGGCTTTCGTCAGGCTGAAGCCATTATGAATATTTGCAGAGAGGGTGAGCCCGTCGACTATTGAGCGCGGCTGCAGAACATGCCTGAGCGAAGAATGCCCGAAATTGATCTCATTTCCCCTGAGACCGATGACCGCCGCGTCTGGCTGCGCGTAGGAACGCTGCTGGACGGCGTGAGCGCCGCACCCCTGCTCAACGCGAACGTGGTCTACGACAGAAAGTCGATTCTCTTTGCCGGTGCGGATTCGCCGCCGAGAGATTTGCTGAACGCCGGGCAGATGCAGCCGGACCACGACCTGCCTCAGTACACGCTGCTGCCGGGATTGACGGACGCGCACACGCATTTCTTTCTCGAAGGCGGCGAACTGGATTCGAAAAAGCGCTCCGCTTTTCTGCAGCAGAGCCCCGCGGAGCTGTTGGACCATGCGAAGCAGCGACTCGAGAGACTGGTGCGGCTGGGGATTATCGCCACGCGCGACGCAGGCGACAAGGATGGCGTGGGCCTAGGGCTGAGCAGGCTTTACTCGGGCGAGGGCCGGCCACTGATGCCGTATGTCGACAGCCCCGGAGCGGCGATTCATCATCGCGGCCGCTACGGCAGCTTTATGGCCGAGCCGTTCGAGGACTGTTTAACGCCGCGGCAGTGCGTGGAAGCGCGCGTGAAGGCGGGGGCCGACCGCATCAAGCTGATTCCGACCGGGATTATCAGCTTCAAGAAGGGCGCTGTGACCGCAGCGCCGCAAATGTCGACGGAGCGGATCGCGGAGTTCGTCGCGGCGGCAAAGTTCTTTGGCAAGCAGACGCTGGCGCACGCGTCCGGCGATAAAGGCATCGATCATGTGATCGGCGGCGGCGTGGACTCGATCGAGCATGGCTTTTTTGTGCGCGACGATCAGCTTGCGAAGATGCGCGACCGGGAGGTTGCGTGGGTGCCGACCTTTGCGCCCGTGCAAAAACAGGTAGACCATGCAGATTGGATGGGTTGGGACGCGGAGGTCGTCGGGAATCTGAGGGAGATTCTCGATGCGCACGCGAAGAGCCTGGTGAAGGCTCATGCGATAGGAGTGCAGGTGATCGCGGGCGCCGATGCCGGTTCTTACGGCGTAGCGCACGGCCTGGGCCTGCTGTACGAGTTGGAATTGATGCAGCGAGCCGGGCTATCGCCGCCGGCTGTGATCAACTCGGCCACGGGAGCCGGGTCGAAGCGGCTGGCCTTCAAGGAGAAATTCGGGCAGATCAAGCCCGGATTCCTGAGCCGGTTCATTCTCACGCGGCACTCTCCACACAAAGACGTGGCCAATCTTCGCAAGGAACGGATCGTCGTTTTTGACGGCGCGGTGTTTGCGACCGGCGAAGACGTGGACCCCAGCGGCCTGTAGAAGAGGCCCGAACGCAGCCAGTCTGTCCGATTGTCCGCGGGGTCAGCGATTTTGCCGACGCGAAAGACTCTACCCGCAAGTCGGCCTTATCGATGCCGCGCCCGCCAGAAAGAAGTGACTCCCAGGTAGAGAAAGACCACCGCGGCGCCAATCGAGAGATCGCGGGAAATCTGACCGATCCCTGACCAGCTCTGCCAAAGGCGTAATGCAAAGAGGGCTGCGAACAAAAGGAAGAATGTGCCGGTGACCTCGAGCCAGACGATGCCGCCAACGCGGCGGAAGGGGCGCAGGAAGCCGCCCATTCCCTTGCTAACGCCGCGGCTTGTTTGAGCTGCGATACTCGCCGCAGCTCGTGCCTGAGCTTGAACCTGGGCGACGCGGTTGGCGGCCGTGACGGGTTGAGCGTTGACATGAGGTGCGCTCGCGGGGGATTGCACGGGATTCATGATTCGCTGGCCGGCAATGCGCCCAGCGACGCGAACGCCAATGCCCAGAGCGCGGCCGATGTTTCGTGGTCTCATACCGATTATGATGGTAGCAGCGGCTTGCGGTGCTTTTCGCGGCTTGGCGCGGGTCCCGGGTTGCTCTCGATCCTGAATGGAAGTAAGGTAGAGAGATTCCGCGTTGCGACCCGCATTACGATCCCGCGGGGGCGCCGCTCATGGAGGTAGCTGTGACATCCCGTCTGCGTGAACTGATTCAGCAATTGGGCGAGGCCATCCATGAGTCGGTCATCGAAAGCGAACAGATCGCCGGCGTGGTGCAGGACATCCGCAAGCATGGATTCGACGTGCTGCTGATGCTCGAAGCGACTATCGGTCTGAACGAAGTCACCGAAAAAAGTGCCACTGCCGGGGCACCGGAACTGAGCGAAGGCGAGGTGGGGAAATTCACACCCAACGACCTACACTTTCTGCGCTCGCTGCGGATCGCGGTGGAAGGTGAGCCCGACGAGTCCGCAACGGACGTGAACATGTAGGCGACCCAAGCGGACGAGGCTGAAGTTTCAGGCCGACCGCGCTGACTTCACCTCATGTCTCTTATGAACCCCTTCAAGAATCAGTTTTGATTGCAACTCTATGTGTTTTGCCGTTCTGCTCACACATGATTGACCCACCTTCACCCGCTTGATAAGATGAAGGTGCGGGGTGGAGCAGCCCGGTAGCTCGTTGGGCTCATAACCCAAAGGTCGCTGGTTCAAATCCAGCCCCCGCAACCAAAACCCTCTTTTGGTTTCTATGGGTTGAGCCAATTTCACATACGGCTCGATGACTCTAATCCCGAACTCCCATCCACTTTTTTCAAAAGCTTTTACGCATAGATTTACGCAATCTTTGCGTTCGCAACTCCTGCTGTCTAGACTTTCGCCTTATATTCCCCTACCATGCTTTCATGTTCCCTACGCCCTCAGGTCGCAAAACCTTCGTGGTCATGTGCAAACGTTGCCGCCGCGACGTGCCCACCGGCTTGAAGGAATTCCCGTTCCAATCCATCACTGTTGAGTGTCCGCTTTGCAGCGACGTTCGGCAGTACAGGCCGAGCGAAGTCTTCCTCGGCAGACCCGACCAACTCGTGGCTCACCAGCAGCGGCCCGGAGGCCGGTGATGTTCGACCCTGACGCTCACATGCCCCGAATAAATCGCGGGATGGTCTACCTCGGCGCGTGCCTGATTGCCGGTATCCGGCTGGCTCGGGAACGGCAGGTCAATGTGCGGGTGGTGCCCACGAGCCAGGCTATTGACGAGTCGGTCGAGTTGGCACACGAGATTTACAATCGGGTGTTTCGCAGGGTGCCGGAGAGAATCCAAGGAGACCGCTAACCGAAGGCCACTAAGACTTTCATCTCTTGGTTCAAGTAGCCTTCGGTCAGGTCAAACGCTTTGAGTTCGATTCGTGTGTTCTACACCATCCTCATTGCAAGTTGGCGTACACTTCGCTTACTTAATTCACATCGTTCGTGTCCGATTAGACTGGAGGTTTCTTTCCAACTTCCGGTCTCCTTAAAGGCCAAAACGAATCGACGTAAACCGGGAATGCTCGGCTCTCCAAGCCGTACAAACTCGCCGAGGCGAAATCTCTGCTCTTCCCGCTCTCGGCTCCGGCGTCCCGCTTCTTGAAGGTAAGCCGAGTTTGCATAGCAGAACTCGTCCGAGACCCCGATTTCTACGCCCACATCCAACGGAAGATTTCTAGGATTCGACAGCGGTCGCTTGCGCCACTTCGCGTGGAGAGTATTGAACTTGTTGCCGAGGCACTGATTGATGAAGCTACGGAATCTCGCCTCGTTCGCCCCATGCATACGGTCAGGAGAAAAGGTCTGAATGACATCTTGCTTCCCGTCCCTGCGGAATTTCGAGGTCGAGGGTAAAGCCGCCAGATGCAAGAGAAGTTCCTGCGTCCAGTCTTCAGCCTCAGTCGCTGAAACACAATCTCGAACCCGCCCTCTCACCCAGTCCGCCACATAGTTCGGGAATCGCTGGTAGAACTCGCTGAAGCTGTTCGGGACGATGAACCCATCGTGACCCACGAAGTGGCCGTCTCGAACGATGTACGCATCGTCATGCAGAGCAATTTGCCCCGACTCAGAGTTTTCCAGAATTGTTGAGCTTTTCTTGGTATTGACCATTTGCGGAACCTCCAAGTTCCGGCGAAATCGTAAGCAAGGAGGCGGTCAATGGCTAAATCATCGAGGGAGGGCCGTGAGAAGTTGGTCATGCGAGTTCAGGCGGCACTCCGCTTAGCCACCAAAAAGGAAGCAGAGTATCTGGTGAACGTCTTCGCATCCTGTCTGGAGGACACGCTCGTTGAGCATCTGGCCGAGGATGGCTATTCCATCAAACTGGGGGGATTCGGAAAGTTCATCGTCCACCATCGCCCACCGATACGGCGGAAAATTGGCTTCAGTGGGGAAATCCGCGACGTGCCCGTGAAACGCAAAGTGAAGTTCATCGGCCTTGGAAGACTCCGACAACTGGAATGACTCCAACTCGTCATCCGCCAACGGCGGGCCGGAAACCGGTCTCGGATGCTTGTAAGATTTATTGGTGAATCGAGGGTTCATGCCACTGAAGGCCATAGTGAATGGAAAAACCCTTCTTGCTCCATCTATTGGTCTGGATGATTGGAGGGCGCTTCAGAAGGAAAAGCCGAATGTGCTCATGACCTGTTGCACCGCAAAAGGCTACATGCGGGTACGGGAAGGGATGCAGGAGTTCGTTCACAAACAGCGCCCTGAGGATTGCTTAGGGCGTCCCGATTCCATTGAGCATGACTATCTAAAGACTGCCGTCATGCACGCCGCTGAAGATGCGGGGTGGGCGGCAGATGTTGAATCGCGTGACCCGAAGGGGAAATGGGTCGCGGATGTTCTCGCCAGTAAGGGCAGCGCGAAGGTCATTTTTGAAGTCCAACTCTCGCCAATTACAGATGAGGAACTGCGCCGTCGATACGCTGTATATCGGCAAAGCAAGATTCGCAGTTGCTGGTTTGTGAAGGGACGGCTCGGACGCGCCTATGTGGAAGAACCGAGCAGCAACATTCCGATTTTTTCCCTAGAACAGAATGACGAACGGGAATTTGGGGAACCCCGCTTTCAGATTTCACTAACAGAGGATTGCCGAATGTCGGTGAAGGACGCTGTGAGCGCACTCTTGAATCGTGAATTCAAGTGGTGCGACAAGCGTCGGGTTCGAAAAATCGAGACACTCTCCCTCCTGCACGTGAAGAATTGTCCGCACTGCCGGAAGCCGTTTGGAATGTATGTGGTCACTGGGATAGAAATCGAGTGTGGCGAATCTCCTCGTCATACATGCACCGAAGACCGACGCCTCATGGAAACAGATGTCTTCGAAGCCGTTGAGAGCTACGTGACTGCCCATCCTGAGATTGGTGTGTCAATTAGTGAACCTCGTCGAATGGCGCATCCGATTACACACAGGAGCGACATCGCTTTCACATGTGGAAGTTGCAACGGGCTCATCTTCGTAGGCCACGATAACTGGCGATGGTGCAACAATCATGAGCAGATTGCGGAAATTCCTCTCCCCGCGTCTGACCGTCATTGGGACTCTCCTCATTGGTGTCACTCGAAAGAACTGGACTTTTGCTGCTGATAGGTAGGACAAGTTCTAGGCCAACGCAAGAGCGGCTCACCGCTATGCGATGAGCCGTCGCCTTGCTACGCAGAACTGTGGAAAGTTTCCACCACCGTAGCTCGAATTCCGTCACAGTCACCGTGACCCCCATCACCGGCTTAGAATCATTCCCATGTGCGGACGATACGGCAGACGGGCAGACAAGCAACAGATTTCTGAGTGGATGACGTGAATGGGAGCACAGCGCATGACGACGCTCGTGATTGACGCCGGTCAAAGCATTGTCGGGGTTTATTCCGTGGAAGATGGAGAGTACATCGGCTATCGCGGTAGTAGAATCTCCGAGGCAATTGAGCGCGTTCAGAACGCCGATGAAGTCATCACCTACAACGGAGAGATGTACGATTTAGAACAACTTGGAAAATTTGCGGGAGTCGTTGGCGAGTTGCCACTAAAGGGCAAGCACATCGACATGCAAAGGATGATTTGGGAGCCCCTAGTCGGAAGCAGCCTCATCAGAACATACGGGATGCATTTCAAGGATTGTCCCGATTTCCCGTTTGGTCACAGAGACTCAGACGATTGCGATAATTATGAAGGCTCGAATCAACGTGACGTATACATGACGCTCAAGCTATGGGAACTGTGGAAGGAAAAGAAACTCGATATTGTTGGCAGCAACTACACGCACCACTAAACCATGCCCACCAGCACACATCCGGTCGTAATCCACATCCCCGAATTGTCCTCCGTCGCTATACTCTATAGCGCGGTCTCGTTTCGTTTTTGAGGCAGAGTGAATTTCTCTTGAATTTGAACCAATTCTTTCCGTGCATCTGCCAGACTTCTTGTGTTCTCCGCATGGATGTCCTCTCGGTGAGTGAGGCGGGATATGCCAAAGCAAGGCGGAAGCATTCTCACTCCCCTGAAAGGCGTATTTCTTCAATGCTTCGGCCACTTTACCATCGTTACCCAAACAAAGAAATGGAGGGCTGTGACCTCAAATACAAGTTGCGCTCTCCCTGTCGGATAAACTACCCACGTTCCTGAAAAGGAAATTTGGCGACAAGGCAAGGGGAGACATGTCGAGCGTTTACGTGGTGAAAGAGAGCGGGAAATCCGAACCGATGAAAGTTGTCCACTGCAAGGATGAGGATAAGGAACTTCAGACAATCCTGAAGAACAACTTTGACCTTCTCCCCGGCGACCAAATCGACCCAGATGTGCCCTGCCGCTGGATGCTAATCAAGCGAGAAATGCCTGTGCCGGACCCGACCACCGGAACGGACCGCTGGAGTATTGACTTCCTTTTCGTTGACCAGAACGCTACCCCGACATTTGTAGAATGCAAACGTTACCTCGATACGAGAGCGCGGCGTGAGGTTGTGGGTCAGGTTTTGGAATATGCCGCCAATGCCCAGTACTGCTGGTCTGGCGATGATATTCGGGCATTTGCAGAGGCCACAGCAAAAGAGGGAAATGAAACGTTCGATGAATCATTCCGTGTGGTTCAGTCTCAGTTCGGCGATTCCGCTGAGAACTTCTTCAAAGAGGTCGAGCGAAAACTCAAGGCCAGCGAAATTCGTGTCGTCTTTTTCCTAGAGCAAGCACCTGTTGAATTGAAGAAACTCGTGGAGTTCATGAACAAACAGATGGGAGCCGTCGAAGTCCTGCTGGTTGAAGCCAAGCAGTACAGTGCAAACGGGTTCCGTGTAGTGGTTCCAACGCTCTTTGGTTTCACTGAGCAGATTCGGGAAATCAAACGCGAAGCGACAATCCGGCAGGGACGCCAACCCGTCGCGACAGACTGGGAGAGTTTTCAGAAGAACGCAGAACAAAGGGGATTAGAAGAAGAGACAATTTCCGCGATTCGGAAGGTCTATGACGTTTGCAAATCCCTCCAAGCTGACATCGCGTGGGGGAGAGGTACGGCGACAGGCTCATTCAGCCCGAAGTGGCCTCGCCTTCATTCCTCCATAGCCCCGTTTTCTGTTTACTCGAACGGTAAACTTGAGCCGCATTTCAGTTCTTTCCAGAACTCTGAGGTTGCTAAAGAGTTTTCCGAGGAATTCTCAGCCAAACTCATCGCAGGAGGCTTGAAGCTTCCTCCGAAGTATCGCGATGAGTGGTTCTCTATCTCCTCGAATACAGGGACAAGACGGTCGAACTCCAGTGCGGAGAGCCCTTCAGCATCCCGCAGAATCTGTGCATCATTGGCACGATGAACACAACAGACAAGTCCATTGCTTTGGTGGACTATGCGCTGAGAAGGAGATTTGCGTTCGTAGACCTTGTGCCAGTCAAGGACGGTCAGAGTTTGGTCCTCGGAAAATGGATGGAATCGAAAGGTATCGGAAATGCCGCCGATGTTGAACAATTGTTCGTTGCACTCAACAGCGCAGTCGCACAGAAGGACGAGGCGTTGATGGTGGGGCACAGCTATTTCATGCATCAGCAAGCAGTGGATGAGAAGTGGTTCTCGACCGAACTTCTTCGCTTCATTTGGGACTACTACATCATGCCGTTAATTGCAGAGTACGAGTACCAGATGTCACGGGCTGAACTTGAAGAAAAGTACGGGCTCGATGCTCTTCGGGAGTCTGCAAATTGAATGGTTCTCTTCGGACGATGGTGACAATTGCGGAGCACATCACTCTAAAGGAGCAAGCGACCCAACAGGTCTTCTTGCGGCTTGGAGACATTAGGTTACTCTCACCCGCGTAGGGCTATATAACGAGAACGGCAGTTTGTTCGGTACGGTCGAATGCGTTCCAACGGCCTATGCTCATCAGTATGAGGCTGAGGTTCCATCCAAGATGTTTCAGGATTGGTTCAATGGAAGACGCTCCGTTTCCGCAGAGAGTGGATGGCTTCGGCTCCGAGTCTATATAGACTTTGACGGTCATGAAGCCTATCGAGAAGTCCCTGTGAAAACTCACCACGGAAATATCCATCGTGGTAACACTTCCCTGCATGTAAATCAGGTGGAGGGATGGGTTTGATGAATTCATTCTTCAATTGGCTGGGCAGCAGGTATCTGGCGTACGACGTTCAAGGATGCGTTTGAGCCGGGGGGATTATGGCCTACGAGCGAATGGCTGACGTGAGGCAAAAGGTCAAATGGGCTGAGCATCACTTCAAAGGCGTGAAGACTTCAATCAAGGACTTCATGGGAACTCGTCCATACGAAATCAAGGTAGAGAGCGATGCTGACGGAAATCCAGAGGTTCACGTCATCAAGGCCGAGCCCATTCCGGCATCAATCCGCCTTGGCTGTGGCGACGTTATCCAGAATCTACGCTCTGCACTCGATTACCTAGCTTGCGCTCTCGTCCGGGCAATTGGCTGCATCCCTTCCGGCCAAACAGAGTTTCCAGTTTTCGACGGCGCTATCCTCAACAGCAAGGACAAAGCCAGTTTTCAACGGAAGACCAAAGGGATGCGGCAGGAAGCGATTGACCAAATTCTTTCAATGCATCCATATCAGGGCGGAGATAATCTTCTCTGGCGTCTTCACCGCCTGAATCGGATTGACAAGCACAACATGCTGGTGACGACCTTGGGAAACATTACAGCGATTAACGGTCTGCCGCCCATTGAAGACCTGTGGGATGGAAATCGTTGGGGCTGGGTTTCAGGTGTTCCGCTTGGCCTCAAGGCGGGAGATAAGTTCTGTCCGCAGCTTCCCGGCGTTACGGTCGATAAAACCACCGGGTTCTTTGCTGAAATCGTCTTGAATGAGCCTAATGTTGCCGAGGGGTATCCTGTGGTTCTTGCGCTGACCCAATTCCACAGACATGTATTCGATGTTTGCGGAGCCCTTTCTTGGGCGCTGAGGTAGCAGGGCCGCGACGGCGGGGTGGGGGCAAGAATCAGGGATTCTAAGCTGAAATTCCTACTTGCTCCAGTTGAACCGGCTCCTCGACCGTCGAGCGTTTAGGGTAGGGCAAGACCGGCCATTGCAACGCCGCACGGAGACGCCGCTTCAGGGTCTTCGAGCCGAAGAAGCCGACCCACCGCAACTTCGGAGTGCCCCTGAAAAATTCAACGCCATCCTCCAGCATGATTTTCTTTTGCTCAGCACGGGTTCGCTTGTATTTCAGGGTGCCGCCAGTTCGGTCTCTCGTGTACCCGGATACGAGCCGGGAATCTCTCACTCGTCCATCAGGAGTTTTAAATCGCTCCGTCGCCCCAGTTTCCCCGCAGAACAAGAAGTTGGTGGCCCGCATGATGACGCCTTGCTCACCGGCCTCGACATCGCTGTAAGCGAGGACCGTGTGGTAGCCCTTCTTTGCCATCTCCCTGCACGCTCCTGCCACGAGAAAACTGCCGCTGTGCTCGTGAGCCCACGAGCAGCAGAGGCCCCTCACAAGTGTCGTTACAGTGTGCTTGTAGCGTTCCCCAAGCACTGACGCTGCTGCATTCGTGCCAGCCGTCGAACCGAAGGCAACACAGCCTCCGAGGAACTCGCCAAAGTAGAGCCCGAAGAAAAACTCAGCACTGCCGACAGTCGCAAGCCACTCGTTCTGGAGGATAAGTCCCCGAGCATCGTGGTATGAGATTTCCCTGATTGTTGCGTTTTTCAGCGTGGACGCCAGTCTCTTTTTCTCTTCAAGGTTTGGCTCAGGCAGTTGTGCCAGCCGCTCTCTGACAATTCTCTGATACGCCTTCCCATTGTTCTCAAAATCTTTGAACCCATCCGATAGCTCCTTCGCCACCTTGGATTCGTGTTCAAGTGCGGTAATCAGTTTCCGGCGAAGCGTAGGGTTCAGCCTTTCCTTGTTCTCTACAACGGCATTGAGCCGTTCATGCCGTCGCTCAATCTCACGAACGAGGTCGTCGGCAACTTCGTTGATGTCATAGTCAGTCCGCGTGCTCTTGGGTCTGACGACCTCTTTGAGCATCCGCAACATGCCAGCGGTAGTGAGTTCGCCGAAGATGTCCTTCGCCCGGCTTAAAGCCTCCTCAAACGTGTCATCGTCCACGAGTCGTGCCAGCCGCTGCCATTTCGAGGATTGCACCTTGCTTATATTGAGTTCTTCCAGAGTTGGCGGTTTGGCGGTATCTCTCGAATATCGCCTTTTCTTGCTGCCGTCTTTCCGTGGTCTGCCGTCGCCCCGCGTGCCGGGATTCTTCTCCATGTCGGCCAGCAGTTGACCGGCACGTCGTTCCGCCAAGAGGCGAATGGTCGCTGCACGATTTTGAAGGTCATAGTCCCGTGCTTGAACGGCATAAACGCGGACGGCCTCAGCACGGTCGCGAATCTTCTTCGCTTCATCAACCCTGCTGGCTGCTGCCAAAGCGCGTTTGGCTGCATCGTAACGAACCAATGTGACGGTCATTTCCCTCAATTGTCGAACAATCGGGGACCGGGCGCAAGTGCGGCGGATTGACCACTTTGATGCACGTAACGGAGGAGGGGGAGACCCTAATTTTCCGGTTAGATTCCCCTTTTTTCATCCTTGCGGCTTCATTCATCCTCTTCGAGGTAGTCCTCCAATGGGGGCACTTCGGGGTGTTCCTCAATCACCTGACGCATTGGCTGCATCCTGCTTGCGAAGACTTCCGCTCCCCGGCGAGAGATGGGGTGCAAGGCAGGGTCGCCTTTTAGCGTAGCAATGTACTTGTACACCAGCTTACCGTTCTCGACACGTTGGATTTCGTGAACAAAATCTCCATCCGGCAAATGGTGAACTTCCTCCTTGCTTCCATCCGGCAGCAGTATTCGAGTTTCTCTAAACGGATTGAATGCACGCTCGAAGCCGAACTCACCATTACGCCGTCCTAGATACGCAACGTAGCGAAGTCCCGCACAGGGAAGACGCAGTTCGTGGAACTTCACTTGTTCACTCATGGTTCGCCTCCTCGTTTGAGTGCTTGGCTGAGGCGGTGACCGTTGACTGCTCTTCGTCCTTCCACCGCTGCTGCACGGCCTCGTGAACCTCGGCCATCAATGCCCTACGCTCCTGAAGGAGCCTGACGTGCTCAGCCAGCAGCGCATTTAACTTCTCCTGCTCCGCGTTGAGTGAGCGATGGAGCCGACGCTGGAAGAGCAGGTCTTCGAAAACATACCGGGGTATTTCTCTTTCATTCGTTTCCATTGTTGACCTCCGTGGTGGCCGACTTGGGACGAGGCCCGACCGGCCTTGTGATGCCGAGACTCCCGGCGATTCTTTGAACCGTGGCAACTGAAATCGAGTTCGCCTCGGCAATCATTTGATAGGTCCGGGTGTCATCAAGCAATTCCGTCTTCACAGCGGAATAGATTTCGTCACGGACGCGACGTGCAGCTTGAAGCAGTTTTGATTTACCGTCCCGCATATATTTGAGTCCTTCCTGAGCCATCCAATTGGTGATGGCAGCTTCTATCTATGAACTCGATATTTGGAAAACGCAGAGACCCACAGGATTTTCGTGAGCCAGCTATTGGAAGAAGGCGGCTCGGATGGACTTGATTCGCCAGTGGGCATGGCGGCGGGTGCGTTTACACGCACGGTCAGTGCCGCACGGATTGATGCGGATTTTGGGGTGGGTTCCCATGCATAAGACGGGAGTCGGGCTCGGCACACTAAAGGAAGAACGGGATGCCTGAATGAACTAGTCTTCTAAATCCTCCCACTCCTCCATCTCCTGCAACTTCTTTATTTGAACCCAAGCCTCTTCATACTCCGGGTCATACTCGCGTTTAGGTTTAGATGGGTCATGGTCGTCCAACCATCTACAACGCTCTGGATTTGTCCAAGAGTTAAAATCATCCGGCCATGGAGTTCCATCCTTCGCCAACTTAGACCGTTTAACCTTGGGCGGCGTAGCCGAGACAGGTACACTCGGAACGGCGGGTGTTGGTTTTGCTTTTGGTTTTTGGTTTTGTTTTGAATCGTCGCCATCGTCACGTGTACTACTACCGGAGTGAGTAGCGGTAGCAGATTCAGAACGAGAACCATAACCATAAACCTTGTCTGTACTTTTTACAGGAGTAAATTTTACAGAGGTAAGAGAGTAGACCTTCACTTGACGCGCTCCATGTCTCGGCTTTTCGTACTTTTGAGCCGCCGTCTCACCTGTGGCTTGCATCCAGCCGTCTCTGACTAGCTCTTTACGGGCATTGATGACAGCTTTCTCCGACAGGCCGGTGAGTTCCATCACGCTGGTGTTGGACAGCCACGACTCTTCATTGTCATCTCCGCCCATAAACTGAGCCAGCAGGACTCGAAGCAAGGAGCCCTTGAGTTTTAGGAGTTCCTTGCATTCGCAGTCGAGCAACTTATATCGCTTCTGACCGGAGAGCCATTCGTCGATTTGAGCGAGTTGTTTATCATTCATTGTTTGCTCTCGCCATATTCCGCATCGTGGCGGAGCAATACTTAATAATGTCTAGCTTGTTCTTCTCAACCGAAATGACCTCATCCCCGTCCTTATTCGTATAGACCTTGCCCTCCAACTCCGCTTCTTCAATAGACTGAAGGTGAGTGTTGTACCATTCAGCGGTCCGCTCGACAGCGGAGACGGCTGTGTCAAGGTCATACTTCTGGAGCCAGATTCGGAACTGCCTGTCCTCAGGCGTGAACTCTGGCGGGAAGAAGTCTGTAAACAACTCCTTCAGCGAAGCGGCTTCTTGTTTTTCGCGGCGAATGCGAGTAAGTAATGTGTCTGCATTAGTCATATGCCTATCCTCACGGCCTCACGTTAGCTATCCAGTGCGTGCAGGTTATTGACGTCGATGCGTGGCATCCGTGAAATTGAATGCTCCTTTGCAATCTTCCACACGGTAGAAGGGCTGCATGAAATGCGTTTTGCGATTTCCGCATAGCTGAGAGTGGGATTGCGGCGGATGTAGTCCGCGATGATACGCCGGACCTCTTGACGTGTAGCTGTATCCGTCATACTGATTTCCTTTGTTGAATTGAGCGGCTATTATGTCGCCCTACTCTAGGTTCAGTATTTGTGCATTTATTTACTTGCGGTTTTGCTTAGCGCAGTTTTGCCGATGATGATGGGAAAAGTGCCCTGTGTAGCTTATGAAAATGCGCGTATAGGAGTGTGGTGCTCCGACCGTTAACCGTGTGACGGGCAGGTCGCATACCTGCCCGGTCACGAAGGCTCGGCTACCGTACTCTCAGGAAAGCCAGAGTACGGCACTACGCCTTCCTGAACACGTAGACCGGCTCACACTTGTACGGCAAACCGGCACGGGCACTTGGCATGGCGCTCACGGCAAGACGCGCAATGTGCGATAAGTTGCAATCAAGCACGCAAATAATGGTTACCAAGAAATCGCGCCGAAACCTTAGTAGTCTGAAGCGCGAGTTACAAATGCACAACACTCCACTAATGACGCGCATTGTCGCGTCATCAGGCTAGTGATTCAAAACCACCATGCTTATAGAGGAATTGTTGGAAAATACTTATCCACAACTTTCTTATATAAGTCGCCCGATTGTGTGACTAACTTAGGAGTATCTTAAAAATGTAGGAAGCGTCCTCACGGGCTGACTACAATGCTTTCACTACCTAGCCTTTGTGGAGTGGCGAGGCATGGCACGGTAAGACGTAACGTGAGGCATTAGGGGAACGAGAGGCTCAAGAGACCAGCGTCAAGACCATCGACGGATGGTGGATTCCAGAACAAGTAGCACAACCGTTCCCCTTTTGTAAGACCGGAAGCTGAACCGGACAAATGCAGCCGAAACAAAGACCCGACCTCAATGAGGCCGGGTCTTTCAGGTTTTAGGGCTCAAAATAATTTCTCGGCGAAAGCATGGTGTCGCCAAATCACCGAGTCGGGAGAGGCACACGCCCGAGAAGCAGACACGGCTGGAGTCCACCGGCCCCACAACCGACCAGCCAAGCTGGCAACGCCCTGAAGGAGGGGCAGCAACATATGGCAACAAAGCAATCGCACAACGTCGGTGTCTCGTGGGCAAACGCCCTCATGACCTTAATCGAGATGGCACCAACATTACAACACGAAGTTGATGGCCTCGACATGCATTTCAAGGATGCCTACTCACTTGCGGCATGGCGCAATGTCTGCCGCCATTTGCGTGGTGTCGCCGATGGCATGACCGTGATGCGGTTGCTGGCGGAAGGCAAGTCAAACGCGCAAATCGCCGAGGCCACCGGCATTTCAACCCTTTCGATTGGGGCCTACAAGGCGTGGGACACCATGTACGCGAGGCGCTGATGGCAACACCCTCACGATGACCGCACCAATAGTGGATAGACCCGGCTGGAGTCAACCGGCCACCAACCACGCAAAGCATCCGGGGCTCAGCGGGACTGTCCACCCGCCGCGCCTACAACCACCACCAATCTGTACCGAGCCCTATGAGGAGAGGGGGCTCGGCGGAAGCCAGAGTATCAGGGCTGCTGCCCAAAGATTCGGAGTATCGCATGTCAAAACCTATCTATCGACTCCGCTCTTTGCGGTCACTGCTCAGCACCCGTGGGGTCAAGTTCCGATGCTTTCACAGCGGTGGACATCCGCCGCAAATCAAGGAAGCACCGGGAACGGATATGAAAGATGGAGGCCCGACTATTAGAATTTGGGGCAGAGTCATCGACGCCGTGGAAAGCAGGAACCATGGCTCGTCGGCGATACCAAGAAGGGAGCATCAGGGACAGGGGAAATGCTTGGGAAATCCGCTGGAAGGAGGACGAGGAGCAGGACGGCAAAATCATTCGCCATCACCGCTCAAAGTCCATCCCAAAGGCAGAGTTCCCAACAAAATCCCTAGCAAAACGCGAACGCGACAGAATCCTAAAGGAATCCGGCGTAAAGGATGAAACGTATTGTCCATCTCGTCTCGGAAACTTTGAAGAGTTTGCCGCGAAGTACCAGAAGGATGTTGTGCCTACGATGTCGCCCACTACGCAATCTTCGTTGAAGAGTGAGTTCAAGGCATGGAAGGCGGCTCTTCGTTTCCAACGAGGCGGAGAATCGCTCTCGATGCCCATGAAGGAAATCAACGCGGGTGTAGTTCAGACGATTATCACTCAATGGCACACCGGCAACGGCCTAAAGAAGGCTGACCCTAAGACCATCAAAAACCGTGTGGGGTCTCTACGAAGCGCATGGCAACATGCACTTGATTGGAGGTTCACAAGAGCGGAATTTCCCGCCCATTTGCGGTTACCGTATTGGGACAAGGAAGAGGCCAAAGCAAAGCGGCCCGCGTATGAGATGGACGTGGCCAAAGAACTAATCGCTGAGTCCGAATTCCCATACAACCTAATATGGTGGCTGGCATTTGAACTTCACGTTCGACGGGGCGAGGTCTGTGGTCTCGATGTAGGCCACATCAATCTGGTTGCACGTCAAGTGACGGTGCGTCGAAACCGGGTCGCCTCCGTGGTCAAATGCACCAAAGCACGGAGGCCAAGGGTCTTCACCATCAGCGTGGAATTGTGCGAGGCTTTGCGGCCTTTGATTGAGAGCCGTTCTGCTGCCGAACCACTGTTTCTTTCGCCGAAGGGGAAGAGATTGCACCCGGAGAACCTCGTCAAGCGGAAGCTGAATCCGTTGTTGGAGAAACTTGGCATCAAGGTCAAAGGCACCGCTCTCCATGGACTTCGACATGGTGCCGCGACAGAACTTGACCGGATGAATGCACCAATGGCGACTCGCTTGAATCGTCTTGGTCACAGTGAGGAGCCAATGACTCTTCACTACACCCATGCGGTCGGGGAAGAGGATGCCAAAGTTGCCTCGGCATTTGGCAAGGAGTTGTCGAAGGCTTTTACGCAGAGTTTTACGCAGCAAGTGGTTGATGACAATGAGGATGAGATGATGCTGCTTGGATGTGCATGATAATAAAGCATTTATCGTGCATTTTATTTCAGTTATGGATGGGTAATTCGGGCAAATCCTGACGGCTCATAACCCAAAGGTCGCTGGTTCAAATCCAGCCCCCGCAACCAATCCAAAGGACCTTGGCTTCCGAGCTGGTCCCAATCCCCTACAAAATGAGCTCGATCCAGCTTCAAGTGCGGCCGGATTGAGTCAGAGTCCGCAGCGGGCCTGAACTTCGCCGGTTGCGGCAGCTTTACGCTCCTGGACAGGGCTTCGTTCTTGTGCCTGAGGTAGCCACGCCGTACTGATTCGCTCCGGAGATCGTTTGACCGTCGGCGGACAGTTTGACGCTATCGACCGGATCTGGCCAGGTGAGCGTGTAGATCCCTCGCGAGGCATCGACAGTTTGCCAGGTTCCTTTGAGCGTTGCGGCGGTGAAAGTACCATTCGGGAATACGAGCAAGGGAACGTTATTCGACATGTTCCAGGAGCCCGCGAGTCCGATCGAGCCTGCGATCCGCGCGGCTGCAATCGGATACCCATATTGATTGCTTCCGCTCAACGAGCGTTGGTTGGGCGTAATGGTAATTGTGTCAATCGCTTCAGGCCATGTGAAGGTGTATTTGCGCTGCGCGGCGCTCACTAAGCGCCAGTGTCCCGTGAACGGGCCGCCCATGATGACGCCATTCGCATGAATGACGACCGAGCC
>JBEKAJ010000347.1:0-25077 GCA_050018295.1 Occallatibacter sp. | reverse complement strand
ACAGGCAACCCCTATGCCGGCGAGACCAGCCCTGGTTTGATCTTCGATCCCACCACCTGCCCCACTACCAAGACAGGTCCGCCGCCTACTCAGTTCAACTCTGGCGGCGCGAACATCATTCCATCGAGCCGTCTGAACCCGGCAGCCGTCAACTACCTCAATGCGTTCCCGGCGCCGTCGCGCACGGATCGCTACATCAACAATTACCTCGACCAGCAGTCGGAAAACAACAAGTACAACACCTTCGATGGCAGGATCGACTGGAACGCGACGCGCAATGATATGGCGTTCATCCGCTTCAGCTACGACAATTCCGTCAATAGCAAGACTTCGGAGTTCCAGAATCTTCCCGCGGGCGGCGGAACCGGCACCAATCCCACCCATGCGCGCGGCTATGACCTTGGTTACACCCACATCTTTTCGTCCAGCGTCGTGAATGAAGCGCACATCGCCTATAACCGCGACAATTACGGCTACCAACCACCGATGTATGGCGACTACGTGTCGAAGAATCTCGGCATTGTGAACGCTAACATCAACCAGGAAACCACCGGTGGGGCGCTGATCGGAGGATGGAAAGGCAACCTCGAGTACACGGGCGACTATGGCCTCTACGCGGTTCCTCAGAATACCTATGAAGTAACCGATTCGCTGAGTATGGAGCATGGAAACCACACGCTCAAATACGGCGGGACCTTCATCCGCCGCCAGGTGGAGTTCTTCAACCCGCAGGAGGGCAAGGGTTACTTCTGGATCGACGAGGGCACGGTGGACTTCACCGGCTATGAGGTTTCCGAACTGTTGGCGGGAGGCATGGATCAATACGAGATCGGCTCGCAGTCCGGCTACTTCGCCAATATCGGCCAGGAAGACGGCCTGTTCGCACAGGACGACTGGCGCGTGACCCGTAACCTGACGCTGAACTACGGCATGCGCTGGGACTATCTCTCGCGTCCGTACGAGGCGCACAACCAGCAGTCGGCCTTCAACGTGGATACCGGTACGGTGATGATCGCGGGCCAGAACGGCGTAGCGCGCAGCATCATTGCGCAGGATTATCACAACTTCGGCCCGCGCGTGGGATTTAACTATGACCTGAAGGGTGATGGAAAGACCGTGGTCCGCGGCGGATTCGGGATCTTTTACTACCTCGATTACGGCGGCATCGACAACCAGCTAGGTGAGCAGCCGCCCTTTGGCGGAAGCAACGACTATCTTGCCACCAACGGCTACTGCACCACGTTCACCGGCCAGCTCTCGACATCGCCGACACCGATGGCGTGGGACGGCGGCTACAATTGCAAGGGCTATACCTCCCCGAGCACGGTCGCTTACAGTGCTACCGGCGACACCGGGATCGCTCTTCCTGCCCGCGGGTACCCGAACTTCAATCCCGCCAAGCCGCCGGCCGGCACCAGCATGATCGCCGTTAACACCCATAACAAGACCAGCACAGTGGAAGAGTGGAACCTGCAGTTGGAGCACCAGTTCGGAACGAACAACGTTGTGAACATCGCTTACGTTGGAACGAGTGGTACCAACCTGTCGACCTACTACCCGTACAACATTAACCAGTTCGTCTCGGGCATTCAGAACTTCCCGACCCTGGGAAGCATCAACTACAACAACTACAACGGCATCTCGAACTACAACGGCCTGCAACTGCACGTGGAACACCGCATGACCACAGGGCTGACCGCGACCGGTTCCTACGCGTGGTCGCACACGCTGGACGACTCGCCGGGAGCATTCCAGGGTCAAAGTGCGGCTCTTTATTACGATCCGCGAGCGGGCTATGGCAACTCCAGTCAGGACCAGCGCCAGGTGTTCAGTTCATCCATCCTCTATCTCCTGCCCTTCGGCCGTGGCCAGCAGTTTGGCGGCAGTGCCTCGGTCCCTATGGACTGGCTGATTGGCGGCTGGCAGACCAGCTTGACCGCCCTGGTTCAGTCAGGCACGCCGACCGACCTCGAGACAGGAACAGACGCACCCGGAAACCGTCCCGACCTGGTTGCGTCCATCAAGTATCCCAAGAGCATCTCGGGCCATTGGTTCGATCCGACCTCGTTCGCCAATCCTCCCGTGGTTACGGGCAGCGTATCAGGCGCCACTACCTATACACGCCTCGGAACCCTGGGTCGCAACCAGGTCTACGGGCCTGGATATCGTGTGGTCAATTTCAGCCTACAGAAGAACCTTCACTTGGCTGAGAGATACACGCTGGAATTGCACGGGGATGCTTTCAACCTCTTCAACACAGCGGAATTCACCAACCCGAATTCCAACCTTACCGGTGGGAACTTCGGCCAGATTGAAGGCACGCAGGTTTACAGCAACCGTGAGATTCAGTTGGCGGCTCGATTCACCTTCTGATCGCGCTGTTGGATTCAACGCGCCATGGCGGCTTCATGCCGCCGTGGCGCAGGAATACCTCTCGCTTCACGGTTAAGCGCCCAGCGCGACGCCGATACCTTCTGCAGGAACGAAAGGTGCTGCAATGAAGCCCGCCAGGCGGCTAGTCGTCATTGCTGTCTTTGTGCTCGCCTGCGGTCTTTGGGCTTCGGGGCAAGAGTCGTCGGCTTGCTCTCCGGCGCAAGGCGCAAGCGGTCCATGTAGCGCCAGCGGCCCGCGTATTGACAAGATTGACCCGCCAGGCTGGTGGGCCGGCCTGCCCGACCCGATGCTCCTCGTTCATGGCGAGGGACTGAACCATGCGCGCTTCACGTTGAGCGGTACTGGCGTGACTCTGAATCGCACACAGGCTTCGGAAAACGGCCACTGGGCCTTTCTGTGGCTTGAAACCAGATTTGCCGCGCCACAAACCATGTGGATTACGGCAAGCAACGATCAGGGTCAGTCGCGCCGCTCTTATGTGCTGGCCGAACGCTCGCACCAAGCCGATGGCCACAGCGGCTTCTCCTCTGCCGACGTGCTTTACCTGATCATGACCGATCGCTTCGCCGACGGGAACGCGGCCAGCGATCCCGCCGGCGACAATCGCGCCTCGGCTCGCGGCTGGCACGGCGGAGACCTTGCCGGCATCGAGCAGCATCTGGATTATCTCAAGCAACTGGGCGTAACGGCGGTGTGGACCACGCCCGTCGCTTCCAACGACGCAATGCCAGTGGCCTATCACGGCTATGCCGCTACTGACCTTTACGCGGTTGATCCGCATTTCGGTACGCTTGCAGACTACCAGCATCTGTCCGATGCGCTGCACGCGCGTGGCATGAAGCTGGTGATCGATCTGGTGCCCAACCACATCGGGGTCAAGCATCCGTGGGTGCTTGATCCTCCCGCACCTGGCTGGTTGCACGGCACGCTCGAGCATCATAGTGCCGTGAAGAACGACTTTTATCAGCTGCTGGACCCGCACGCTCCACCCCAGGCATGGCGCAACATCACAGACGGCTGGTTCACGGACGACATGCCTGACCTGAACCAGGAAAATCCGCTCGTGGCTCGCTACTTAATTCAAAATGCGCTGTGGTGGGTTGAAACGGCCAACCTCGACGGCATCCGGTTGGATACGTTTCCTTACGTTGACCGCGCCTTCTGGCATGATTACCACGCCACGCTGAACAGCGTGTATCCGCACCTGACGACTGTGGGCGAGATCTTCAATGGTGATCCCGAAGTCACTTCGTACTTCGCGGGAGGAGTGGCACACCAAGGCATCGATACAGGGCTGTACACACCTTTCGACTTCCCCGTCTTCTTTGCGCTGCGTGACGTTCTTGCCCACGACAAACCGATGACCGAACTGGCCACCATTCTGCGTCAGGACGCTCTCTATCCGCACCCCGAGCGGCTGGTCCCGTTTATCGGCAATCACGATACCACGCGCTTTCTTACGGAGGCTGGCGGTTCCGTGCCCCGGCTGAACCTGGCGCTGGGCCTGTTGGCCACATTGCGCGGAATGCCGGAGCTTTATTCCGGAGACGAGATTGGCATGGAGGGAGGCAATGATCCCGATAACCGGCGGGACTTTCCCGGCGGCTTTCCAGGGGACACGCACAACGCCTTTACCAGGGCGGGCCGCACGACCACCGAGCAGCAGATCTTCGCCTGGACCTCAGGAATGCTGGCGTTGCGGGCGTCGCATCCGGCGCTCAAAACAGGCCTCGAACAAGATCTTTTCGCCGACAATGATGTGTTCGCATTTGTTCGCGCGCCAGAAGAGGGAGGATGTTCGTCCGGTCATTCGTCCGATCCATCGCAGGAGCGGCTGCTCATTATCGTAAACAAGGCAAGACGCAGTGAATCTCTGGAGCTGCCGGTGGAAGGGACAGCGCTTTCTGAGTGTACGGAGTTTCAGGCAATGGCCCCGGCGATGGGAACCACGCCGGTTGTGGGCGGCGGAAAGCTGCATATCGAAGAGCCGGCGGAGTCGATGACAGTATATGAAGTGCGGTGAGCTGCCGCCCGTCTGTGGCCGGCTCTCGCTTGCGCGTACGCAACATGCCGCTATATGCGCCTTCCTAACCGGGGTCTTGAGAAGAACCTCTGTAAACTGCGATGCGATGGTTTATCCAAAAGGATTTGGTTGATCCTGGACCGAGGATCAGGGAATCTCGACACCGGTTTCGAGGTTGCTCAATTCCATAAACACGGTGCTTGCTGAGGGCGGTGTATCGCGGAGCAAGGGTCTACCTGTGTGCGGACCATTGACCATGTTGCGCTAAGTCGACAATCTCCTTTGCAAGTTTGCTACTTACACCGCAACCCCGGGCCGCCCAGTTTAATGTAATCAGGAGGTCAATATCGAGACCGCCAATCGGTACACAAAAGTTAGTCGTGCGAGAAACTGAACCGAAGCTCGCGTTCCGATCTCAATTGTTGTCAATCGCCGAAATGATTCCCGATAAAACGGATTGGGCGCCAAGAACGATCCAGATACCAGCCGGTTGTCGCTCCAACCGCTTTTCGGCAAAGTGAGGCCTTCCCCTACTGGCTGATGCGGGAATGTTCCAGCACATCTGCTCTACCGGCAGAGGGTTGGAGACTCTCAAACCGCCTTAACTTATTGAGATTACTAACCGCAAATAAGGCATCTGCTCAAAGTCGGATGGCAAATGCAGTTCTGTAACTGCGATAGCACCAAGAACCCGCAACTCTCAACAGACTACAGAATCAACATGTCCCATAAGCTATTGAAAATACTGGTCGGGGCGGAGGGATTCGAACCCCTGACCCTCTGCTCCCAAAGGAGATTAAACAATTCATTGAACCTTATTGAAATCTGTAGAAGATCAGTGCTTTTGATTGAAATGCTCAGCGCGTATCGGCCTGCTCTTGTTGATCTCTGTGAGTATTGGGTGCTTTGACAGCTACAACTACAGCTAAGGATCTCGTTGAATCGATCTGCGCGGAGGAACAGGGGGAAACCGACCAGATAATATGGAGAGATTGCATAACCGGAGGCCCTGAATGCCGTCTCGTCTCTTTGCCCTGATCGCATTGCTGTGCCTGTCGTCCACGCTCCACGCCCAAAAAGAGGCCCCGGCGCGCTATCAGATCTACGGCGGCTATTCTTACCTCTCCAACTCCCTCGATGGAGTGACCGGATCCCACCGGCCGCTGAACGGATTTGATGCCGGCGTGGCCTTTCCGTCTTGGCACAGCTTGCGTTTCAAGATCGACGTCGCCGCATACAGAGGGACCAATTTGGGCGCGCCGCAACACCCCTACTTCATCATGGGCGGTGGGCAATACACCTGGCGTATGGACAGAGAATCCGTTTTTGTGGAGGGATTGGCGGGAGTCGGCGGCGCGAACCAAAGTTGGGCGGCCAACGGTGCAATCGGCCAAACCGCCTCGTTTTCATTCCTTACCGGCGGCGGCCTGGACACCGCTCTCAGGCGGCACATCGCTTTCCGAGTGGAAGGCGGCTATCAATACTCCTATTTCGCCCTCGAGACCGCACCTTTATTAATCCCATACCGGATCCCCGGCCTGCCCACCAATTTCGGCCGCATCTCCAGTGGATTGGTCTGGCAGTTCTAGGATCGGCGGTATGAAGTGGGCGAAAGCGCCGCTTGTGAGGAACTATGACTCAGCAGTTGGGATGAGGCATCCAGATGACTTCCAGTTTGCCGGCTTCTCCAGCACCCTGTTGATTGGCTGCGGTTAGGCAGCGTCTGTTCATGCGATTCCCTCAGCCGTGAGTTGACGCCCAGCATCCGGGTAGACTGATTCCGCGGACGGGCCCGGTATCGCTCTGTCCTTTGGACACTGAGGCCGTGTTTGGCCTTGCAAAACCGCTCAAGGCTGGTTAACTTGGAGCAAGTCAATGCGGAGAAAGGCCCTTCCAGTTCAACTAACCGGGTGAACCATGCCGAACAATCGAGCTTGTGAACCTATATTCGCCCAGCGGAAGAGTGCGCATTGGTTCGCCGGAAACTATCACTCCAACTGCCTTTCCATTGTGGCCACGCTCTGCCTTCTTGCACCCCAACTCGCGCACTCCAGGGAGACGGTGACAGCGGTAGTAGCGGACACGTCGGCAGAGACGGAGACCGGGGTGACGCCCCCTCCCAGGCAGCCGATTGAGAGCGAACTCACTGTGGAGGGGTTGGCTTCCTACGGTCATTACAAAATCTTCGCCAGCGGGTCAGGCTGCAAGCTATATACAGGTGGGTTCGAGTACGACCGTCATTCCTGGGGCTACTTCCTGAGGGCACGGGTCGACTACGTGGCGGAGTTTCTTCCACTGGTTCTTCTGCGCACAGCGGATACATCCGATATATGGGGCACTCCAACGACAACCGCCCGGAAGACCGTGCCTGGGGTCGGGTTTTCGCCGATAGGCTTTCGCATGATTTGGCGGGACCACAAGACCATAAAGCCCTTCCTGACCGCCAAGGGCGGGTTGCTCGTCTTTTCCCAAAAGGTGCCCTCGCAGGAGGCCACCTATGTGAACCTTAGCTTGCAGTCTGCTATCGGCATGCAAACCAGGCTGACGAATCGATTCGATCTGCGCCTGGGCTTATTCAGCGATTTTCATTTTTCGAACGGCTTTATCGTGCCAGTCAACCCTGGCCTCGACGTAATGAATGCGAATTTGGGGCTGACCTACCATTTTGCAAAGTAGGCCAATGCCGATGCTGGATACAATCAATTCTGCCACCCGGTACAACGCTATCCTGCCACGATTCTCCGGCCGAACGAGTTTGTCCACTGTTGATCCTCATCCGCTCTGTTTTTAGGAGTGAAGGTGCGACGACTATGCAAAGGCTGAAAATACTGCAGGGCAAGTTGGATTTCATCTGTTGGTTCTTTGCCGCAACAACGAGCCCGCTGACTGAGATCAAAAGGAAGATTGATGTTGGATTGAGCTGCCCCAGTCGCTTAGTCCGGGTAAGTGAGAGCACTCGGGTTTGAGTTTAGCTGCGAATTCCTGCGGCGTCCGGTAGCCCACTGCCTTGAAGCCGATGATGTCCAGTGCCTGCTCGGCGGCTAGCTGTTTCAGCTTGCGGTTCTCTTCCTCCAGGTGCCGCAGCCGTTGCGCCTCGCTCACTTCCAGACCGCCGCGCTTCGCCTTCCAGCGGCAGAACGTCTGCTCCCTGATGCCGTTCTTGCGGCACTGTTCCGCCGACGCCAGACCCACTTCTGACTCTTTCAGATTCCCCACAATCTGCTCTTCTGTGTATCGGATCTTCCGCATCTGAAGTCTTCCTCATCAGGGCATCACGGGCCCAATCTATCGGAGAACTCTCATTTCCGGTGGACTAAATGGAAGGATGCAGCTCAGTTCCGAAAAGGTCTGGGATCGAGGCGCCGCTCTCACTTCGCGGTTGCAGAGTTTCGAGACCAAGATGCTGGCTGAGGACGCGAACTTCGCCGGGCTGGCGGGCCTGAGCCGAGCATTGATCGCGAAGGCGGAGGCGCTGGATTCAGGGTACCGCACAGTCCTGGACATGGATTCGACGAAGATTCCGGCGTGCGGAGAGCAAGAGCGGAGCGCCTACAACGGGCATTTCGAGTCAACCTGCTACCATCCTCTGTTGCTGTTCAACCGGGACGGCGACTTTCTGGCTGCCAAGCTCCGTTCCGGCAATGTGCACAGTGCCGATGGCTGGGAAGAACTTCTGCTGCCGGAGATTGAGCGGCAACAGAAACTGGGCAAGGAGGTGGTGTTTCGCGCCGACGACGCCTTTGCCAAGCCGGAGATTTATGAGGCGCTGGAAGAGCGGGGCGTGAAATATGCCATCCGCATTCCGGCCAATGAGAACCTGGAACGGGATGTGGCCGAACTGCTGCCGCGCCCGGTGGGGCGTCCAAGTCACAAACCGATCATGTGGTACAAGAGCTTTCTCGACAAGGACGCCAGTTGGACGATGGCACGGCGAGTAGTAGCGAAGGTCGAACATCATGCCGGGGAGTTGTTCCCGCACATCGGGTTCATCGTCACCAATCTGGAGATGCCGAACCGGGCGGTAGTACGGTTCTATAACAAGCGCGGCACGGCCGAGCAGTGGATCAACGAGGCGAAGCAGGCGGTAAAGATGACCCGGCTGAGCTGCCACCGGTTCCGGTCGAACGAGGTGCGGCTCGCGCTAAGTCTGCTGGCCTACAACCTGGGGAATTTGTGGCGGCGCTTGGTGCTGCCAAAGGGAATCGAAACGTGGTCGTTGACCAGCTTGCAGCAGCGGTTGGTGAAGACCGGCGGACGACTGGTAAAACATGCCCGCCACTACTGGCTATTGTTGACGGGGGAGGTGTCCGTACAATGGATTCGAAATCAGGCAAATGATGGCTTTTTGGGCCTGGGCAGAGGAACTGCGGGGCACGACAGGGTCTTTGCCGTAGGAACGAATGCGAAAATGAAGGTGAGCCGGGCACTCGGGGGTATATTCTCTCGTCACCGGGAAAGCAAAATGGAGATTCCGGAGTAAAAGATTTGCATCTTGCTTCCTCTCTCAGGCACCGAAGCGGTTACCCAACCGCGTTACTCACTGGCGGACCTTGGGCTGGGTGTGCGATTCTGTTGAATCAAGAACAATGCTTTTGCCGCTTCGGAGATTTCATGTGAATGGGAGTCCGTTCGTCTTCATATGTCCACGTTGCAAATCTAGGTTGGAGATAAGCGATGATCGCTGCTCTTTCTGCAACCTGCCAATGAGCATCGACTCTTTCGGAACACTTTGGGTCAACGGTGCAAACTTTCCAGACCATGATCATAAACGCGCGCTGAAAGCATTCGAAAGCGGCGATTATGACTACTATTCCCACGACGAGCAAATCAACACGCGCTTCATCAATGAGTTCTCTGTGCCGCTTCTCGCTAGCCTTTACCACAACCCTCAAAGCTCTGCGGTTCGTGTTCTTTCTGTAGGATGTGGCGTGGGAATCGACGTAGATATCCTTCGAAGTTTGGGATACGACGCATGGGGAACGGACTGCGGGAGCCGCTGCCTTTTTTGGTCTAAACGGCAATGCGCCGATCACCTTGTGCGCTGCATCGATGACGATTTTCCGTTCCCTGAGAACTTCTTCGACTTCGTCATGTGTCATCAGGTGCTTGAGCATATCGGAGTGATCGACGACAGCATGAACCTTCAGCCCAACTACAAGGCGCGACGGAAACAATTCCTCGCTAACCTCCTGCGGATGACAAAGCCAGAAGGCTATCTCAACGTGGCCACTCCCAATCGTCTGTTCCCGCTCGACCCTGGCCACAGCCCAAATTTTATGGGTGTCCGAATTCATGGTCCATTTGATCATTTCCTGACTTCCTATTCAGACATGGCCAAATATTTCACTGGCAACCAATTAACGCCCCTGTCGCCCATGAAGTACTACACTGGCACTTCTGTTGCGGCAAGGGGCATTCTCGGGAAGGTGTTCGGGGGGTACCTGATGCTTTTGGATCGGACTCCCTCCCTGCGAGGAACTTTCCTCAACCCTTTGACGAATGTCCTCGTGCAAAAGGCTGCATGCTAATTGCAGCTAAGACTTCAGCGGACTAGTCTGCGCCAACGAGCGGTTCTGCGATCTGTCAGCAACAAAGAATCAGGGCCGGACTGCCCCTGACCTGCACTAAGATCGGGCCCCTGGCCTATGCCTCGACCTCGGTTTTTGCCGTATCCTATCTCCGTGAAGAGCAAGGACTACGAACTCCTAGTGCGCGAAATCTACCAGCAGATGCTTGACCAGGACCAAGCGTCGAACGTAGTCGTGCAGCACGACGATCAAAAGCAGGGCCGTGTCACCAGTCATCAAATTGATGTGTATTGGGAGTTTTGCCGCGGCGGAGTTACACATCGGGTAGTCGTCCAGGCCAAGAACTGGATAAGCCCAGTCCACACTTAAATCCCTGTCCAGATTTGCGGAACCGGCTCTGTAAATTGCGTCGGAATCAAGTTAGCTCCTTGGGAAGCCATCCTCAATATGATAATCCTGCAACTGGCAGGACAGGGAGTTCAACTATCGTAGGACGCCCTCTTCGTCAGTACAGATTCTATATCGGCTTCCATGAAACCTGCAAGATTTCTGGCATCGCGAACGGGATCGCGCCACCAGCCCCACTTATTGAAATATGCAATTGCGGCCTGCATGTGAAGGCGCAGTAGAGAGAAGCTTCTGTACGATCCTTGGGCGTAACGATGAGTGACAGTAGTCCATGGCCAGAACAATAGCCGTGAGGCGTCGCCGATGCGCCGGCAAAGGTCAGTATCCTCCATATAGAGGAAAAAGCGTTCGTCGAATCCACCGATGGACTCCAGAACCGAACGACGAGCAAACATAAAGCAACCCGACAGACAAGGGACATACAAGGGGCGGGAATAATCACTATTCTTCATGTCGTAGCGGGTCATGCGCTTGTCAAAGAACCACCGGACGGGCCCGACGGCGAATCGCCTCAGCACAAGATCGAGTGGCGTAGGCAGCAGCTTGCAAAGGTATTGCGTGGAACCATCGGGATAGAGGACGCGCGGCATCAGAAGGCCGACTTGTGGCATTGAATCCATCACCGCTCCGAGTTCGGCGAGCGCCCCGCTTGGCAATTGAATGTCTGGATTCAGAATAAGGTGGTAGGGTGCCGCAATAGCGGCAAGCGAGCGCAATGCAAGATTATGAGCAGCACCATAGCCGAGATTGCGGCCTGGAGACAGGCAGAGGGCCCCCAGCGACTCGGCAACAGCGCAGGCATCGTGAGAGCCGCCATTATTTACAACCACCCATTCCGACAACGTAGCATCTCTCGCGAGTCCTTCGAACAGCGGGCCGACATCCTGTGCACTGTGATTGTAAAGAACAATACTGGCACTAACTTTCTGAAGCAAGACGGACCTCCATTGTGAGCCAACCCAGAACTCTGGATTTCATACTAACGACCTCTAGCATCCCGGTGATACAAAGGAAGATGGACGCGCTAACCTGATCGCTTTCCATGAAGACTCACAGATACTTATGTACTTCAGACCACAGCCGCGATGCGGTCTCCTGAATTGTAAACTGCGCAGCTCGCAGCTTTCCGCGCACACGTAGGGCTTGGGCCAATTGCGGATTGTCCAGCACGGAGGCAATTTTCCCTGCGATATCCTCAGGACTTGATGGGTCGCAATACAAAGCCGCATCGCCGCACGACTCGGGCAGGGCCGAACTGCGCGCGACCAAGACCGGACACCCGCAGGTCATCGCTTCCACTGGCGGAATTCCGAAGCCCTCATAGAACGATGGATATACGAAAATAATCGCATTTCCATATAAGGCGCGAAGCTCCCCGTCAGAGACATAACCTAACCACACGACGCTTCTGTCGAGGTCGCCTGCCCCGTTCTGGAACACTCGGCTGTTTGCCCTGCCCGCAATCGCGAGCTTCAATTCGGGGCGACCAAGCAGCTTCCAGGCACGCGCCAAACCGTCGAAGTTTTTGATCGAGCTCTGCGAGCTTACACCCAAAGCGAACCTGCCGGGTTCTAGACCGAATCGGTTCAAGATGTCCGGACTAGGTTGAACCTTAAGGAGGTGGTCGCATCCAGGCGGAATCACTGTCATCCTTTCGAGTGGAATCGAGAAGTATTTGTGAAGTTCTTGCTTCGAGAAGTTAGACACCGTAAACAGTGCAATACAAGATTTCCCTAGGTACCGATAAACCGCCCCATAGTATCGGCTAAACGTTGGCGAATACTGTTCCGGAGTTGCCGCGACCCCCGCATCGTGGATGGTGACGATATGTCGGCTCTTGAAAACTGGGGCCGCGGCGTAGGGGCTGAAAAGCACACCGCCCGCGCTCCGCAGAGGCAGTTCTACTTGTTCCCAGAGTCTGCCACCGCAAACGGAAGGAACAACAACGATTCGCTTGAACTGAGGAATTGGCCTGTCGGTCTTCGGCGTAATGAGCCGAATTGAATATGCGGAGCGATCGATCCGCCCACAATCCAGGTCTTCATCCCAGGCCTGAATGACGCCGGCAGCGTAACGCTGTACGCCGGTCGTTGGCTGTGAGAGGAATTTTCCATTCACGCAAAGAGTTTTCATTGAATATCAGCTCCTCTGCAGCGACGCTTCGTGTTGTATTAGCCGCATCCCCTTTTGCCGAACCGATTCTGGCAACCGCTAGCGGCGAGGCGAAGCCGCAGATCTCCAGACAAAGTATCACATACACCGGAAACTGGTAGCGGGGCTGGAAAAACGGTGTCGCGGCCGTAGCCACTAAATAAATCGCTATCCAATAGACAGACTGTTTTCTCATATCCAGCTTTCTCCTAAAAAAAAAGATCATGCACACCACAAACATGGCCACACAATGAAAGGGAATCGCAAAGAAGTTTTGTATGTCTGTGAAATCGCCCTTTAGGTAGTCTGTCCAAAAGTAGGTCGGGCGCAGGACCTCTCCCCACATGTTAAGCAATATCTTCGGCAGTACAATGAGCGGAAATCCGTATTGAGCCTGAATATCATTTAACCGGGGCATCACGTTGCCGCCCTCAGCAACCCCAATGAGGGCCGCAACATTGACAATTGCTGTATTGACAAGGACGGGATAAAGGAGCGTAATCCCGACTATCATCAAGAACAACGTTAGCCAATGTCTCCCGCGAAGAGGTGACCAGCGGTGCTCAAGCACCAGAAACAGGACGATTACTATCATCTGTTCCCATCTTGCCATCATTGATGTCAACAGGACGGCCAACAGTAGCAGCCAAGATCGGTTAGCGTTGGCAATATACTTGATGAAAAGTATTATCGACAGAAACGATAGCACTTCCTTGTTGAGGGTAAGCAGGCTTGGAGTCGTCAGAGGATTCAGAACCATTGCCCAGAAGAACAATCCTGTATTTACTCCCGGCAAAGTGTCTACGATCCACAGGCAGATCAAGAAAAACATAAGATTAATTAAAGCTATCCCTGTTAGGCTCGGAATCAATCTTGCAATCAGTACAGGGCCGAGGAAATTTCCACTGAACGAAACAAGCGCAACAGCTTCGGAATTAGCGCTATTGTCATGCATAACTCCTGCGGCAACCAGATAGGTGTCAGAGTCCGCACCGATTCTCAAATGATTGCCGCCAAGAAAGGAAGGTCTCACATAGATAACAAAGAGCGATAGGCAGAAAACTATATAACCGGCTACCGTCCATAGCAGTAGCCACCGCCAGATAGTATGCCTCGGCATTCTAAGACGCATTGAGATGACCATCCGCGCGGGAGGTTGAGGCGTTCTTGGAAGATAAGACCTGGGCACACCTGGGCAACAGTGTACAGTAATTACGCCAATGCCCTTGGAGTAATCTGTGAAAGGAACTCAGTGCGAGTGCAGCGCAAACCGTTCCCAGTGCTTCCGGATAGTGGATTTGGGTAAAGAAAACTCTGCTTTGTGTCGCATAAAACTCAGTCAGGGAGCTCCACTTCTGCGTCACTTCCGTGCTCTCGCTGGTCGATCCCTCGTTGTCGTACACGATACTTCCAGGGCAGTGCGAGATCGAAAACTTACCGTTGGCACTCGCTGCCCAATCGATTTCCCCAAGAGAAAGAAAATACTGCTGATTTATAAGGCCAATCTGTTCCCAAAACGACCGGCTAACCAGCGTCGACGCTCCCGCCACATACTTCATCCGGCATTCCACCTCTTGGCGTGGAGGAGCGTCCCCAAAATCAGGACCGAGTCCGATAAGCCCGAGACGGCCCGTCCAACGATGGTAGACCGGTCCCCCGAAGGCCTGCGCGGTGCGCAGCGAACGTTAGCACAACAGGGTGGATCCGCATATTCCAACATTCGGACGCTCCTGCTTAATCGTTCATGTTCTTGCCGCTCTTCCTGAATAGCAGTAAGTATTCTCCACGATAGTCGCAAGATCTCCTCTTCTTGATTAAGGAGGCTGACTTTCCCCGTTCTCCCTTCGCGATCTTCGCTTTTGCTATTAAAACAGCGCACTAATGGGAGCGCTTTGTGCGGGCAAGGTCAACTCTTTGGGGTTCTCTTGAAAGAACTAAGGCCCTTTGATCATCCGCCCCATCAGATTGACGAGCAGAGTTTCCTGCCTGCTAGCCTCAACCATCTTCTCCCACAACCACGGAAAGACCTTGGTCGGGCCAGGAAAGTAAGTCGATAATTCAATGAATCGTTCGCAGTAGCGATATTCAAACTGATGGAATCCGTATTTCCTGCCAATCCGTTCAATGTCTTTGGGACGGTTAAGATGGTACACCGCCGGGTAATGATACGAGTCAATGAGTTCTTTGGTTCTTACCAGACCGAGAATGCGTCTCTGAATTCCCAATTTAGCGAAAAGCGAAGCCAAGATGGAAAAATAGTGATGCCCATTAGGAGTGATGAAGAAAAACTGCCCCCCCGGCTTCAGTACGCGCGAAGCCGCTTCCATGAAACGCGCTTCATCGGCAACGTGCTCGAGCACAAAGAAAGAGTAGAGAATATCAAAGGATTCGGAGGCTATCTTAGCGTCCTCAAGAGTTGAGAAATAGCGTACAGAAATGAATGGGTTCCGTTCCAGCATCTTTCTGTCGGGATCAACGCCGGCTAGGCAACCTGCGTGTCGTGCAATGCGATGCATCCCGTAACAGAAGGTACCATCGTTTGCACCCACATCGAGGATCGAACAACCTCTCTGTGTGGTCTCTAATATCCAGTCGAGCAACAGATCGTTTCTCTCTTCGTAGTCGTTAAGTCTCACGGTTCACCTACACTGTCGTCCGCGCAATAAAAGACCGTAGACATTATACCTTGTGATCTGGAGGATTATCGGCTGAGTCAAATCTCTTTCAATCGAAGGATGAACGCAAGGCAAGTTGTCAGGCGCAGTGGCCCACGACAATGATTATATTATCGAGGCGTCTGCCCGTCGATATCGAAATCAATTCTGTCCGCGTGCCGACAGGGACCTATGTCGCAGCGTGGCGAAAAGGGTGATTGCGTGATGCCTCGTGGAGTAGCACTCGTTCTCGCCGAGGTCAGCGCACGAGGACTGCGCCTCCTTTTGATGCCGTAGAATGGGTGGCGGTGTTTTTCCGCACGTATAATCCAGAACTTATTCCTTCCACTAGCATGGCAAAGCTTCTGATCTGTCCGGTAAGAAGTCGATGCAAGGCACTCAGCAGCATTGCAAAAATCACTGTTGCGAGCGCAGCCGGATAGTGGATTCTCGTGAACAGAACCCGATTCCGTGACGCAAACCGTTCGCTCAGTTCGCTGCGCTGCTTCCCCTTTAAGTCCGAAGTTCCAATGCTTGCGCCTTCTTTGTGATACACAATACTGCCTGGACAATATGCCAGTCCGAAGAGTCCTTTTGCCCTTTTCGCCCAATCTATCTCTTCGAAGTAGAGAAAGTAGCGCTCGTCCAGCAGGCCGATCTGTTCCAAGAAAGAATTACGGACGAACATGGATGCGCCGACCACGTACTTCATCCGGCATTCCACTACGTGGTGCGGCGGGGCGTCATCAATATCAAGCCCGAGTCCGATATGCCCCACGCGGGCCGTCCAGCGATTGTAGATCGATCCGCCGAGGGCCTGCACGGTTCGCGGCGAGTGGTAGTACAACAAGGTGGATCCACATAATCCAACATCTGGGCGCATTTGCATCGCTGCCACCAGACTCGAAAGGGCTCCCGGCTCAACGACCGTATCGTTGTTCAGCAACCAGGCATAATCGAGATCTCCACCGCCAAGGGCCAGGCGTAGTCCCACGTTGTTGCCGCCGGCGAAGCCAAGGTTGGCGCCGGTTTGCACCAGAAACAGCATCTCGCTTCGCGATTCCAAAGAAACCCGGTCTCCCTGCCCGATCCTGAGAAACGAAATTGGTTTGGGGTACGGAGGAAAGGTGAGCCTCTGCAGTGCAGGATTGGAGCAGCCGGCTGCAAGACTTCCGCCAGCCCAATCTGCGATCCGGTCCAACGAATCGTCTTCTGAGGCGTTGTCGCAGACCATGACCCGGAAGTGATCATAGTCTAGCCGCAAAACCGACTCGAGACACTCGATCGTATCCCGCCAGCCGTTCCAGTTCAAAACGATGATGTAAACTTTCGGCATTTTCCGCAGCGGCCTAAGTCAACTCTCTCGGTGCAGAATTCTGAGCATGCAGAAATTCATTCTGCCAGTCAATCAATGGGGCCAGGCAAGTCGACTCCATGTGCGTTGCAAGTGTGGGTAGAGGCACCCATAACCGATACTGTCTCCCCAACAGAATTCTCTTGGCGCCCCACATCCAAGTCTTGGCCCAAATCTTCGCGCGCAGCAGATCGTAGCAGTGTATTCGGGGGTTTGCAAGGGCAAGCCCCTGCGTGAGAGCCAGCCAGAGAGAGCAATCCATATTGCCCGCGCTGTAAGTCTTAAACATGGAAGCAGTGCGTATCAAGTTTTCTCTGGATGTGAGAAAAGTGAGGCAGGTGGAGCTTGCGGTGCGCCAGTAGCGGTCTCCATGAGGTCGGACCAGATGTCGCTCAAAACGCGACGAGGTGCGGTAGCTGTCCGGATGGTCGTAGGGCGTAACGAAATCGACGTCTCGGTTCTCCCTCATGAAGACGACCATTTTCTCCAGTGCATCTGGAAAATAAAAATAGTCATCCTCCGCGAAATACACATGGGAAGCTTCCATCTGACCTCTCAGGAGGTCGATCTGGAGAGAAAAAGTGGCGAGATTGCCAATCTTATTCAGGGATAGAATTTCGAGGTCATAGCCCGAGAAGGTCTCGCGCAATAACTCTTCGTATTCTAGCGGGCAACCGTCCAGAAGTGCCCAGACTTTTACGCGTAATCCGCCCAGCGCCCCTCTAAATGAATCAAGGCACATTTTCGAAAGCCTGAACTTGTCCGCCGAAAAGAATGCAGGCGACTTTGATACCTCGGGATAGATGCGGTATGCGACTGCAAGATCAATCATCTGTGTGCCCTTCAAAGGCTTTTTGATAACCTTCCAAGGATGAGCGAGTTCACGATTGCCAACAAGCCATCGGTTGCGATGCTCGCCCACGCCGCACCGAGCCATCCGTGTCGCGGTATAAGCCAGAGATTCAACGCAAGGTTCAAGCCTGCCGCAGAAAACTGAGCCACTGTCCGGAAGCGTTGGAATCCCATGCCGGTAATCGCACTGCCGGTGAGTTGATGTATGCCGCGCATCGCTGGTAGCAGGCACAGCCAGCGCAGCGCCAGGATGCTGTCCGTGAAGCCGTGGCCAACCAGATGCGGAATCAATGGAGCTGCGACGAAGAGCCCCCCTGACATAAGCAGCCCAATCAGCGCCGCCCTCCTCGCCAACCGGAATCCCAATGGGGGCACACTGAGAACGTCCTTGTCGCGTCCTTGGAAGTAGCGCGGGAGGGCTGCTGCATCCACAGCCGTAACGGGGATGGTGGCGACGTCTACAATCCGGTAGGCCATGGTATAGACCCCATTTTGGAAATTCATTCCGTAGTGGCTCAGCAAAGTTTTGTCAATGTCGTTATAAACGGACTGTGCTGACCAACCCAGCGAAAAGCCTAATCCCTCCAATGTGTGCGACAGCAGCATTCTTGGCACAAATTTTGGCCGGCCAAAGCGTCTGGTAACGACCAGAAAGCCCACGATCGCCGCGAAAATAGAAATATACATCGATGCCAAGGCCCATTGTCTTGCGCTAGCATGCGGCAGCAAAGCCGCCATGATTCCCACTGTGACAAGACGCAGGCTGTTCGTCAGTATATTGATCGCCGCAGTCATTTGCAGTCGTTCAAATGTCTGAAAGACAAAGCCCATACTCGCCACCAGCTGACTAAAGACACAATTTCCCATCGCGACCAGAATCACAATGGAGGCACTGGCGGGATTCAGCAGGTGAGGGGCCACATAATAAAGTACGCCCGTCAATGCCGTTCCGGTCACGACGGTCGAGAGAAGGATGTTTCCCCAGTAGACGGCGTAGGTACTTGGCCGGGCAGAGACATACCGCATGAACAAGAGCCCGGAACCCAGCGTACTGTATGGCATCGCAATTCCAACAAAAGCGAAAGCGCCTGCGAACACCCCGTACTCTCTGACGCCAAGCAACCGCGCAAGCAGAACGAAGAACGCGGCCTGCAATAACAGACTGACGCCTTGTCCGACAAGCATCCAGCCCGCATTGCGCGCAAGCGAGCTGGTTCGGAGGGCCAGAATCTCACTCCGCAACAGTTGGATTAGTGATTGGACCACGGCGTTCAGGATAGGTTTCCGCTGGAGCGAACAGCTGCCGCCGGTTTCCTGAAGGCCAGGGCGCTCTTCAGAAAGGTCAGTTTGATGTTTGCTTCTGGATTTGTCCTCAGGTGACGGAGCCCTGCCTGGAACAGGACAACGAAGATTGCGACGAAGAAGCCCACGACGGTAGTGGCAATGACGATGAGTCCGCGTTTTGGGAAAGACCGCTTATCCGGCGGAACGGCAGGATCGACGACCTGGATGAGTGCGCCTTCCTTGGCTTCATCAAGCTTGGCTAGCTCGAACTGCCGAGCGAGGATGTCGAAGATGGTTTCGTAGTATTTGACGTCGCGCAGCCTGCGAACGTATTCCATCCCCGCCTGGGTCATCTGGCCCTTGGGAACAATGATTCCACCGGTGGCGTCGCCACCCCCTCCCAGCTTGGCCAACTGTGCCCGCAGGCTGTCTAACTCCTGCTGTGCCTCGACCAGTTGCGCATTCTCGCCGGTGGCATAGGTCTGCATGCCCTGAATCTGCACCTCCTTGGTCGTGATCTGCGCGCGCAGCGCAGCGGCAGATTCGATCAGCGCGCGCACCTGGCTATCGAGCTGGATCAATCCGGTCTTTTGCTCCGTCTCCTTCAGAGCTTCTTCGGCGTCTCCCAAGTTCTGATTCGCTTGCTTGAGTTGCTGCTCAAAGAACACCCTGCGCTGCCCAGCCTCGGTGATGGCCAGATGTTGAGACAGATCGCGGAACTGATCAACATAGCCGTTGGCAAGATCGGCGGCGCGCCGCGGATCGTGGTCTTCGACCGAGATGTGGATCAGGCCATCCTTGCCGCTGCCATCCACGTCCGTATAGTGCTCAAATTTCTTGCGCGCATCGGAGAGATACCGTTCGTGGTACTCCTGCATCAGGCCAAAGTGCTCCACCATCGCGTCCTTGACGGTGCGGCTCTTGAGCATGGCCACATACATGTCGTTAGGGTTCTTTAGCAGACTGCCGCCGGTGGCCAACGCGGCCACTCCACCCATCGAGCCGAGTTGCGAGGCCAGTTGGGCACCCAAGGAAGAGTTCTGCTGCGGGGGCAGCAGCATCACCGTTGCCGTGTAACGTATGGGCAGAAGCAGAGAGACGATGATCGATACAATTGCAAATCCTGCGGTAACCCAGAGGATGGTGCGTTTCCGCTCGACCAGCACGATGAGAAGATCGAGCAGTGAGGTTTTATCTTCCTCCTCCATGATCTGCTCGACAGCGAGAGGGGCGGAAGCAATCTCAACGTGCTCTTTCAAATCGGAAACTGGAATATCCGTGGCCATCTGTTCCTGCCGGACGATCAAATCTCAGCGCGAACCCATCTGCATTTTACAGGAGACGGACTCCGCTGACTGCTAATGAATGACGTCTATTGCTGCGGCGCCCAAAGCGAATTGGGAGAACATCTGCGACCAGTTCATTACACCGTAAAGCGCGGACTGTTTCGGGAGTTTTTCCGGAACTACGATCGTATCGCCGGGATAGATGCGCAGATTGTTGAATTCGTCCCCCCACGAACCCTTGCTCGTGTCGTGGCTCGCCACCTCTCCGTCGGCACGGATGATGAATTCACGGCGGCGGTCGGCGTCCTTATTAGGGCCTCCGGCGAGCCGCAAATACGTGCCCACTCGCATGTGCGCCGCGAAGAGGAAGGAGTTTTGATCGTAGACTGCGCCGACGACGTTGACTGTGGCGGGAACGTGCGGGACGACAAAACGGTCTCCGTCCTCCAGGGTGATATTCGGTAGACTGTCGACGCCGCTGCTGTCGGGCCGCAACGCAAACACGATCCGGCCCGTAGCGCGGATTTGCCGCAGGCTGGCCAGGAGGCCCTGTTCGCTACCCTGCACCGCAGTGCCGCTTGCCAAGCCCTGTGGCGAAGCTGCAGCCGGCGAGGACGCCAGCGCCATAAGATTCCGTTGAGCCCCGACGGTCAGGCTCTGTACATATTCGTCAATTCTGGTCTGCTGCACGGCGCGCGCCGATAAGCGCGTGAACTCCGATCCATAGAGGTACGCATTAGGCGTTAACCCTCCGGCGCGTTCGAGAAGTTGGCGCAATGTCTCACCGGGCTGGGCCGAATACACGCCAGCATGCGCGAATTCGCCCTCCAAGCGGACGAGCTTCGTCTGCTCCGCCACGGGAACGGTGATGTCGGCGGCGGAAAAAATGGAGACTACGTCTTCCGGCCGCAGTTCCAGATTCTGTGAGGCATCATGTTGCAGCACTAGTTTGCCGAGGTCGAACGGGATCAGCACGGTCTTCAAAGTTTCCGGATTGAGCCGCTCGATGACTGCGTAATCCCAGTCGATTTCGGGAGCTGGCAATTGCACTTGCGTCCGCTGCGCAGGAAGAGCCACTTGGCTTGAACCGGCAACCGAGGAGGTTGCCAACGGAGCGCTACCCGCGCGCTGTTGCGCGTTAAGTGCCGGGTTCTGACCGAATCCTGGTTGGCCCTGCTGCAAACCGTACTGGTCCTGCCCGGAGCCGGGCTGGACTCCTTCCAGACCAGTCGGATTCAGCCCGTTCACCCCCTGTTGCTGCACAGGTCGCGGAAGGGTTACGGGTTGGTTTTCCGAGGGTTGGCGCTGATTCGCGAACCCGGGAACCGGTTCAAACTCCGGCGCTGGCAGACCCATCTGTGCCCGCCGCCACCAATAATCCCGCGTCAGGAGTGATTCCTTGTCGGGAATCAGATCGCTCACGCGCATTCCCTCGTGCCAGGCAAAGCGGCCGGGATTTGCCGTGTTTCCCCTGAGGATGACTGTCTTCTCGTACTTGGGAACGATCGAGTACACACGGACCATGTCGCCGTCGGCCAACAGTGTCGCCAAGCCTGACGCGTCGTAAGCCACTTCCATCGCTTGCCGGTCGCGATGTTCGTCAATGCGCTCGATCGAGACTCGAGCCTCAGCGGCCACGGCGGAAACACCTCCGGCTTCGGCCAGAGCGGCAGCCAGCGATTCCCCAGGTCGCAGCTCATAGACGGCTGGATTACGCACACTACCGAAAAGTGCGGCTTGAGGGCCCACCGAAGGAATAAAGATGACGTCTCCAGACAACAGCTTGGCATCCTTCGTCTTGTCGCCCCGGATGAGCAGATCGTAGAGGTCGAAGGAGGTCACTACCGCGCCTTCGCGGCGCAACTCGATTGCGCGCATCGAACCTTCGATCGAAGGACCGCCGCTCGCGAACAGCGCGTCCACCAGCGTGCTCAACGAGCTGACCGTGTAAACGCCCGGCCGCCGCGCCTCTCCTGACACGTAGACCTGGATGGCACGTATCTGGCCCATGTCCACGGCGAGATCGAAGTTGTGGTAGACGCGGCCCACGGCTTCGCGCAGATGCGCGTCCAGCTCTGAGAATTTCAGGCCCGCTACGTGCACCTGTCCCACTTGGGGCATGTAGATCTCACCAGACCGGTCCACGCGAACATTAGCCGACAGGCTCACCTGCCCCCAAGTACGGATACGCAACTCGTCGCCTGGTCCAACCACGTAATCGGGCGGCACCGGCGCCATGTCGACCGGCGCAAAGGTCGAAGGGATGCTGCGGAAAAGGTTAGCTCCGTAGATGGGCAGAACCAGGCCTGTGGTCGAGGCCACGAACTTCTGGAATTCAGTCAGGGGCTCGGGCGGAAATGGTACCGGCTGCGGTGCGGCTCGGTGGGAATATTGCTCAATGTCCGAGTAATTGGATGATGGAAGCGCGGGAGGGCTGGTTGCAGAACTCCCCGACGGAATGCTATTTCCTCCCAGTGTTCCAAGCGGCGCTTGCGGTGCGGTGCTTTGCTGCGACTGGCTCGAACATTCCACTGTGCTTGCAAGCAAGGGGTCTGAACAGTCTATTCCGCCCGGAGTTTGCGCGGATTGCGCGTTCGCAAGCGAGCAGGACAGGACGAAGAAACTGAACTGCCGAACGATAGAAATTCGGCCGCCGTTACTCCTTCCGCGCTGTGGCGAATGCATATGTCTGGAGTTTATAACATTCTCGGAAACACTGTCATGGAGTGCCCTGGCAGCACCCTTAACGTGACGAACAGTGACGTCTGTTCCGGCCGAACGATCCCAGGCCCGTATGCAAGCGATCTTTGCTTTCTCGGGTTCGTGCAAGTCGTCGTGGGAGGCGCGCCACGAACGATGGCCCGGCATGATCTCAGGAAACTGCACTCAATTTCCAAAGATGTCCTAGTTCGAGTTATGAAATGTGCGGCAAATCTGCACGAAGCAGATGGCGTCCCGATGCGGCGCCGCTTTGGAGGACATCCTCGCCACACCGATGAGAGAACGGCTCCCAATTGCGAAGATTTGTTTCGGAAGTCGAATGGAGTTGCAGAGATCGGGCCTTCAGTTTGAGGTAGGCAGGGAGGAATGAGTTGGATGTTCCGCTCTGGGCACTTTCTTCGTCAATTCACCCGGCGGATCGAGGTTCTACCTGCGGCTTCGAATCATCGAGGGATGAAATTCTTGGAACTCTGGGATGTCCCGGACTCTCCTGTGGGTAGATCGTAAGAGCTCGATATCTCAATAGTTAACCGATTGAATACCTTTTGGCGAAGCTTTCTTTCGAATCTTTGACCAAGGACCATGCAGAATGGCCGTCCCGTGTCTTCCACCCCATTACTTTCTTGGTTCCACTCCTGATCGTGATTTGAATCACATACAACCATGAGACGGCCTGTTTTAATCTGATTCTCACGAACGAGCTCTACTCTCACCATTTTCGTCTTTTGCAAAAGTGGAAACGTGGTCTTTCATACGCAATCAACAGGATCATGCTATAGTGTTGGAAGTTTTCCCTTATCTGCGGTTGTTTCATTCTGCCCGAACGTGTAGTCTAAACCGAACGATTGTCGGAGCGGAAAGTGACTTGTTGTCATCGCAAGGCATTACGGATGAAGAAACGGTGAACTCGCTTGAGCCACCGCAACTTCGCAGGGATGGAAGTGTGTTCCAATCCTTAGCGCCTTTGCGAAGTTGACATTGATCACATTTTAGGGGGGGCGAGATTGACTACAGTGTCGTTGTTGGATCATGTTCTCGATCCTGTGGATCCGAATTCATTTTTGCCACACGCTACTTCCGAAGGGACGGATGGGATCAAGGGGCAGGCGCGGGTTCAATCCTTGAGAAAGATTCGTCTAGCCGCGTCTCCCGAAGACACAGAGGATGCTTTCGGGGGGCGAGGGGATCTTCGGATTTCGAATCGTCTCACGTTCTGCCCGGGCTGGAAAGAGCTGAGCCCATGGTCGCGCTCAGCAGCAAAGCGATTCTTCGACTGCGCATGCGTGCTCTTGGCGCTGCCTGTTCTGGTCCCAATGTTGCTGGTGATCGCCGCAGCGGTGCGCCTGACGTCGAGAGGCCCAGCCTTGTTCATGCAGGAGCGCATGGGCCGTCACGGTCGGGCCTTCACCATATTTAAGTTCCGCTCCATGGTGTACGTTGCCGAAAAGGCGCATCATCCCATCACCACCTCGGACAATCAGCGCTTTACGCCGGTAGGTCCCTTTTTGCGCCGTTGGAAGTTGGATGAGCTGCCCCAGCTTGCAAACGTGTTGCTTGGGCAAATGAGCTTGGTAGGTCCCCGTCCCAAGCTGCCGGAACATGTTATCTCCGATCTTCCTTGCCGCCCGGGAATCACCGGCATGGCGACGATCGTCTTTGCCTGTGAAGAAATGATTCTCGGCCGCCTGCCCAAAGATCAGTTGGATGCCTTCTACCACGCCGTGGTGCTGCCCGCCAAACGGAAACTTGACGCCGATTACATGGAACGCGCCACGTTTCTGTCCGATCTTCGGCTTCTCGTCAACAGTATCCTCCGCCGCTGGAACGCCGACGCCCTGGAGAATTTCATTGCTGCGTCGAAATTCCGGGGGGATCGCGAAATGACACGAGCCAGAGCATACGGTTCATCTAGTGCTGGCATGCGCATATCGAATTCACTCAGCACGAATCAGCCAGCCGAAGCCGAACAGGTTTAGGCTTCCTGATCGACACGCGCTGAAGATGTGTGCAGGGCTGGAGAAGCCGTATATGGGCGGCCCCCGCGCTGTCTCGTGAAGATACGCTAAGCCTGTTCGATGGGGTGAAGCAGCAGCCGGGGCCCACACAAGCAAATCGAACTCGTTTCAAAGGAATTAAGATGGCCAAATATTCGATTGTTGTTCCCTTCCACAACGAGGAAGAGAACGTAACCATCCTGTATGCACGGCTCAAGCAAGTTATGGAACAGGCGGACGAATCTTTTGAGCTGATTTTCGTCGACGATGGGTCAAGCGACCGCACGTACAAGCTCCTGGAGGAGGTTGCCGCCGTTGACAGCCGCGTCATGGTCGTCAAGCTCCGGCGCAACTTCGGCCAGACCTCGGCCCTGGCTGCCGGCTTTGACCACGCCTCGGGCGACTTTATTCTTGCCATGGACGGCGAC